>NZ_JCAXDV010000010.1:0-145341 GCF_059758585.1 Acinetobacter sp. GQ146
TGGAAAAAATAAGGAAATTAAGACGAATACAGAATTAAAACCCGTTGTAACTAGAATAACTCCATAAAAAGACGGAAAAAGAGCAAAATTAATGAGTGAAAGGTTTTGCTATCTTATTTTCTATATTTTTCATGCTGTATTAGGACATATTAGAACGAGGTGGTTGCTATGAGTAAAGAGCATCACGGAATTACGATAGCTATTGAGACTATCGATTCAGAGTCAATTTGGATATTCAAAGTTACTGGAAAGTTAACCCATCATGATTATGAGCAAATTATTCCTGTTTTGGAGTCTAGCCTTAAAGATATCAACTCTGAACATATCAAAATGCTAGTTGATATAACTGATTTTTCAGGATGGGAACCACGAGCAGTTTGGGATGATTTTAAGCTGGGTTTAAAAATTGGTTTTAACATAGATAAAGTCGCAATCTATGGTGATCAAAAATGGCAGGAATTGGCGGCTAAGATTGGAAATTGGTTTATCTCTGGTGAAGTGAAGTTTTTCGATGATTATCAATCTGCTCATAAGTGGTTATTAGATTGATATAATTGAATTTTTATTAAAATGATTAGACTGATCTTTTTAGTAACATTGAGATTTTAAAAAAAATGGCATGATTTAAGTCAGTTGTGAAGAAAAGTGAACATTTTGATGAGGAGGTCTCATCGATGAAATCAGATGTCAATAATGTCATTCAGACGCATTATACTCGTATAAACTTGGGTGAGATTATCTTAGCTGCACTCGAAAAAGCAGGAAAAGATGTTCACTGTCTAACACCTGAGGATTTAGCCCCGATTGATGAATTTCATATTCGTGGAAGAGCTGCAACACTCGAATTAGCACGAGCAGTCGGGCTTGAAAAAAGCATGCATGTCCTTGATGTTGGTAGTGGTATTGGCGGAACGTCACGTTGTTTAGCTGAAGCTTTTGGCTGTCATGTTACAGGTATCGATTTGACAGAAGAATACTGTCAGGCTGCCGAGATGCTTTCTGCCCGAACAAACCTTCAGCATCTTGTTGATTTTCATCAAGGTGATGCAACTGAACTGCCATTTGCTGATCAAACCTTTGATGTTGTTTGGACTGAACATGTAGCGATGAACATTCCAGATAAGGCGCAGCTCTATAAAGAAATGTACAGAGTACTAAAGTCAGGTGGGACACTTGCGATTTATGATGTTCTTGCTGGTCCATCTGGGGAAGTGCTTTTTCCTGTACCTTGGGCAAAAACACAAGAGAGTAGCTTTTTGGTTGAGCCTGCTGAACTTCGTCAACTCTTGGTTGATGTTGGATTTACGATTCAAGATTGGTCGGATAGCACAGATGCAGCACGTAAATGGTTTGTGACACTTGCTGACAAGATTAAAAATGAAGGTTTAGCACCTCTTGGATTTCATCTTTTACTTGGACCAGAATTTCAAGTGATGGCACAAAATCAGCGGCGAAATCTTGAAGAGGGGAGAATTATTCTTGTACAAGTGATCGCAAAGAAATAGGTACTATCAAAGACAAGTTTAGGGTTGCTAGACATATTGGCGGTAAGCTTATTTTTAACCTTAGAAATTGATTCAATTTCCCTGTAGAACAGACATGAAATTTAGGTTCTAATTGTGATCTGAGAGCTACAATAAATAACGGTTATATCCTATGAAACTTAACTCTTTCTCACCAATCCCCGAAGATGATGAAGAACTTCATCTCCCAGAGCTTGTGTATTGGTCGTCTTTAGGTGATGCCGATCAAGTGCAACAATTATTACTTGATGGTGCTGATCCGAATCAAGCTGATGAAGATGGCTATAGTGCACTGCAAGCTGCAGCGGAGAATGATCATTTGGAGGTAGTGAAATTATTGGTCAGCAAAGGGGCGAGAATCGACTACCGATCCGAATATACTGCGCTTGAACTTGCAGAAATGGCTGAAAATAAAGCCATAATCGAGTATTTAAAAAGTTTATAAATGAAGAATTTTGAAAATAAGCCCAATTTCAAATTGGGCTTATAATCTTTAATAAAGATTAAATTTATAGTGATCCTTTTAATTTTTCTTCGTGTTGTTTGACTTGTTTGGCGTATTTTTTGCCCTGGCGGCGCATCTTCCAGCTTGATTCGTAACCAGTTGGCCCTACGTTATAGTAGGCAAGGGCTTTCTTCCAGCTTCCTGCAGATTGATTATATTTCGCCAAAATGTAAGTGCCACAATTAATATTACTGGCTTCATCAAATAAATCTCCAGGACACACTTGTTGCCAATATGTCGGCATGACCTGCGTTAATCCGACTGCACCAGCGGGTGAAATTGCATAATTGCGGTAACTTGATTCTTGCCGAATCATCGCGGCAATCAGTAAAGGATCGACCTGATATTGATCTGCACTTTGCACAATCATCGGTGCCACACGGTTTGCTGTTGTCGAGTCGACAGCGAAGGCCTTTTGAATGCCTGAAGATAGCTTGCCTGCACGCTTTTCAACAGAATTTCCCCCCAAACTAGAGCATCCGACCAGCATTAAAAGGCTGCAAGATAAAATGCCAACTTTAATTTCCGAAGATCTTGTTAGGGCAGTGGTATGTGTGAAGCTTTGTGAGCGTGACAAAATATTTTCCAGATTTAATTCAAATGATAAGGATGTTAGGCAGTGCCATATACTGCGTCAATATGAATTATTTTAATGAATTACAGCATTATGTAATTGATATGAGATGCCTTGAGCTTGATGAATTTTACATAGCGCGCTTTGTGCAAGAAAGAAAAGCCCCGTCATCCTGACAGGGATTTCTATATGCGGTGTTAGTCATCAACTGCTGTCAATTACGACCCTTCCTGCGATTTTTATGTTTATTTCATGAGACGTCCTGTCTCTGTATTTTTTCATTTTAATTCATTGATCATGCTGATAATAGGTGAAAATCTCCAGAGTTATCGTAAGTAAAAGCTTACATGGCACGATCATTTGGGTGTGAGCTTGGGATAAATGTAATCGCCAAAAAAAAAGCTGAATGTGCAACATTCAGCTTTTATTCTTTATTCAGGTGATTAGAAGTGCGCATCTAAACCAATATATGGACCTTTAAATTCAAGTTTGATGTCGCTATGGTCATAGTCATCTAAATCAACCGTAAAAATACGGTAACCTGCTTTAAGCCCGACATCGACCAACATCGTGTCAATGAAGTTGTATTGGATTTCAGCCAAAGCATCGGTTAATTGTGCATCATCAAAGTTGCTATAGGTTAATTCCGCCTTAGCACTTAAACCCGTCCAAGGAAATTTGCCGCCTACTGTACCGTAAAGAATAGGATAGGTTTCATCAATATTCGTACGTTTACTTAAACTGTTGATATGACCATTTAAGGTTGTTGCACCTGCACCGATATCAAGGTCGACCACATTATCTAAAATTTCGTAATAGAGAATGAAGTCAGCATGATCAAGATCGAGATCATAAGCATTATTTTTGGTTTGCGTATCCAAATTGACATAGCGAATTTTGGCATTTGGAATAATTGGTACGGGATGTTCAAAAGCCACTGAGAATTGCACCGCGCCATCATTGTCTAATTTCTCTTCTGTACCAGGCACAGAATTGGTCATTTCAGCATGACCATCATAAGCCCAATAACTTACATCACCTTTGAGAGCGATTAAGTCGGCTTGTGCTAAGCCACTTAATCCTAGGCCTAATGTCAATAATCCTGCTTGTACTGCTTTCATACTTTTATCCTAAATTGTGTTGTGTCTTGGTGTTAGAAAAGTTTTAAAAAATAGTCTTTCAGTTGTATTTCAGAGCATCATATAGCGATGTGATGCAAGATGCAGTAGTCAAAATGCTATTTTGCGTAAAGGAACAGATGGATGGTTCTTCAATTTGAGAAGTAAAATAAGTTTTAATATAAAAATCAGAAGTTTGTCGCAAAATAAATTCTGTGAGTCTAGAGATGAAGCCCGATTAAAATGATCTGAAGAGGAGAGGCTGAGTGGCGGATCAGCTCAATTTTAATGGTATGCATTGCGGAATAGTTGCAAAAGCGGAAACAACGCAATCATTTCTTGAAAACTAAGCTGAGTGGATAAATGGCTACACAAAGCAGATTCACTTGGGATAAGAAATAGTGGAAAAAATAGGAGAATTTTCTCGTTTTTTAAAGTTCTTGCTTTTTTTACTTTGTTAACCTATTTTAAAAAATAGATCACTTGAAGAGCTATATTTTGATCAATTGATTAAAAATAGAATATAAAAGCATGATCTTTCATCCAGAAATTACAGCAAAAAATAACAAAAGTGGGTATTGTTCAATTATTAAGAGGTGAAAAAAATCCAGAAGACTTTAACCAAGATTTTGTGTGCATTTCATCTGTTTGCAATTTAGAACGAGACACTCAAAAGGTGGAAGCTAAATCAAACAATAAAAAGATTTTTGAATGGTATTTTTTTGCTTGCCATATTAATCCGTATAACAAGCAGCAATAAAAATACCCCAAGGTTTAGGTGTGTTTCATGGCAGATTCTCGTGAAAACTGGACGTCACGATCTGGTTTTATTATTGCAGCCGTAGGTTCGGCTGTTGGTTTAGGTAATATTTGGCGCTTTCCTTACGTTGCGTATGAAAATGGCGGCGGTGCGTTTCTTATTCCTTATTTACTTGCATTGATTACTGCAGGTCTACCGTTATTATTCTTAGACTATGCCGTTGGGCATCGTAGCAACAATTCTCCACCAAAAGCCTATCGCTCTCTGTTCAAGGGCGGTGAGACCTTAGGCTGGTGGCAAGTATGTGTGTGTATCATTATTGGTTTGTACTATGCCAGCGTACTGACTTGGGCGGGAAGTTATGTGTATTTCTCGATTGGTCAGGCATGGGGTAATGATCCTGAAAGCTTTTTCTTCAGCACCTACTTACAGACTTCCAAGGCAGCAGGGATTGATTTCCAATTTGTCAGTCATTTATTCTGGCCAATCGTTGGAATTTGGGCACTCACACTGATTATTTTATTTGGTGGTGTGAAGAAAGGGGTAGAGCTGTCTAACAAAATCTTTATGCCTTTGTTATTCGTATTGTTCTCTTTCCTTGTGATTCAAGCTTTACGTTTGCCAGGTGCAGCACAAGGTTTAAATGCTTTCTTTACCCCAAATTGGGCGGGATTATTAGACTATAAAGTGTGGTTAGCTGCCTATGGTCATACCTTCTTCTCGCTTTCAGTCGGTTTCGGTATTATGGTGACGTATTCATCATATCTAAAACCAAAAACCAATTTAACGGGTTCAGGTTTAATCGTTGGCTTTGCCAATGCTTCTACTGAAATTCTCGCAGGTATTGGTATCTTTGCAGCATTGGGCTTTATGGCACATGCGGCTGGCACAGAAGTTAAAGATGTTGTCAGTGGCGGTATTGGTCTGGCATTTATTGCATTCCCTAAAATTATCTCGAGCTTAGGAGCAGGTGCGGACTTATTCGGTTTCTTATTCTTCTCGTCACTGTTTGTAGCGGGTATTTCTTCGATGGTCAGTATTTTGGAAGTTCCAATTGCGGCTATGCAAGATAAATTGAAATGGAGCCGTGCCAAAGCTGTATCGATTGTGGGTGGTGGTAGTGCATTAGTTTCGATCAGTATTTTCTCTAGTGTTAATGCCATTAAACTGGTTGATATTATTGATCACTTCATCAATAACATTGGTATTGTTGGCGGTGCATTAGCTTCAATTATCTGTATTGCTTGGTTTAAGCGTTCTGCATTGATTGAATTACGTGATCATGTGAACCGTATTTCGACCATTCAATTAGGTAAAGGCTGGGCATTTACATTAACTGTAATTACCACTTTGATTTTAATTACTACACTAAGCATGACCCTGTTCAACTTAGTGAAGAATGGTTACGACACTTATAGCATGAGCTTGCAAGGTGTATTTGGATGGGGCAGCGTGATTTTCTGTGCTGTTGTAGCAATCGTGCTCAGTAAAATGAAAGATCGATAGGAGAATAAGTATGAATACTTCTGCAATCATTATGATGATTATTTCGATCGTATTTTTATGGGGTGGATTGGCGCTCTCTATCGCCCATCTTATGAAACATCCTGAAGATTTGGATGATGTGCTGGAAGAAGTGAAAGACCAGCACACCTTATAAATAAATTGTTTCAGTAAATACTGAGCATATGCAAATGAAAGCCATTATCATTTAAGATAATGGCTTTCTTATTTTTAGAGCATGGCGGTATGGATCCTCTCTTGCCGTATCAGGTGTGGATCGCCTTTGGCGTGACTTTTCTTGCGGGACTGGCAACGGTTTTGGGAGGTGCACTGGTTTTGTTCTTTAAAAAACCCAGTTATCGTATTCTCTCTTTTGGTTTGGCATTTTCTGCTGGGGCGATGATTTATGTGTCCTTGACCGAAATTCTGAACAAATCCATCCAGTCCTTTACTCAAGCCTTTGATGACAAAACGGGCTATGCCTTAGGGACTTTATCCTTATTGCTCGGGGTCATTCTGGTCCTGATTTTAGATCGTTGTATTCCTAATCCGCATGAAACCATCGAAGAACAAAGTGCGCATGGCATTAACCAGCAACAATTGTTACGGACGGGATTACTGACCTTATTTGCCATTACGGCACATAATTTTCCTGAAGGATTGGCCACATTTTTCGCAACCTTGGAAAGTCCTGCATTGGGAGCACCGCTTGCTGTGGCCATAGCAATTCATAATATTCCGGAAGGGATTGCGATTGCTTTGCCTGTCTACATGGCAACACAGAAAAAAAGCTCGGCCTTAATCGCGAGTTTTGTTTCCGGTTTAGCTGAACCTTTAGGGGCGATGATCGGTTATTTTATTTTGGCACCGTATTTGAGTTTCAGTGTTTATGGGGCGGTGTTTGGCCTGATTGGCGGGGTGATGGTGTATTTGGCATTGGATGAACTGCTACCGACCGCGAAAAAATATGCACGAGGGCATGAAACCGTCTATGGTTTGGTTACCGGGATGGCATGTTTAGCGCTGAGTCTGGTGCTGTTTAAGTTTTTGAGTTAATGCAGTAATAAGGAAACAGAAGACTGAGCTTCTGTTTCCTTGTCTGGTTTAGGCAGTTTTTTCGATTAAGCAATAATAAAAACCATCGCCATGCCCTATTTGTGGGAACAATTGGCGACCATGAATCTGCTCAATCCCCCAATCGGCATTAATTTTAATTTCTTTAGCATCAATATGTTTGGCAAAGAAATCGACCATTTGCTGTTCATTTTCTGCTTTTAAAATTGAACAGGTAATGTAGAGCAATGTGCCGCCCACTTTGAGTTGTTGCCACATATTTTCAAGAATCTGCTTTTGGAGCTCAACGGTTTGGGCAATATCACTCGATTGACGTAGTAAACGAATATCGGGATGACGACGGATCACGCCAATGGCGGAACAAGGGGCATCGAGGACGATACAATCGGCAAGTTCAGGCGATGTCCATTTCACTGCATCGGCAGTGATAATTTCCACTGGCTCTTCGCTTAAAGCCAAACGTTCTAAGTTTTCAGCGACACGTTTTAAGCGTTTTTCATCTTGGTCGAGGGCGATCAGTTTTCTAGGCTGATATTTCTCTAAAATATGCGCTGTTTTGCCCCCAGGTGCTGCACAGGCATCAATCACAAATTTGCCATTTAAGTCGGGCAACAAGGTTGCACAGAGTTGCGCATGTTCATCCTGTACTGAAAAACCGCCCACTTCAAAACCAGGAAGGCTAGGCACATGAATACTCTCATCGAGCACAATACCGACATTAGAAAGTTCACATGCATGTGCTTCAATGCCTTCATCTTCTAAGATTTCCAAATATTCGTCACGGCTGACCTGTAAGGTATTGACGCGCAAGGTTAGGGGGGCAACTTGTTTTAGCTCATAGCTGATTTCAGCCAGTTGATCCCCCCAGTCTTTTTTCAAACGTTTGGATAACCAGCTTGGCAAATTCGAGGCTTGTTCTAAGACATCGTAGAACTGCTCTGTTTCTCGGGTTGCACGGCGCAAAATCGCATTGACCACACCACTTAAGCTTTCCATACCCAATTGTTTTGCAGCATCTACCGTTTCAGAAATCGCAGCGTGGGCGGCAACGCGAGTACACAGCAATTGGTATAGACCTACGTATAAACAGGTTTCAACCACTTGATTTTCTAATGGTTTAGACAGCAATGGTAAGGTCACCTGTTTCAGTGCATGCCATTGGCGTAAACAGCCAAGAACTAATTCATGGTACAAGGCACGGTCTTTGTCGGACACAATCGCCATGTGTTGTTGAAGCACCGATGCCAGTGATTGACCATTTTGGACCGCCAATAACGTTTTAACAACCTGAGCACGTAAGTTTAAGGTCTTACCTGAGGCGTGGGGAGATTGTTTCATTATAAAATTTGTCCAATATTCAGTTTTTGGGTTTGTAAAATTTGTACAGCATTCAGTGGCTTGCCACCTGGCCATTGTAACGTTGTGAGTATGATGACGGTATGATTGGCACAGGCAACATGTACACCGTGTTTATCAATCGCAATAATTTCACCCACTTGGGTCTTGTCTGTCATTTCATCTGACAAGACGGAATTCCAGACTCTTAAGTTATTTTGCTCATCGAGTGCGATAAATGCCACGGGCCATGGGTTAAAAGCACGAATATTACGATCAATGCTTATCGCGTCTTGTGACCAATCAATTTGTGCTTCAGCTTTGCTGAGTTTATGTGCATACACCGTTAAGGCTTCATCCTGCACTTCACGCTCGGCTAAATATTGTTGTAAAGTCTGTTCCGACTGCAATACCGCCACAATCGCTTCAGCACCTTGGATGGCCAATTTATCGTGCAGCGTCGCAGAGGTATCTGTGGCTTCGATTGGGCAATAGGTTTTGTACATCATGTCACCCGTATCTAGGCCTGCCGCCATTTTCATAATGGTCACCCCTGTTTCGGCATCGCCCGTAGCAATGGCACGTTGAATGGGTGCAGCACCCCGCCAGCGCGGTAACAGTGAGCCATGAATATTGAGACAGCCATATTTCGGGGTATCCAGCACCACTTGCGGCAAGATCAGACCATAAGCAGCCACCACCATCACATCAGCATTTAACTCTTTGAGCTGCTGTTGTGCGGCTAAGCCTTCTTCAGTGGAGGATTTGAAGTGTAAAGGTTGATAGACAGGTAAATCATGTTCCAGCGCCAACTGTTTTACTGCAGATGCTGTGAGCTTTTGTCCACGACCTGCTTTGCGGTCGGGTTGGGTGTATACCGCAACAATTTCATGTTCTGTTTTGAGTAAAGCAGCCAAAGCACAAGCAGCAAATTCAGGTGTACCTGCAAAGATGATTTTCACACATCAAATTCCATAGAAAATTGCGCCTATTATATGCCAAAACCAGCACCAATCCGACTGAAGAACATCTGCTGTAACATTCCAATGGCTGCTGACCTGTTTTTTTCACAAGCCCGTGGAGGCCAAGCTAGATTTGAAAACTTTTAGTTATGCAAAATTAAAAAAATATTCATGAAAGTTTTGTATTTAATTTGCCTTGCGCAGTTTATAGTAGGCTCAGTAGAGTTTTCTTTGAGATCATTTGTCGAAATATAGCCGGTATTTTGTGATGCAGCAAAGTGAAAAGCTGGTTGTCTGTTAAACACTTAAGTATGATGTTGCCTATGTTTCGACTGATTCAAGATCAAATATCAGTCTTCTTTAGCCAGAGTGAATCGCAGATTCATATCAAGCACAAACTTTGTTGGAAACGCAAATGCCTGATTATCGTTCAAAAACATCAACACATGGAAGAAATATGGCTGGCGCACGTGGTTTATGGCGCGCGACAGGTATGAAAGATGAAGATTTTGGCAAACCGATTATTGCGGTGGTCAACTCTTTTACCCAATTCGTTCCGGGCCATGTGCATCTTAAAGATTTAGGGCAGTTGGTTGCGCGTGAAATTGAAGCTGCAGGTGGTGTGGCGAAAGAGTTCAATACCATTGCGGTCGATGACGGGATTGCGATGGGGCATGATGGCATGCTGTATTCATTGCCATCACGTGATTTGATTGCCGACTCAGTTGAATACATGGTCAATGCACACTGTGCCGATGCCATGGTCTGTATTTCGAACTGTGACAAAATTACCCCAGGGATGCTGATGGCATCGATGCGTCTGAATATTCCAGTGGTGTTTGTGTCTGGCGGTCCAATGGAAGCGGGTAAAGTCAAAATCCGTGGCAATGAACACGCGATTGACTTGGTTGATGCCATGATTGTGGCGGCAGATGACAGCTTTACCGATGAAGAAGTGGCTGAATACGAACGTTCTGCATGTCCAACGTGTGGTTCATGTTCAGGCATGTTCACTGCGAACTCAATGAACTGTTTAACCGAAGCTTTGGGTCTTTCACTTCCAGGCAATGGCTCAACTTTAGCGACACATGCGAATCGTAAAAAATTATTCGAAAAAGCAGGTCAATTGATCGTTGAGATCACTAAACGCCATTACGAACAAAACGATTACAGCTTGTTACCACGTTCAATTGCCACCAAAGCAGCTTTTGAAAATGCCATGACTCTTGATATTTCTATGGGCGGTTCAACCAATACGGTTCTCCATTTGTTGGCGGCAGCGCATGAAGCTGAAGTCGACTTTACCATGACCGATATTGATCGTTTGTCACGTCAAGTACCTGTACTGTGTAAAGTGGCTCCTGCAAAGCAAGATGTTCACATGGAAGATGTCCACCGTGCGGGCGGTATTATGTCGATCTTGGGTGAGTTGGACCGTGCGGGCTTGTTAGATACGTCTGTACCGACTGTACATGAAAAAACCTTAAAAGATGCGTTGGACAAATGGGACATCATCCGCACTGAAGACGAAGAAGTGTATCAGTTCTTCCGTTCAGCACCTGGTGGTGTACCAACGCAAACGGCATTCTCACAAGATCGTTACTATTCACGTTTGGATGGCGACCGTAACAACGGTGTGATTCGTAATGCCGAACATGCGTTCTCTCAAGATGGTGGTTTAGCGGTGCTTTACGGCAACATCGCGCTGGATGGCTGTATTGTCAAAACCGCAGGGGTAGATGATTCCATCTTGAAATTCAACGGCACAGCCTGTGTTTTTGAAAGCCAAGATGCTGCGGTAGAAGCGATTCTGGGTGGAAAAATCACGGCAGGCGATGTCGTGGTGATTCGTTATGAAGGTCCACGTGGTGGTCCGGGGATGCAAGAAATGTTGTACCCAACCAGCTATTTAAAATCGAAAGGTTTGGGTAAAGACTGTGCCTTGCTCACCGATGGTCGCTTCTCTGGCGGATCTTCTGGTCTTTCGATTGGTCACGTTTCACCAGAAGCTGCTGAAGGTGGTGCCATTGGTTTGGTTGAAGATGGCGATCGTATCGAAATTGATATTCCAAATCGTAGCATTCACTTGGCCGTGGATGAGGCAACCATGGCAGCGCGCCGTGAAGCACAAGAAGCCAAAGGTTGGCAGCCAGCGGAACCGCGTCCACGTAAAGTGTCTAAAGCCTTAAAAGCTTATGCAATGCATACCACCAGCGCATCCAAAGGTGCGGTACGTGAAATTTAATTTGTAATGCTTTGACAGATTAAAAGGGCACTCCATTCGGGGTGCTTTTTTATGGGGGAATACAAATAGTACAGTCATATTGATCTTTAAGATTGGCCCGATTAGAGCGTAGAAAACTAACAAAACGCCTTTGTTTCCCCTGATATGGCATCCTGACCATACAGTGAAACAGCAAGATCTTTGTCGATTCATCCTATGAGCTGAGTTGGGTAGAAAATAAGAATAGCTGAATGGGATACATCGCAGCTGACTTTCATGTGCAGTCTACTTTCTATACAATTTAAAAAACAGAAGAAATAATCCAGACTCGCACATACGCAGCCCATGCCAAGGACCAATATAATGAGTAAAAACAATATCCGCGAACATTCGGCCCCTGTTTATGCAGGCATTGAAAATGCACCGGCACGTTCCATGATGCGTGCCACAGGCTTTCAAGATGCCGATTTTGACCGTCCTTTTATTGGGATCGCCTCGACTTGGGCCAATGTCACGCCGTGTAATATGCATATTGATGCCTTGGCTCGGGATGTAGAATCAGGTGTAAACACAGCAGGTGGCAAAGGCATTATTTTCAATACCATCACCATTTCAGATGGCATTTCCAATGGCACAGAGGGCATGAAATATTCCTTGCTGTCGCGGGAAATTATTGCGGATTCAATTGAAACCGTGGTCGCTTGCCAAGCCTATGATGCCGTGATTGCGATTGGTGGCTGTGATAAAAACATGCCAGGTTGCATTATGGGGATGGCACGCTTAAACCGTCCTGCGATTTTTATTTATGGTGGAACCATTCAACCGGGTGCAGGACATACCGATATGATTTCGGTCTTTGAAGCGGTGGGGCAATATGCCAAAGGCGAGATCAATGCCATTCAAGTCAAACAGATTGAAGAGGTGGCCTTGCCTGGTCCTGGCTCGTGTGGCGGCATGTATACCGCTAACTCCATGGCGTCTGCGATTGAAGCTCTGGGGATGAGTTTACCCGGTTCTTCTGCACAAGAAGCTATTTCTTCCGATAAGCAGCAAGATTGTCTGCGGGCAGGGGCGGCCGTGATGAATCTGCTAAAACTCGACATTAAACCACGAGACATTATGACCAAAGCGGCCTTTGAAAATGCAATTAAGGTCTTGATTGCTTTGGGAGGCTCAACCAATGGGGTGCTGCATTTAATTGCCATGGCCCATTCAGCAGGTGTCGAGTTGAGCTTGGATGATTTTGTGCGGATTGGGGCAGAAATTCCTGTGGTGGCCGATGTCCGTCCTTCGGGCAAATACCTGATGTCGGAACTGATTGCGATTGGCGGAATTCAGCCTTTGATGAAACGCATGCTCGATGCGGGCATGCTGGATGGCAGCTGTTTAACTGTCACAGGCAAAACCTTGGCTGAAAATCTGGCGGAGGTTGAGGACTATCCAGAAGGGCAGCAGATTATCCTGCCGTTTGCTGCTCCGATTAAAAAGGACTCGCATTTGGTCATTTTGAAAGGCAATTTGTCGCCCACAGGGGCTGTGGCCAAAATCACGGGAAAAGAAGGGCTGTATTTTGAAGGTCCTGCCCGAGTATTTGAGGGTGAAATCAGGGCTATGCGCGGTATTCTGGATGGTGAAGTCCAAGCCGGTGAGGTGGTGGTGATTCGAGGAGTTGGCCCCAAAGGGGGACCCGGCATGCCAGAGATGCTGAAACCGACTTCGGCCATTATTGGCAAAGGGCTGGGCAGTTCCGTTGCACTGATTACCGATGGACGCTTTTCTGGCGGCAGTCACGGCTTTGTGATTGGACATGTCACGCCAGAAGCTTATGACGGAGGACCGATTGGCTTGGTACAAAATGGCGACCGGATTTCGATTAATGCGGAAACCCGAGAAATGACTTGGCATGTCTCGGAACAAGAAAGAGCAGCACGGCAAAACCGCTGGGTCAAGCCAAAACCGAATTATACCCACGGTGCACTGGCGAAGTTTGCTAAACTCACCACTGGGGCTGAAAAGGGTGCAGTAACCGATTTAAATTTGGAACTGTAGCCTGTCGGGAAGGATTGAATATTTAGTCTTGAATTATGCTACGTTTTGCTTGAGACTTATTGTATTTTAAGACTTTCTGTTCACTGTACTGGTTATTTTTCTGCGAACTGGAAACCCTTTCATTCGCTATTTCTAGATTAGAGGCAACTCATGTCACTGTTACGCCGTTGGTTCGATCCGATCCGATCGAGATGGTTTTATCAAAAGCCAACTCGTCAAGAGGTGTTGCCTACGGAGCATGGTTTAAACATTCATTTACGTTTAGATGATGTGTATAGTTATTTGGCCGTGCAGCAGTTGCCGCAACTTGAAGAAATCTTGAGTGATGAACTTAAACCACTGAAAGTGATTATTTCCAGCCGCACGCCTGAACCTCCCAATCATATGTCGGCGCAGGAATGGCAACAGTATTGTTTGAATGATGCGCAGATCTTATCCAAGCAGCATCGCTTTAGTTTCCACGAAACCCCTGAACAGCCCTCACAAGAAGCGATTGCTCAGGCCGAAACCATTCTCAGAAATACCCCCTTGCAAGGGCAGGATTTCCTGTATTTGCTGGAAGATGTCTTCCATATGCTCTGGCAAAAGCAGTATGGCAAGTTGCGCACTTTATATGCCATGGCGAGCAAACATCATCAGGAACAGCATTTCCCAGAACGGGTGTTTAATGATGAGGCGGTACTGGCCAGTTATTTTGAATTCTCGGACCGTAAATATCATGCCGTGGATGATCTGCTACGTTTAACTCGTCGGTTAAAACGACAAAAACTGCTGATCGGCAACCCAATCTTCTTGATTAATCACATTGAATGGCGTGAGCATTTAATCAGTGATGCTGAAGAACTGAATGAGATTCAAGCCCTTGATCCTGAGCTGGATTTGTATATAGCCTTAGAAGACCCAATTTCGTGGCTGTTGCTGGCCTATATTAAGGAAGAATTGGCTGCTTACTATAATATTCAGTTGACGGTTTATCCGCTCAGTTATCATGGCCGTGACTGGTTTGACTGGAGTCTGGCGACGCGCTTGTCTCAACGTACCGAAGTGGCGTTTACCCCGTTCTGCCGTCCGACCAAAGAGTCGACCTATGCCATGGCCCAGTTGTATTACAGTGTGCCTGAAGAACAGCGGATTGAGAGCATGCACCGCATTTTGCAAGCGGTGTGGACGCAAGGGAAGGATTTGTCCTTTAAGGCACATTTTCAGGAATTACAGCATGAATTGGGCATCCTGCAATTGAGTCAAGATGACATTCAAGCCAAACTCAAAGAAAATGATGTGCTGTGTGAAATGAAGTCGCAGCCCGATTTCCCCGTACTCGAATTACGGATTGATGGGCAAAGTTATACCTTTAATAGTCTATATCGGGTCTGGATGATTGAAAGTATTTTCAGTAATGTGTTAGAAGAACAATATAAACTAGAAAATGAAGCGGAAAACTCCAGCTTAACACCAGAAGATCAAACCAATGCAGAAAGAGAAATGTGAGTCACTCGAGCAAGTTCGAGACAAAATTGATGTGATTGATCAGCACCTGATTGAATTAATTACCACCCGACAGTTTTACGTCGATCAGGCGGTACGTTTTAAACGGACTGAACATGAGGTTCAGTCGCCTGAACGGGTTGAACAGGTGATTGCCAAAGTTCGTCAGCAAGCGGAACAGAAGGGCACCGATCCTGACCTCATCGAACAGATCTATCGGGAAATGATTCAGCATTTTATTCGCCGCGAACTCAAAGAAATTCGTCCATAGACTGTATGTACATTTAGCCCATCTTACAACCTACGGACTCAGCCGTGGTTGAGGTTTCTTTTGGGTTCAAAACCGCATAGAATATGTAATATTATAACATATCTATTATATCTCATCATGTCTGCACTTTCTCAGCGCCTTCAGGCGATTGATGCACTGCGCGGTCTGGTCATTTTAATTATGATGGTAGACCATGTCCGTGAAACCTTTTATTTGCATCATCAAGTTTCCGACCCCATGAACATTGCTCAGAGCGAAACCAGTCTGTTCTTGAGTCGCCTGTTGGCGCATCTATGTGCCCCAATATTTGTGATTCTGACGGGATTATCGGCCTATTTATATCAAGCCAAGCACAATAGTCTGCGGATGACGCGTGAGTTTCTGCTGAAGCGTGGGCTATTTCTGGTGGTGCTGGAACTGCTGGTGATTAATTTTGCTTGGACAGGGCAGTTCCCTCCACAAGTGATTTATTTGCAAGTGATTTGGGCCATTGGGATCAGTATGATCGCCTTGGCGGTATTGATTGGACTGCCACAGAAAATCCTCTGGCTGATTGCGGGATTGATTATTTTTGCGCATAACCTGCTGGATCAAATCGCATTATCCCAGATTTCAATTTTGCAGCCATTTTGGCTGATCTTGCATGAGCGTGGCTGGATTGAGATTGGCGAGGTGATTAAACTGCGCACCTCTTATCCTGTATTGCCTTGGATCGGTGTGATTGTGCTGGGCTATAGTCTGGGGCAGGCTTTATTTCAGCCGAGTATCACCGAACAGCAACGCAACAAACGTTTATTGGGATTTGCCTGCGGCAGTCTAGTGTTGTTTTTTATTTTACGTAGTCTCAATGTTTATGGTGATACGGCTTGGCAGATGTTCCCAACACCGCTACAAACGCTGATGAGTTTTTTTAACCTGACCAAATATCCACCTTCTTTATTGTTTATTTTATGGAATGTTGGGGTGGGACTGCTGTTATTACTGGCTTTGGCAAAAGTGCAGCATCGGGCATGGGTACGTCCCCTGATTATTTTTGGTTCAGTACCGATGTTCTTTTATATTGTGCATTTATTGCTGTTAAAGCTGCTTTATCTCGGGGCTGTATCGCTATGGGGAAGCAATCAGGGCCATTATTTTGGGGTAGCTCAGGTCTCTACCCTTTGGTGGATTGCGATTATCCTATCCATAGGGCTTTATCCATTGATGCGCTGGTTTTCCAAATTTAAGCATCAAAACAAGCAGATTGCGCTGTTAAAATATCTTTAGTTTTTCCATGAAATAAAAAACCCTTCTTATGAGAAGGGTTTTTGGGGTTGTAAAAGCGAGCTTTTACATGAATTTCACGCCTTGCTGACCTGCAGGGGTGACTTTGAAGATTTCCACTTCAAAGGTAATATTTTTGCCCGCCAATGGATGATTAAAATCCACTTCGGTAATGTCATCCGCGACGGATTTCACCACGCCGTACAGGCTTTGTTTGGCCTTGTCTTCAAACTCGATCATGTGCCCTTCAACTGGACGCTGCTCAAATTTCACCGTGTCAAATTTCTGTACGTTTTCAGGGTTCCATGGGCCAAAAGCATCTTCTGGCGGCAGACTCACGGTACGGCGGTCACCCGCGCGTAGACCAAACAAGGCTTTTTCAAAACCAGGCAATAAACTGCCATCACCCATCACCAAGCTGACCGGTTCAGCACGGCTACGGCTATTGTCAATTTCTACACCATTTTCAATGGCGACTGAAAAATGAAGATCAACCTTTGAACCTTGTTCAATCCGGGTTTCTTCATTGGGATTCATAATTTCATTCATGATGTTGCGCATCCGCACGTTGAATTCGATGTTTTTCTAAGAAAAACGTATCTATAAGCAACAGAATGGTTCCGAGGGTAATGGCACTGTCGGCAATATTAAAGGCAGGGAAGTGACTATTGTTGTAATAGACATGAATAAAATCGACCACATAACCCAAGGTCACGCGATCAATTAAATTCCCTACAGCACCACCTAAAATCAGCGCAATCGCCATCGGTAAAATAGTGAGGTGTTTCGGCATACGCATGAGCCAAAACACAAAAATCACCGAAACCAATCCTGCAAGTGAGGTAAAGAAATAACGTTGCCAGCCGCCAGCATCGGACAAGAAACTAAAGGCTGCGCCATAGTTATGCAGTAAAGTCCAATTTAAAAAAGGCAGCACAGGTACCGGATCTGCATAATTCAAATGTGTTGAGGCAATCCACTTGGTCCATTGATCTAACACAATGGCCAAAATAGATAACCCCACCCACAGCAAATTGTGTGGGTAGAATTGAAACAGGCCCGCTTTCTGTTGTGGATTAGGCATATTTTCTCTCTTCGCCTTGACCAGTAGGGAGGTTAATAATACAACGCGCACATAAACCTGGATGTTCGTGATGTGTATTCACATCAGGAAGCACATGCCAGCAGCGCGCACATTTTTCACCTTCCGCAGCAGACACTTTCACCTGTAAACCGTCTAGATCAGATGCCTGACCTTGAGCCGTGTCAAAGGCATGTACCTGTACTTGTGAGGTAATCAGAACAAAACGCAGTTCATCGCCTAAACGATCTAACACAGTTTTCAGTTCTTGATTGGCCCAAAGCTCGACTTTGGCAGACAAGTTCGAACCCACCAGTTTTTCGTTACGTGCAACTTCAATATGCTTATTCACGGCAGACTTGACGGCAATTAGGGTTTGCCAGTCAGCTTCAGACAACAAGTTTGCTGTCGATGCCACAGGAATGTCATACCACTCTGTAGTGAACACGTATTTCTCAGTTTGTTCTGGAATGAGTGGCCATGCTTCTTGCGCGGTAAAGCTCAAGATTGGTGACATCCAACGCACAAAGGCTTGTACCAAGTGATACAACGCGGTTTGCGCTGAATGACGTGCTTGTGAATCCGCTTTGGTGGTGTACTGACGGTCTTTGATGATGTCGAGGTAGAAACCACCCAAGTCGTTAATACAGAAGTTGGTCAAGGCATTGGTGACGATATGGAAGTTCATATCTTCATAGGCCTGTTGAATGGTTTTCTGGACATCAGCGGCACGTTGCAAGATGTATTGATCGAGCGCAATCAATTGATCCACAGCTAAGGCGTCAGTTGATGGTTTGAAACCATTCAAGTTCGCCAACAAGAAACGCAGCGTGTTACGAATACGACGATAACCGTCAGAAGCACGGCTAAAGATTTCTTTACCCGCTGTCATTTCATAGCGGTAATCGGCTGAGGCAATCCAGAAACGTAAGCCGTCGGCACCCATGTCTTTAATGATGTCTTGTGGGGTAATGATGTTGCCCAAAGATTTTGACATCTTGCGGCCTTTTTCATCGACCACGAAACCATGCGTCAATAAGCCTTTGTATGGGGCACGTTGATTGATGGCTACCGAAGTCAATAAGGACGACTGGAACCAGCCACGGTGCTGGTCTGAACCTTCAAGGTACAAATCGGCTGGATCGGTCAGTTCTTCACGCTCACGCAGCACGGCATAGTGCGTTGTGCCTGAGTCGAACCAAACGTCTAAAGTGTCGCGTACGCAGTTGTACTGTTCAGCTTCGTCACCAATAAAGTCTTTGGCTTCACGGTTGTACCAGGCGTCAATGCCTTCTTGCTCAATCAGGGTGGCCACTTCTTCAATGAGTTCTGCTGTACGCGGGTGTAGCTCATTGGTGTCTTTATGCACGAAGAACGGGATTGGCACACCCCAAGTACGTTGACGCGAGATACACCAGTCTGGACGACCTTCGATCATGGCTTGAATACGGTTTTTACCCCAATCCGGGACGAAACTGATTTCGTTTTCAATCGCGTTCAAGGCACCTTGGCGTAAGCCTTTGGCATCCATGCTGATGAACCACTGCGGGGTCGCACGGAAAATAATTGGTGTTTTGTGGCGCCAGCAGTGCGGATAGCTATGCTTGATTGGCTTATGTGCCCACAATTTACCTGCATCGCCTAAAGCGGCAATGATTTGTGGGTTGGCTTTATAAATATGTTCGCCCGAAAAAATTGGAGAGCTTGGCAAGTAAACGCCATTGCCACCGACTGGGTTGTCAATGCTGAGGTTATAAGTCAAGCCGACTTTATAGTCGTCGACACCGTGTGCAGGTGCGGTATGGACTGCCCCTGTACCACTGTCGGCAGTCACGTGCTCACCTAAAATTACGGGCACTTGACGCTCAGCGATCAAGGGATGTTGCAAGCTTAAATGCTCAAGTTTGCTACCTGTGAACTCAGCCAAAACTTCAACGCTATTAAAACCATAACGTTCAGTTGCTGACTCCACTAAGTTTTTCGCCAAGATAAAGTTTTGTGGCTCTTTTTCTTCGCCACGTGCTTTCACCAACTGATACTCAAGTTCGGCATGTAAAGCCACCGCTTGGTTGGCAGGCAAGGTCCAAGGCGTGGTGGTCCAGATCACGATGTCGGTACGCTCGGCAACCGCTACGCCTAAACGTGCAGCAAGATCGGCTACATCGACAACACTAAAACCAACGTCAATCGCGTCGGATTTTTTGTCTTCATATTCCACTTCGGCTTCAGCAAGTGCCGAACCACAGTCTAAACACCAGTTCACAGGTTTCAGACCCGGTTCAATATGACCCGCTTTGGCAATTGCACCCAAAGAACGCACGATGTCTGCTTCTTGTTTGAAGTTCATGGTGAGGTAAGGATTGTCCCAATCCCCAAACACCCCCATGCGGACAAAGTCTTTCTTTTGCAGTTCAACTTGGGTGTAAGCGTACTCACGACAAGCTTTACGGAACGTTGAGGCATCGACTTTGACGCCGACTTTACCGACTTTTTCTTCGACTTTCAGTTCAATAGGCAGGCCGTGGCAGTCCCAACCTGGTACGTATGGCGCATCGAAACCGTCGAGGACACGACTTTTAATAATAATGTCTTTGAGTACTTTATTGACGGCATGGCCTAAGTGAATCTGACCATTGGCATATGGAGGGCCATCATGCAGCACATATTTTTTCTTGCCAATACGCGATGCACGAATCTGCTGATAAATGTTGTCGGCATACCACTCTTCTAACCATTTAGCTTCACGTACTGCAAGGTTTGCTTTCATTGCAAATTCAGTACCTGGGAGGTTTAGTGTGGCTTTATAATCCACTGCATTTTCAGGAGTTTGCTTATCGCTCATGCAAGATTTCTTCCAATTTAATCAGCTTTAAGACTGACGCGTTTTACATAAAATTTTCGGTATTTAAAAGGGAAAGGTTGGGTTGTTGTGACGAAACTCAAGGAGCTTCTCCACATCATCATCGATTCCCGCTTTTAGTGCTTCCAGCGAAGGGTAGTTCTTTTCACCATGTAAATAGTTCAAGAAGGTGACCCGCATTAACAAGCCATACAGATTAGCAGAAACATTAGGGAAATGTACTTCTAATCGCCACTCTGGATGTTCTTGTTGGATGGCTGGTCGTGTTCCAACGTGCCCCGCACCAAACAAAGCGTTCGCCTGATAACCCAAAACTCCTTTTTGTTCTGGGCTGTCTTGTCGCACTTTGTCTTGTAAAGAGGTGGTTTCGCAAATGACATCGACCCCATAAATCCCGTTCAGACACGGTTTATGACGGTTTAAACGGACATTAATGGTCGGAAAATCAAGGGTACGGCCAATTTGATCGCCGTATTGCACCCGCCCCGTAATACTATAAGGTCGTCCCAACAACTGGGCTGCCAGTGCCAAATCCCCGGCTTGCAGGGTTTGACGAATACGGGTTGAACTGACGCGTTCTCCATGCAGAGAAATGGTGGTCAAATTGGTGACTTGAAAACCGTAGTTACGTAGATATTCACTATTGCCTTGGCGGTTTTTGCCAAAATGGAAATCATCGCCCAGTACCAAATGTTCAGCATTGAGTTGATGTTTGAGTAAGTCGGCAAAAGCTTCTGCACTTAAACCACGGAAATAATGGTCAAATTTGGCCACGGCAATATAGTCCACCCCCAGCTCACTTAAATATTCGACTTTTTCGCGCAGTGAGGTAATACGAGGAGGTGCTTCATAACCTTGAAAAAATTCCAGCGGTTGCGGCTCAAAAATCATGACCAAGGTCTGCAGTTGTTGTTGTGCGGCCACACTTTTGAGTTGCTGAATCATGGCTTGATGCCCCAAATGCACACCGTCAAAATTACCAATCGTCACAGCGGTTTTGGGTAATTGAAAGTCTGGTGCTAAAGCATTCAGGCGGAGCAGCTTCATGGGCTAATCAATAAATGAAAAATAATCAGGCTTATATATTGCCATATTCTGTTCGTTTCGTCTTGTTGTTGTGTTTTTACTCAGTAAAATTTATTAATGTGGTAAATATTAATCAATAAAAATGATTTTAAAAATAAAAAATAATCAATTTTTCTTATTTATGCGGCGTTGTAAGATCAACATAACTGCTCATATTGGATGAAAACCCGATGAAAAAGCCTTTTTATCAATTACCCCAATGGCATGACCTGATTCGTCAGTTTACTCCAAACTGGTTTACTGTCTGTATGGGAACTGGCATTTTGGCTGTGATTCTGGCTGAATTTGACACTATTCATCCTTGGTTTGGGGCTGCTGGTGCCGCTTTATGGCATCTTAATCTGGTGCTCTTTACGCTGTTTAGTCTGCTTTATGGCTTACGTTGGCTCTTCTACCCGCAGGAAGCCAAGCAAATTTTTAGCCATCCGAGCATGAGCCTGTTTTTGGGTACGATTCCGATGGCATTGGCAACGCTGATCAATGGGAGCCTGAAATATGGTGTCACCCTGTACGGCCCGGCTGTGGTCGATATTGCTCAGTGGTTGTGGTATGTCGATGTCGTGCTGGCATTCAGTGTGGCGTTTGTGGTGCCCTTCTGTATGTTCAGTTGTCAGCAACATCAGTTATCTCAGATGACCGCCGTGTGGTTATTGCCGATTGTGGCGTGTGAAGTTGCCGCAGCGACAGGTGGTAGTTTATTGCAGCATTTACCTGCAAATGCGCATGCGCTCAGCATCTTATTCGGCAGTTATTTACTCTGGGGAATCTCAGTTTTTCCTGCCTTGCTGATTTTAGGGATTCTGTTTTTACGTTTGGCCTTGCATCAATTGCCGAATCAAGAACTGGCGATGACAGGCTGGTTAGCAGTGGGCCCAATTGGTACAGGCGCGTTGGCCTTGTTACTTTTGGGTGAGCAAGCGCAACGACTCAGCATGCAGTTGCCGATAAGCGGCTTGGGTGAATTCTTGCATCAGGCTGGGGTATTGAGCAGTTTGCTGTTGTTGGGATTTGGGCTGTGGTGGCTGGGTATCGCTATGTTGATTAGCCTGAAGCATGCCTTAAAGCATTTACCGTTTAATTTGGGCTGGTGGGGCATGACTTTTCCCTTGGGCGTCTTTAGTTTAGCCATTTTGCAGCTGGCACAGCAGTTACAACTGGATGGGTTACGCAGCATTGGCTATGGTTTCGCGATCTTATTAATGCTGTTATGGGGCTTGGTCATGAGTAAAACGGTAGCAGGCTTTTACGCTGGACGCTTATTCTTTTCGCCCTGCCTGCATCTGTATTTACAGCAAAAATAGGACAAAAATATCCGTGCGCGCCCCAGAGCTTTTAATGCAAAAATGGCCTGATTTGCAGCCTGCGTGGTTTTGATTTTTAATAGCAGGATTTTGTTTTGAGTGGTCCGCATGAAATCTCCATTAGCCTTAATTATGGCTTTACCCAATGAGTCGAAAGGTCTGTTTGAACAGGCTCAGATTGATGTGCATTACAGTGGCATTGGTAAAGTGAATGCCGCCTTTAAAGCCTTTGAGGTGATTCAGGCAACAGGCTGTAACACCTTGCTCAATTTGGGTAGTGCAGGCAGTTCGCATTTTGACCGACATGCCTTGGTTGAAGTCACCAGCTTCGTGCAACGCGATATGGATGTTTCACCCCTCGGCTTTGAAGTCGGGGTCACTCCGATGGATCATGACCATCCCGCAGCGATTGATTTAGAGCCTTATTTTAGCCAGTTACCAAAAGGCATTTGTGGGACAGGGGACAGTTTTGAAATCGGTCAGCCCAAAGTGCCTTGTAATTTGGTGGACATGGAAGGCTATGCGATGGCTAAAGTGTGTAAAAAGCTGGGGGTGCGTCTGATTTCAGTGAAATACATTACTGATGGCGCCAATGATACTGCGCATATGGATTGGGAAGAGAATTTACTGTTGGGGGCAGAAAAATTGTTGTCCTTATACCAATCTTTCAAAGCGGAATAATAGGCTTGGCGACCATAGAGGGCTATGGTCGTGTTGCCAATACAAGGGAGCAGGAATTAGCTATTTTGCTCGCGCGGTAAGATCCCGTAAAGCATCATGTGCACGGTATGCTGAATGACACGCTGTTGCATGCTGCGGTTACGCAAGGTCTTACCCGTCACCATTTCCATTTGCGTGGCAAAGTCGGCATAGTTTTGCGTCACGGCCCAAATGTTTAGAATCAGTAATTCTGGATCAATGTCTGCAGAAATTTTACCTTGTTCTTGCCACATGCTAATCACTTTGGCTTTGCGTTTTACCAGTTTTTTTAGTGGACCTTTTAAGATCTCTAAAATATGCGGCGCGCCTTGAATAATTTCTAAGGCAAATAAACGCGAAGCTTTCGGTTGCGTGCGTGACAGTTCAATTTTTTGCAGTAAATAATTGGTAATCGCTTCCGTCGGCTCTAATTCTGCTTCGAGCATTTGCAGAGGTGCTAACCATTTTTGCAAGACCGTGGTCAGTACTTCAACATACAATGCTTCTTTATTTTCATAGTAATAGAAAATGTTCGACTTATGCATTTCAGCAAGTTGAGCAATTTCATCTAAACTAGCCCCGTTAAATCCATATAAGGAAAAAACATCAAGTGCGGCATTCAGCAATTGATGGCGCTTTTGAGTACTCTTTTTTTGTTCCATTCGCAGCTTTAAAAAATTCAGGGAAGGCTAAATTGTACGGCAAATCATCAGATTTGTGCATCAACAAATCCAGTAATTTGATGAAATCCTGAAATTTCGGGATGAAATAATATGGCGTGATTTCACAATCTGCCAGTTAAAAAGATGAAACGGACAAATGTATCGGGAAATGCACCAATTGAGACCATATTTGTTTCAAATATGACATTTATGTGACATTTTTATGACAGTGAAATTTTGTCTTGAACCCGATCCTCATCCGAGGATTGGGTTGCGACATGATTATTTCGTGGCTAAAACAGCATTTAAAACCTGCTGTTCTAGCTCGGCAAATTGCCAGTTTTTTTCCCGTGGCCGTGGCAGGTCTACCTGAAATTGACGTGCGATATGACCCTGATCCAATAAAATAATCCGGTCTGCCAATTGTACCGCTTCGCTGACATCATGCGTGACCAAAATGGCGGTAAAGCCTTGTTCGCGCCACAGCTGTTCAATCAGTTTTTGCATCTCTAGGCGGGTGAGCGCATCTAAGGCACCTAAGGGTTCATCTAATAATAAAACCCGCGGCTGATGGGACAAGGCACGTGCGAGGGCGGTGCGTTGCCGCTGACCACCGGAAAGTTGCGCAGGCCACTGGTCGGCTTTCTCCTTTAAGCCGACTTTTTCCAGTAAGGCACTGGCCTGTTGATGTGCAGACTTGTTCAAACCCAAATGGACATTTTGTTCAATACTGCGCCAAGGTAACAGGCGCGGGTCTTGGAACATCACGCGGATATCATCACGGGTAATGCCTTCGCGCAGATGACGAGCCGACTTGAATTTGATTTCACCGTAGCTCGGCTGTTCCAGATCGGCAATCAGCCTTAATAAGGTACTTTTGCCACAGCCACTGCGCCCGACGATTGCCATAAACTCACCGGGTTGGATGTGTAAGTCCAAATCTTGCAAGACTTGGACATCGCCATAAAATTTATGCAGTTGCTCAATTAAAATTTCTGCACCCAGTAGCGCATTCGGTTGTATATCGGCAGGTTGATGTTTGGACTGTTGTATCTGTTCAGCGACATGCTCGCCAATGCTGAGATCGGTCATTTTCTGCTCCTTATTTTTGATAGCCAGGGTGCCAGCGCAATAAGTATTTTTCTAAGCTGACAGCCAGTACATCGGCCAGTTTACCGAGTAGGGCATATAGCAAGATGCCCACCAAAACCACATCGGTTTGTAAGAACTCACGCGCATTCATAGTCATATAACCAATTCCTGCTTGGGCTGAAATGGTTTCTGCTACAATCAGCAACACCCAAACCAAGCCGAGAGCAAAACGCAAACCGACCAAAATTGAGGGCATCGCCCCAGGCAGGATAATATTTTTATACAGTTGCCAACGACTCAGTCCGTAGCTTTTGCCCATTTCAATCAGTTGCGGGTCGACAGAGCGAATACCGTGATAGGTATTGATATAAATCGGGAAGAACACGCCCACAGCGACCAAGAACAGCTTGGCGCTTTCATCAATGCCAAACCAGAGAATCACCAGTGGAATTAAAGCTAAAGCTGGAATATTCCGAATCATTTGCAAGGTGGTATCGAGCAGGGTCGAGGCGGTTTTGGAGGAGCCATTCAACAGTCCCAAAGCTAAGCCCAGACCTCCACCAAGAGCGAGACCGAGTAAGGCACGTCCTGCACTGACTTGGACATGATGCCAAAGTTCACCACTGATCAGTAAGTGCCAGAATGCACTGATGACCGCCGTAGGCGCAGGCAAAATTCGACTTTGCAGCAGACCTGAAGTTGAGGCGATTTGCCAGAGCAGAATCAGCAATAAAGGTACCAGCCAGGGCAGCAAACGCTGCCCAAATTTTGTTCCACGTGAAACTTTTCGCTTGGGAAAAGTTCCAGCCGCAGTGATTCTAGACATTAGGCGGACTCCTTAATGGGACGTGCAGCCAGCGTCTGGCTCGGGACATAATTGTTCGCGACAATTTCACCGAAAGGCCCCGTGAGATTGGGTTGCGATAATTTTTTACGGGTTTCCAAAGGTAAAAGTGGGAAAACCAGTTCGGCAAAGCGAATCGACTCTTCCAAATGTGGGTAGCCAGAGAAAATAAAAGTGCTGATGCCCAAATCGGCATATTCCTGAATGCGATCTGCTACGGTTTGTGGGTCGCCCACCAGCGCCGTTCCTGCACCGCCACGCACCAGTCCTACACCGGCCCATAGATTTGGAGAAACTTCCAATTTGCTGCGGTCACCATTATGCAGTTCTGCCATGCGTCGCTGTCCAACCGAATCCATTTGCTTGAATTTTTGTTGTGCGGCAGCGATGGTGGCATCATTCACATACTGAATCAGCTCATGGGCGGCTTGCCATGCCGCTTCATTGGTCTCACGTACAATCACATGCAGACGTATGCCATAGTTGAGCTGGCGTCCTTTGGCGGCTGCTTTTTCACGCACTTGCGCCAGTTTTTCTTTGACCGCAGCAGGTGGTTCACCCCAGGTTAAATAGGTATCGACTTGCTCGGTTGCCAACTCAATGGCAGCATCCGATGAACCTCCGAACCAGAGCGGTGGGTAAGGGTGTTGGATTGGTGGATAGAGCAGTTTGGCATCATCAACCTTTAAGTGCTCGCCGTGAAAACTGAAGGCTTCGCCTGTATGCGAGCGAGTCAGAATTTCACGCCAGATTTTGGTGTATTCACTTGCGGTTTCATACCGTGTGGCATGGTCTTCATAAATGCCATCGCCTTTGAGTTCTTGTTCATCACCACCTGTGACCAGATTCAGCAGCACACGGCCATTAGAGAGGCGGTCAAATGTGGCTGCCATGCGTGCAGCCAATGCAGGTGTGGTTACCCCTGGACGCAATGCTACTAAAAATTTCAGATTTTGGGTGGCATCAATCAAACTGGCCGCCGTAATCCACGGATCTTCACATGAACGCCCCGTGGGAATCAGTACTCCTTCATAACCTAAATGATCTGCCGCAACGGCAATTTGCTTCATATAGGCATGATCCACTTGGCGTGCGCCTTTGCTGGTGCCTAAATAACGACTATCGCCATGTGTGGGAATAAACCAGAAAATTTTCATTATTAATATCCTTACATTATTTACAGATTAGTGCGCTTTCGGGGCTGTCCAAACGGTGCTTTGCACCTGAATATTTTTTGGAATCAGTTGCACCTGCTGGAACAGATCAGCGATTTGCTGCTGTGCCTGAATCACTTCAGGGTTTAAGGTCTGAATCGGTGACGGCTTTAGACGTTTATCAATCACGCGTTGTGCAATCGATGTTTGCAAACCCGTACTTTGGGTATAGACCGTTAAAGCCTGTGGCTGATTTTTGAGTACCCATTGATCGGCCTGATTTAAGCCATGTAAAAACTGTGCGGTGGCTTGCGGATGTGCCGCAATAAATTTGGGATTGCCGATGTAAAACGAGTAGGTTTTCGGGAAGGCGCTGCCATCGATCAGCACTTTGGCATGGGCATCCTGTTCAGCTGCACTGAGGTAGGGTTCCCAAATCGCCCAAGCGTCTACCGACTGTTTGTCAAAGGCTGCACGTGCATCGGCAGGCGGTAGCCAAATTGGTTGAATGTCCTGCCAGCTTAAGCCTGCCTGTTGTAAAATTTTGGCCAGTAATTCATGCGCACTGGACCCTTTTTGCACGGCTATGCGTTTGCCTTTTAGTTGTTGAATAGATTGAATGGCGCTGTTTTTGGGAATCAATAAAGCCTGAGAATTGGCAGGGACTTGTTCATAACCAACATAGCTCAATGCTTTACCAGCCGCTTGAGCAAAGATGGGTGGGGTGTTACCCACCGCACCAAAATCAACGGCACCGACAGCTAAGGCTTCTAGCATTTGAGGACCTGCAGGAAACTCTTTCCATTCGATTTTGGCTTGCGGAAATTCCTGTTCAAACAGTTTTTGCTGGCGTGCAACCAATAAATTGAGTGAAGATTTTTGGTAACCAATGGCCAAAGTTTCGACAGGAACCGTTGTGTCTTTGCCTGCTGCTGCAGTCTGATGCGATTCCGTTTTTTGACAGCCACTGAGGGCAATACTGAGTGTGGTTAAACCTACAAAGCTAATAGTTTTAAAATGTTGCATGAAGTTATTCCTCTTTATTATGGTGTTGTTTTTAAAATGGCAGTTTGAATATCAATTTGATTGGGAATCAGGCTTTGTTGATAAAAAGCATCCGCGATAAATTGCTGTTGCTGGGCAACTTCAGTTGAAATGGGTTGAACCCCGAATCCCATACGTGAGATGGAACGATTTAAAACTTCAACGGGTAAGCCAGTCGGTTTTTGCAGAAGTCGAGCTGACTCTTGCTGATGCTGTGCCACCCAAGTGGTGGTCTGATTTAATTCATTGACCACCGTTTTTAAAATGTCAGGATGTTGTTGGGCGAATTGACGATCTGCCAAATAGAACTGGTGATTGCTGACCAGTTTTTCACCGGTCGCCAGTACACGTGCCCCCAACTGCTGTTCGGCAGCAGCGAAAAACGGATCCCAAATGACCCATGCATCGACAGCACCTCGTTCAAAAGCCGCACGTGCATCGGCAGGAGGTAAGTACACCACTTCAATATCCGAAAGTTTGAGTTGATGTGCTTCCAGTACTTTCAACAGCAGGTAATGCACATTGGAACCTTTATTCAGCACCACACGTTTGCCTTTTAGGTCTTGAATACTGTGAATGTTTGAGTTTTTCGGCACAATTAGTGCTTCAGCCTGTGGGGCTGGTGGCTGATTGGCGACATAAATCAAATTAGAATTGGCAGCTTGGGCAAAAATTGGAGGTGCTTCACCAGCCTCACCCAACACAACACTGCCGATATTCAAACCTTCGAGCAATTGAGGGCCCGCTGGAAATTCGACCCAATTTACTTGTACCCCTTGGGCTGCTAAGGCTTGCTCTAAGCTGCCACGGGCTTTCACGATGGGTAAGATGCCGTACTTTTGAAATCCAATGTTTAAGGTGATTGTTTCAGCTTTTTGTGGGCTACAACCTGCCATGAGCATACTGCCAGCAACAACGGTCAAAACAGCCCATGGACGTGTTGTTGATGTAAAAAGACGCTTGCTCATGTTCAGGATGCTCCGCAACTGGTAAAGACTGATATTCGGTTGAGCAGATACGCTATAGCGCTTTGTTATGCGGAAAAAATAAAAAAATAGGGATTGGTCATGAAAAAAAAAGATAAATCAAAAAAAGCAAAACTTAGGTGTAAAATTCAATTAGCGTAAAAATAGAATATAAATTTATTCTTATTTAAGATTTTGAAAATATTAATTTTATTTTTTATTAAGCGAATCTGTATAAGTTTATGCAGTAGCGGAATATAGCATTTAGCCTGAATTAGCAAGCTGCAAGATATCCATAGCATAAATCTTGCTAAACCTTGGTCATGCGGCTTGTAAAAAACATCGGGCTATGTCGAGTAATTGTGCTTGGACTTGAGCAAGCTACTCTCGCTCAAGTCGTTGCTGTGCAGCTCAGAAATCTAAAGAAGTGCGATGAGGCGATTAAATCCGTTTTTTAAATACCAAAGAATTTCGTTGATAGTTATACAGGGCTTGCCGAGCATTGGGCAGATCATCGACATTGGCGGTTTCAAAGCCATGTTCCAAAAACCAGTGTGCGGTACGCGTGGTCAGCACAAATAATTGCTGTATGCCCATACTGCGGGCTTTTCCTTCCAAATAGTGCAGGATTTGACTGCCACGATTGGATTTACGGTAGCTCGGGTGTACCGCGACGCAGGCAATTTCTGCCGAACGTAATTCATTGGCTTGGGCGGGTATCGGATACAGGGCGGCGCAGGCGAGAATCATGCCATCACGCTCAATCACCGCGAACTGTTCAATTTCAGTCTCCAGTCGTTCCCGCGAACGGTAAACCAAAATGCCGTCTTCTTCGAGTGGGCGCAGTAAATTGATCAGTCCACCGACATCCTGAATATTGGCCATGCGCACATCTTCATAATGCGCATCGGTGACCATGGTGCCCGAACCATCACGGGTAAACAGCTCTTCCAGCAAAGCCCCGTCATACGTATAGGAGATCAGGTGGACGCGATGTACGCCTTTAAGCGAAGCCTCTTGTGCACTGCGGAGCTGTTGTGCCAGTTCGGGATTGCTGCCCTGCTGCTGAATATACTGATCTAAACGCTGCGGGGTAATTTCCCGTTGTAGTTGCCCTTGGGCATTTTGTAAACCATGTTGTTTACCAAGGAAAATCAGTTTATCGGCTTTTAAACTGATTGCTGTTCGGGTTGCCACTTCTTCCGCAGGAAGGTTAAAGACTTCCCCAGTCGTGGAGTAACCCACAGGGCCCAGCATGACAATGTTGTGCTGTTGCAGGTGTTTTTGAATGGCATCGGTATCGACACTGCGAACTTCACCAGTTAATTGAAAATCGATCCCATCCCGAATGCCATACGGTTTGGCAGTAATAAAATTACCCGAAACCACATCAATGCGTGCCCCGTACATTGGGGAGTTGGCGAGTCCCATCGACAATAAGGCTTCAATTTGCAAACGGACAGAGCCGACCGCGTTCATGACACAGCCTAGGGACTCGCGTGTGGTAATGCGACGATGCTGATGGAATGGAGTACTCAAACCACTACTTTTCAGGTTCTGATTAATTTGCTGACGCGCACCATGCACTAAAATCAGCCGAATCCCGAGGGAATTCAGCAGGGCAATGTCATGGATAATATGTTGGAAGTTGTCGTGCTGGACGGCTTCACCATCAAACATGATCACAAAGGTCTTATTACGGTGGGCATTGATATAGGGTGCAGAATGTCGAAACCAGTGCACATACTGTAAAGTTGTGCTGTGTGAAACATCGTTCGAATTCGCTTGCATGCCTATCTCAAAAAATTTGAATCAATAGTCGATTTTAATCAAAAAAATGCAGAGCGAACAATCTTAGATAAAAAAACACCTTAACTTTCGTTAAGGTGCCGAGGGAAGGAATCTATCGAGGCTGCAGAGATTAGCCAATAATATGCAGGATGCGGTTATTGCGCTCGTTGACTAAGACGTAATCGCCGTTAATTTTGTACCATTGTTGATTACGCGCTGGTTTGTGTAAGCGTTTCGCATCACGATAATTTACGGCATAGCGGGAAGAGTCATAACCACGTGGTAGGGTTTGACCGACACGCCAATCGCGGCTTGGGTTAATACGTTGATAACGTTTGTCATTCCAACGACCATCTTCTTTTTTCCAGTCGCGGTCATGCTGCTCGGCATAGTGGCGTTGGTCATAACGATGTTCATAAGCTGGCGCCGCAATTGCAGATGCGGTTACGGCTGTACCTAAAGTAAAAACGATTGCGGAAACTAATTTATTCATGCTGTGCCTCAATGTCTGTTGCTGTGTTTCGATGAGATCAAGGTAACCAACAACAGCAGAGAAATAATGAGAGCACTATTGTCGAAATGTGAATTTGATGAAGAAAAAACGGAGATTGTAAATGCGCGAAACACAGATGCTACAAAGGCATCCGCGATTTTTGTTGCCATTTACCCCCAGAGAATCGGTAACGTGTAGACATAAAAAAACCAGTCTAGAGATGAGCCAGACTGGCGAAAATGGTTAAGCGTTTTGCGATGTATTTAATCATTCACAATGCGTAGAATCCCATTGCTACCTGAATCAATTAAGATGTAGTCATTGTTGATTTTGTACCATTGCTGATTGCGTGCAGGTTTAGGCAAATTATGCTCTTTATACCCGACTTTGTAGCCGTTGCCGCGATAATGCTGCGGCATGACATAACCAGTTTGCCATTGATGCTGCTGTAGACGTTTCACCCCGCGTTCTTCACGCATGCGGCGTTTGTCTTGAATACGGTCATCATCTTGATCAAAATCACGAAAGTCTCGCCCCTTACCTTGATTATTGCGGGGATGGTCATCACCACCACGATGATCAAAGTGGGGTGCAGCAGAACTTAGGCTGCTTGCCATCAATGCACTGAAAGTAATGGTCAATATTGCCATCATCTTTTTCATGTTGACCCCTCGTTATCGATGTGTTCATTTCACAGTAAATAATGTACGAAAAAAATGCAGAGAAACTGTGAAGAAATTAGATTAATTCTTTAAAAAAATAGATAAATTAAGAATATTATCCATGAAATCATCCAGTTTTGGAAATCTTTCTGTGCTTACACGTTGCACACTGTGCTGAGTTTAATGAGTTTGAATCACATCGCTATTCAGCTTCAGTCCTGCATTTCATTGGTATTCGTACGAGGGGAAAACAGCAATTAATTCCACTGCTCGACCCAATGCTGCAAGCAAGCGACCGCTTCAATCACACGCTGTGCCTGTTGTGCATCATCTAAGGCGTGTAGCAGTGTTTCAGGCAGTTGCAGAGAGTGAATGGAGCGAATCAGCTCAACTTTGTGCTGTAGATCGGTCATGGCAAAAGGCTTCCTAGATATGTCGCTGAGAATGTCAGCACAGTGTAGAAAAGTTAGGTTGATTTATAAAACCGAATATTTTGGTTAGTTTAATAAATTAAAACGATTAATATCGCCAAAAAAAATCCTTTGTGTGACACAAAGGATTTTAACAGTGCGTATTTAAGACCGCAGGCAATCAATCTTGCGCATCAATACTTTGCCCACTCATCTGTAAACTGTCATCGCCCATTAAATATAAATAGGCTGGCATGATGGATTCCGGCGTTGCAAGTGTTTTAGGGTCTTCCTCTGGATAGGCTTTGGCACGCATTGCCGTCCGTGTTGCACCTGGATTAATACAATTGAAACGGACATTTGGATGCTGATTTTCTTTGGCAAACAACTGGCTTACGGCTTCAATGGCAATTTTAGACACCGAATAGGCACCCCATTTTTCTCGAACCTGACGCCCAACGCCTGAGCTGGCAAAAACCACAGAGGCATTTTCTGATTTTTGTAGCAGGGGCAACAATTCTTGCGTCAAGATGAAGGGCGCGCGCAGGTTAACGGCCATAACATCATCCCACACATCAATTGGATAATGCTCAAGTTCTGTACGCTCACCCAAAATGCCTGCATTATGCAAAATACCATCTAGACGACCAAATTGGGTCTCTAAAGTGTCGTATAGCAACTCATAATCCCGTGGTGAAGCACTGGAGAGTTGCAGAGGAAGGATGGCCGGTTGCGGTGCGCCTAAACTTTCGATTTCATCATAAATGACTTCGAGTTTGTTGAGGGTACGACCGTGTAACACTACGGTTGCCCCATGTAAGGCATAACTGAGTGCAGCTGCACGACCAATGCCATCGCCAGCCCCAGTAATTAAAATGATGCGATCTTTTAGGAGATCTGGGCGAGGCTGATATTCAGAATATTTCATGGTCACCTCCTTCTTATTTTACTCAATCAAGTTTAGGTATTTATTGGTGTATTCAACGACAGTTGTTGTTGAATCACCTGTTGTAATTCGCTCACTGTGTTCACTATACAATTCGCTTGCCAAGCTGTTAAGTCATCTTTGTATTCGAGTGGTAAATAGCCGTAGGCTGCCAAGATGGTGTACATCTGGGCATGACGTCCCGCATCAATATCACGCGGATGATCCCCGACATAGATACATTGCTCAGCGGGAAGCTGCAAGTGTTGTGCTGCCAGATACATCGGTTCTGGATCAGGTTTGGTTTTGCTGACATCTTCAGGACAAACCAAGACCGCACAGCGTTCGGTCAGATTCAACGCAGCCAGTAAAGATTCACTGAGGCCACGGGGTTTATTGGTCACGATGCCCCACGGTATATTTTGCTGTTCGAGCTCTGCTAACAGGGGATGCATGCCTGTAAACAAATCGGTATCCACCGCAATATCTGCGCCGTATAAATCGAGAAAGCGTTGGCGATGGGCCAGAAAAATCGGGTCATCCACGGCCAGTTCGGGATAGACCAGTTTCACCATGGCACGTGCACCTTCGGACACTTGGGTGCGAATCAAATCGGCATCCACCACGGTACGACCTGCTTCACGGCACATGCCCTGAATAATCCGGATAAAGTCTGCCGCGGTATCGATTAGGGTGCCATCTAAATCAAACAGGACGGCTTTCATTCTTCACCTGCTTTTACCGTGTAGACCATGTAGTTGACATCGACATTCGGCGCCAGCCAGTAGCGTTTGGTCAGTGGGTTGTAATGCAGTCCGATCATATCTTTCAGATTCAGTCCTGCCTGACGGATGTCATGCGCCAATTCAGACGGTTTAATGAATTTATGATAGTCGTGCGTACCTTTGGCCAACATTCTTAAAATGTATTCTGCGCCAATAATGGCAAATAAGTAGGATTTTGGATTACGGTTAATGGTCGAGAAGAAGACGTGACCACCTGGTTTGACCAAGGTTTGGCAGGCATGAATAATCGATGCAGGATCGGGCACATGTTCCAGCATTTCCATGCAAGTTACCACATCGTATTGTCCGGCTTGTTCTTTGGCGAGTTCTTCTACGGGCACTTGGCGATATTCAATATTCTGCACACCTTCTTGTTCAGCATGAATGCGTGCCACATTTAAAGGCGCAACGCCCATATCAATACCCAGCACTTGCGCACCACGACGCGCCATACTTTCAGCCAAAATGCCACCACCGCAGCCGACATCGAGGACTTTTTTACCAGCAAGACCATTGACTCGTTCATCAATCCAGTTGAGGCGTAGCGGGTTAATTTGATGTAAAGGTCGGAATTCAGAATGCTGATCCCACCATATAGCAGCGAATGCTTCAAATTTGGCAATTTCTTGCGGATCAACATTTAATTTCGACATTGGCGCCACCTCAATCAAGTTGCTTTGGTATAAAGATCAATATGGCTAGTGTAGCGTTAATTCTAAAAAAAGCGATAAAAGCAGTAAAAAAGTTCACAGAAGGAAAACGAAATCGACTAAATTGTTTTATAGTTTTCGCATAAGCTCATCATAATGATTTAGAGGACAACAAACGCAATGAAAAAATTCCTTTTGGGCAGTCTTGCAACGGCCGTATTGGCATTTTCTGGTAGTGTAATGGCAGCGGATTTTGTTGCGGGCAAAGACTATACTGTAGTCGCTAACCCAGGCAAAGTTGAAGTGCCAGGAAAAATCGAAGTGCGTGAATTCTTTTGGTATGGTTGCCCACATTGCTTCATATTAGAACCGCATATGCAAACTTGGTTGAAGAACATTCCTAAAGATGTACGTTTTGTGCGTACTCCAGCAGCCATGAACCCTGTGTGGGAGCAGGGGGCACGTGGTTATTATGTTTCTGAAGCATTAGGTGTACGCAAGAATACCCATTTACCATTGTTCCATGCGATTCATGTGAATGGTCAGCAAATTTTTGACCAGCAATCGCAAGCGAAATTCTTTAGCAAATATGGGGTGCCTGAAGCTAAATTTAACAGCATGTTCAACTCTTTCCCAATCACATCCAAAGTGGCGCAGTCACAGCAATTGGCAAGACAGTACCAGTTAACGGGCGTGCCTGCTGTCGTGGTCAACGGTAAGTACGTGGTGCAAGGTGAAGATGGTAAAGTGACGCAAGTGGTAAGCTACTTGGTAGAGAAAGAACGTAAAGCCAAATAATAGGTCAAGCGTTAAAAAACCTGCGATTTTGCAGGTTTTTTTATGTCTTTGCATCTGGATCTGGTGAGATAGGCTCAAGATGGGCAATCCCGGTCAATAACAGTTGAATTTGCCGCATGGTTTGCTGCTTAAACGCTTGCTGTTGAATCGAGGATGCTGGCGGTGAGCTGATACAAAAGTTCACCCAGGAAATGGCCCAATTAAAGGACAAATTAATCAGTAGATGTGAGAGCGCAGCTAAATCCTGCGCTGCATATCGCTGCTGCGACAGTTTCATTAAACTTAAATCTTGAGTCAGGTCCTCAATCAGTGCATCAATTTCACGGGCAATGGCCTGACGGAGCACGGGGGAACCACCCCAACGTTCCGCACTAAAAAATATCCACCATTCAGGATGTTGTTCGACGGCAGCAAAAAACTGATCTAGATGGGCTTCAAGATCGGCATCTGGCTGAAACAGGCTGGCCAGTTTTAATTGATGGAGAACGCGTTTGAGCTGAAGAGCGACTTGGTCGATCAGTTCCAAGCCCAATTGTTCTTTGTCCTGAAAATGCCGATAAAATGCCGTGGGTACGAGCCCAACGGGACGCGTAATATCCCTAAGGCTTAAGCTACTAAACGAATGTCCAGACGTCGTTAAACTTAACGCGGCATCCAATAGGGCTTGGTGGCTCTGCTGTTTTCGTTCATCCCGTATCGACATAGCTATTCTCGAAAGGCTTTATCAAAGTTTAACAAACTTAATGCTGAAAAAAACAGCAGATATGTAGCGGCTGGATCACATCTGATGGCTGAGGAAAATGCTGGGGTTGCGTTTTTTCTTGCTGATTCCTTGCAGAGACCAACCAAACAGTTGGCATCTGCTATACTTGAGCGCAACTGATTTCTATCAATATAAAAGGCGAATTATGCGTATCGACCAACGTACTCTAGATCAATTACGTGATGTAAAAATTACCCGCAATTACACACGTTATGCTGAAGGTTCTGTGCTGGTTGAATTTGGTCATACCAAAGTGCTTTGTACAGCCAGTATTGATAATTCTGTACCCCGGTTCCTGAAAGGTAAAGGACAAGGTTGGGTAACAGCGGAATACGGCATGCTACCACGTTCAACCCATACCCGTAGCGACCGTGAAGCAGCACGTGGCAAACAGTCAGGACGTACGCAAGAAATCCAGCGTTTGATTGGTCGTAGTTTACGAGCCATGGTGGACTTAAAGAAACTCGGTGAAAACACCATTACCATTGACTGTGATGTGATTCAGGCTGATGGAGGTACACGTACTGCGGCGATTACTGGTGCTGCGGTGGCATTGGTGGATGCCATGAATGTTTTGCTTGAACAAAAGAAAATTAAGCATGATCCATTGAAAGGTTTGGTGGCAGCAATTTCAGTCGGTATGTACAAGGATAAAGTCCTGCTCGACTTGTGTTATGAAGAAGATTCAAACTGTCAAACCGACTTGAACGTGGTTATGACGCAGGCAGGTGAATTCATTGAAATTCAAGGTACTGCAGAAGACAAGCCATTCACCCGTAGCCAAGCCAATGACATGCTGGAAATGGCGGAAAAGGGGATTCAAGCTTTAATTCAGAAGCAGCAAGAAGCGCTGGGCTGGTAATTGAATCTATAAAAAAAGCACCCTAAAGGGTGCTTTTTTTTTGCTTTACAAAACCTAATCAAATCAAGATCAATCGATAACAGGCACTTAATTGTATGATCATGATCAGCCTGTAGACTCATGCCATCAATTTTATTGGAGCAGGTTTTGATGGCTCAATTCTTTATCATTTTTTGTGCTGTGGTCACTTTTGCATTAATGGCGTGTGATCCACGTCCGACTGAAGCAAAGCCAGCGGATTCAGCATGGGGGCAAGCGCAAAACACCTCACCGACATCTCAATCCACGCCACAAGATGCATCTAAGCTTTAAACCATTATCCAGCTTTTTTCACCAATAATTGATAGCTATGGTTTTTCCCATTTAACACATCCATGTTCAAATCTTTATACTGATTCAGTAGTTGTGGATGTGGGTATTTACAATCTGGCTGAATGTCTACGCCCGTTTGATGAATCGCACTATAACAAGCACTGACTTCTTGAATAAATTGATAATAAGGCGGAAGGGGCAACTCTGCAGCAGCCAAGACTTTAGGCGCTAGAAAATGCGCAGCAATTTCTTTTTGCTGGAATAGACTACGATCAATCGGATAATTACTCCAGACGGTCAGAGGGGTGCTAAAGAAACGAACATCTTTCTTTTCAGCTTTTTCTTGTTCAGAAGCAAAGAAGTGATAGTCATCGTACACTTTGCCTAAACTCGGTAAATGGTCACCAAAGAAAATCACAATGGTCGGACGATCCAGTTGTTTCAAATCTTGAATCAGTTTTTCAACGTGTTGATCTGCACGCTGTAATCCAGTCAGATAAGTATTCAGTTGGCGTTTGGAGGTATCACTTAGTCCTTCTTGATCAATTTTGAAGTGATCTTTACCGTAGCGATCATCATTGTAATTAAAGTGATTTTCTACAGTAATCGCATAAATAAACTGTGGCTGTTCGGTATGTTTGAGTTGTGTGCGAATTGATTGATAGAGCAAATCATCCGTTGCCCATCCTGCTTGATTGATATATTTGGCACGCTCTTGTGCACTGGTCATGTTTTCCAGCGAAGTAAAACGGTGAAAGCCTAAGTTTTGATAGACCGCATTGCGGTTATAAAAGAACTTGCCGCTGTTATGCATAGCAGTGGTGTCATAACCCAAGCTATTTAAATACGTAGCCAAAGAATAGGTGGGACGCTTGAGTTTGGATACATACATCAGCTCATTATGGTTGAGGTAAATATTCAGACTGGTCAGCACTTCAAATTCTACATTGGCTGTACCGCCACCAAAACTTGGAGAAAGCAGGTTTGCAGTTTGGTAGCGATCCAGCGTTGGCGTGATGTTTTGTGGAATACTTTTGCCTAACTGACGTGCATCCCAATGTGCTTCACTCATGATCATCACAATATTGGGTTGCTGTTCAGCATGTGTAGATACAGTCGTTGTTTGGCTAAAAGGCGTATACAGCGCCTTAATGGTGGACTCAGGAATATTTTCGGTATTAAACAGTTGAGTATTCAGGCTATCCACAGACTTAGAAAAGAAGAATGGAATAAAACCAATTTTTTGGATGGTAAGGTGATCACCAATCCAATCCCCTTTGGTGTTTGGAAAAGCTTGACGATATTCACACAGCCAGCTTTGAGGATTTTGTTTACAGAGTTGGCCAAAATTATTACTAAAATTTGCGCTAATAAAAAAGCCTAAACCCAAGAGTGACAAGAGTGCATTGGAAAAGAATAATCTTTTTTTCTCTAAGCGCTCTTTACGGTATAAAAAAATCATCAGTGCGATACATAAAGCAACGCCTGTGAGCACCGAAAATTTAAGTAACCAAGGTGCGACTGTAAAAGTTTCTTTAATAAGTAAGAAATCACTCGGGACTAAACTGGCGGATAAATATTTTTCTTTTTGTGCGTTGATAAAAATCAGTAATAGGAAAATAAATTGGCTAAAGAAAATCGTAATAAACGTTTTGCGAAACAATAAGTAAAAGAAAGAAATTAGTGCGTAATTGATCAGAGCTGAAATAACAATTTTAGCTCCATTAAGATGCAAGTATTGCTCAGGATTATTCAGGATACGTGGAAGAGCAGGATAAAGGCAAAAAAAAGCCACAGACACGAGTGCGATCAGCAAAAACAAAGCTTGCTGTTTCCAAATATTCATAACAATGGTGCTGGAGGAGAAAGGCAAGCCGAAATTATAAAACCTTTAAGATAATTTTCAATCAACTTTACAGATCTTCGAGCGAGGGTGATCACACTCTTTCGTGATCACCCATTGCAATCAATGATTAACCATTAAAACGCATCGATAAATCAATCGCTTTAACGTCCTTGGTCAGTACACCCATGGAAATATAATCTACACCCGTGGTGGCAACTTGGCGTAAATTTTCAATGGTGATATTGCCAGACGCTTCGAGCTTACAACGCCCCGCAACATGTTTGACCGCATCAATCATTTGTTGCTGGCTAAAATTATCCAGCATCACAATATCCGCTTGGGCTTCAAGGGCTTGGTTTAATTCATCCCAAGTTTCCACTTCCACTTCCACCGGCTTGCCTGGTGCAATTTGATGGGCTTTGGCAATGGCTTCGGCAATACCACCTGCGGCTATAATATGATTTTCTTTAATTAAAAAGGCATCAAACAGGCCTAAACGGTGATTTTGACCACCACCTACGGCAACCGCATATTTTTGTGCAATCCGTAAACCCGGGATGGTTTTTCGTGTATCTAGCAGTTTGGTATTTAAACCATCCAGCTGTTTTACATAATCCGCAGTTTTAGTCGCTACGGCAGATAGAGTCTGGATAAAATTCAATGCAGGACGTTCGACGGTCAATAGGCTACGGGCAGAACCCGCGAGTTTTAAGAAGGCTTCATTGGCATGTACCAGTTCACCATCTTGTTTTAACCAGATGACTTCGACGGAAGCATCAAACGCCTGAATGAGGGCATTGACCCAAGGCTGACCGGCTAGAATCATCTCTTCACGGCTAATAATAGTCGCAGTGGCCTGTTCATCTGCTGGGGTTAATAAAGCCGTAATATCCCCATCGCCAATATCTTCTTGGAGTGCTTGTTGAATGTTGATTTGAATTGATTGTTCAAGCAGCGCTGGAGAAATGCTCATAGTCTTTCCGTGTCTTTTTTAACCCATGAAAATTGCGCGTTATCTTAACACTGTTCGCATATAAATAGCGTTGTTCTGAGTAGTTTATTCTGCGGATTTGAGATTTTGCTGCGAAAGTTTTAGCATGATGCCATGATAAACACATCCTCATGATGGATAGGAATGGATTATGCAGCAGACTCCTTCTTTTCAGGTTGTCGAAGGTCAACTCATCGGTGCGACGCAAATTCCATCGCCTAATTTTAACCTGCGACCCGAGGGGGCGAAGATAGAACTGGTGGTGATTCACAACATCAGTTTGCCACCGTCGCAGTTTGGGGGCGGTTATATCCAGCAATTTTTCCAGAACCAGCTCGATGCAACCGTACACCCCTACTTTGAAACCATTCAAGAACTCAAGGTTTCAGCACATTTGCTCATCTTGCGGACAGGAGAGGTACTGCAGTTTGTCAACTTAGAGCAGCGGGCTTGGCATGCGGGACGTTCCTCCTATTTGGGACAGCCTGAGTGTAACGACTATTCCATAGGGATTGAACTAGAGGGCAGTGATGATTGCGCTTTTGAAGAAACACAATATCAGGTGCTTACTCAGGTGTTGCTGAGTTTGCAACTCGCCTATCCAGCCATTCAGCAGCATGTGGCGGGGCATTCCGATATTGCACCCGGGCGTAAAACCGATCCGGGGCCATACTTTGACTGGGTCAAATTCCGAACGTTGCTTCAGCAGATGAAGAACGCAAAATAAAAAGACATTTCCGTTGAGTTTAATCATTTAACAACGATTTTTTTAAACCAGTTTCATTACAATAGCGACTTAATTTTTATTTGGGTGGATGCGATGGCGCTTTGGCGGTCGACCTTTATTGTCAGTGCAATGACCATGTTATCTCGGGTGCTGGGGCTAGTCCGCGATATCGTCTTGCTGAATGTGTTTGGTGCAGGTAAGGATTTCGATACCTTTGTGGTTGCATTCCGAATTCCGAACTTTTTTCGGCGTTTATTTGCCGAAGGGGCATTTTCGCAGGCTTTTATTCCTGTCCTGACTGAATATAAAACCAGTAAGGCGCACGAAGAAGTCCAGATTCTCATCAGTCGGGTCTTTGGTGGCTTATTAACGGTCATGACTTTGCTGACCTTTATTGCCATGATCGCCGCACCTGCCATTTTGTATATCTATGCACCAGGGTTCCACGCCGACCCAGAGAAATTTGATCTCGCGGTCAGCATGTTCCGCCTCACCATACCATATTTGATGTTCATGTCACTGACAGCCTTTGCCAGCAGTATCTTGAATAGTTATGGTTCCTTTTCTACCCCTGCTTTTGCACCAGTATTATTGAATGTCGCGATGATTGCGGGGGCATGGTGGCTCACCCCGTATATGGCTCAGCCCATTATGGCCTTAGGTTGGTCCGTGGTGGCCGCAGGGGTGTTGCAGCTCGCGATCCAGATTCCAGAACTGTGGCGCAAAAATTTATTGATTCCGCCGAAAGTGGACTTTAAGCACGAAGGTGTAGACCGCATCATGAAATTGATGCTCCCAGCCTTATTTGGTGTTTCTGTCACGCAGATTAACTTGTTGTTGAATACCATTTGGGCTTCCTTTATGCAGGATGGCTCCGTGTCTTGGCTATACAGTGCCGAACGCATGACTGAACTCCCTTTGGGATTGATTGGTGTAGCAATTGGCACGGTGATTTTGCCGTCTTTGTCGGCTCGCCATGCGGAGCAAGATCAACATAAATTCCGTGGCATGATGGACTGGGCTGCAAAAGTCATTGTATTGGTCGGTCTGCCTGCGAGTATTGCGTTGTTTATGCTGTCGACCCCGATTATTCAGGCCTTGTTCCAGCGCGGTGAATTTACCCTCGAAGATACCCAGATGACGGCATTGGCCCTACAGTGTATGAGTGCGGGCGTGATTTCATTTATGCTGATTAAAGTCTTTGCCCCTGGCTTTTATGCGCAGCAAGATACCAAAACCCCTGTGCGAGTCGGTCTAATGGCGGTTGCAGCCAATGCGATTTTAAACGTGGTATTTATTGGTTTCTTTAAGCTGATTGATTGGCATGCCGAACATATGGCTTTGGCACTTGCATCTTCAGGCTCGGCTTTGGTGAATGCGGGAATGCTGTATTTCTATTTACATAAACGAAAAATTTTCCGTTTTGGTGTGCATTGGCGCAAACTGTTTTTACAATATGCGATTGCCAATGTCGTAATGATTGCAGCATTGGCATACGGTCTAACTTGGTATGATGGTGCAGTTTCGCAGTGGATGCGTGTGGCAGAAGTGGCGGCTTTATGTATCGTCGGTGTGTTGGCGTATTTACTTGGACTGCTCCTGACAGGTTTTAGACCGCGCGATATTCGCCCATGATGTTGGATAGAGGCACGCCCTAGTGCTGCATTTTGCATTCACAGAATACGCAGCGTCAAACGTCAGGGACTGATACGGCATCAGTCCCTGAATTATTATTAAGGCAGTACTGCTAATAATTCGACATCAAAAATCAGGGTACTATTCGGTTCAATAATGTCGCCAGAACCAATCTGTCCATAAGCCAAATTTGCAGGGATAAAGAAGCGATATTTGCTCCCTTCTTTCATCAATTGTAAGCCTTCCGTCCAGCCTTGAATCACTTGATTTACTTGGAATTCGGCAGGGTGTTGACGAGCAATGGAACTGTCAAAAACGGTACCATCAATCAAGCGTCCTTCATAGTCTACTTTGACCTTGGAACTGATTTTAGGCGTTTTACCTGTACCCGCTTTCAGGACCTGATATTGCAGACCCGACGCAGTGCTTTGTACGCCAGCTTTTGTGGCATTCTCTGCCAGAAAAGCGGCACCAATTTTACTGTTTTCTTCGGCTTTTTTTCTGAGCTCGATAAGTTGTTGCGCTTCAGCCTGTTTTTTATATTGGGTTAAGACCCGCGCCATTTCTTCATCGCTCAGTGTCGCATCTTTACCTTGCGCAGCTTCTCTAAGACCTTGAATAAATGCCTCAAGGTTTAAATCCTTCAAGGAGTCAGCATTACTGCGCCCCATTAAATAACCAAAACTATAACCGACCTGTTCTGAGCTCGAACTTTTGCTGGTAATTGGTTTGGCATACGCAGTTGCGCTTAAAAAGAGCGCACATGCCAGTGTCATGTGTATTTTCATTAATCTTCCTAACGTATTTTTTATGGCTATGCTGGAACAACATGTCCTTGATTTCTTTTAGCTGTTGAACAAGCATATATGCGTCTGACTTTACGTCTTATTTCTAACAGCTTAGTGCAATTGAGGTCTTGTGCAAAGTGAAAAAAGGAGAGCCAAGCTCTCCTTTTATGCTTATTTCACTTTGATGAGTTCAACATCAAAGATCAGGGTGCTGTTTGCCGGGATGGTACCAGGCACACCTTGTTCGCCATAGCCAAGTTTTGCAGGAATGAATAGGGTTGCTTTACCGCCTTCTTTCATGAGCTGCAAGCCTTCAGTCCAGCCAGGAATCACTTGATTTAGTGGGAATTCAATGGGCTCGCCACGTTGAATCGAGCTATCGAAGACTTTCCCATCGACCAGTTTGCCTGTGTAGTGAACCGTCACGACGGAATTGGCTGCTGGCTGCTTACCTGTGCCTTCTTGGGTAATGAGGTATTGCAAGCCAGAAGCGGTCGTTTTGACACCAGGTTTCTTGGCATTTTCAGTCAGGAAGCTATCACTGGCTGTTTGTGTTTGTTGAGCTTGATCCGCTTGTTTTTTCTGCATTTCTTGCTGGAACTGCTGGTAAGCTTGTTGTAATTCTTCTTCTGTATATGCGGGTTGGGTACGCGCGTGCCCTTCACGGACGCCTGTGACAAAGCTGTTAATGTCGAGTTCAGGCGGTGTTTGATGTGCAACTTCATAACCTAAAGCATAGCTAATTTTTTCAACCGCTGATGCATTTTTTGAAGCTTTTGAGGTTACAGCTTCAGGATGTTGAGTTGCATAGTAAACTGGAACAAGTGCAGCACCGCCTAAAATTACAGCAACAGCGATGGGTAAGGCTTTACTCATAGGGTTTTCCAAAATTCATTATATTCATTAAAATTTGCCATAATTTTAGCAAAATTTAAGACTGTGAGATGGTCTTTTATACAGATCATATATTCATGCATCAATATATGCCTGTATGGCTGAAGAAGCTATAACGGACTGAATAGCTAAAACATTTTTTATACAATAAAAAGACCAGCACGAAGCCAGTCCTTTTATAAGAAAAATTAGTACAAATTAATCGTCAGTTGTGTTTTTGTAGGCATAAGCATAGTTATAACCATAACTTGAGCCTGCCGTACGTTGAATATCATTAAGAATAATACCCGTTACTTTAACGCTCGCTTGTTCAAAGCGATTGACTACCAACTCAAGTTCCTTAATTTGTGTCTTGCCATAGCGTGCAATGACAAGGTTAACGCCTGCATTTTGTGAAATGATAATACCATCAGTAACTGCTAGAATTGGTGGAGTATCCACAATAATATGATCGAACTGAGTAGAAAGCTGTTCAAGTAGGTCTTTAAAGCGATCAGTACTGAGTAACTCGGATGGATTTGCTGGACTTTTACCTCGAGTAATCACCGATAAATTTTCAACTTCAGTCGTTTTAACAATTTTATCGAGTGGTTGTTGACCATTCAGATATTCTGTCAGTCCAGCTTGATTATCCTGATGGAAATACTTATGTAAATACCCACGTCGTAAGTCAGCATCGATTAAGAGTACACGCTTATTGCTTTGCGCCATAATCACAGCAAGGTTAGTCGAAACAAAAGATTTACCGAGCTCTGGTGCTGGTCCAGAAATCATGATGACATTATTCCGCGCATTATTTAGTGCAAAATGAATGGCGGTACGCATACTACGTAAACTTTCAATCGCAATATCATCACTATTTTTGACGGCAAGAATAGGGATGTGTTTCTTCTTCTTGAGAATGTTGATACGGCTTTCTTGCACAGGCGAACGAGGAACTGTCGCATAAACAGGAAGATCAAGTTCAGTTTCAATTTGAGCGGAGTCTTTAATCCCTGTACGCATCATATTTCGCATTAATGCCGCAAGGACACCAATAAAGCCACCGACAAAAATCGATAATAGCAGTACCAATAACTTTTTAGGTTTAATCGGTTCAATTGGCAACACAGCGGTATCAACAATACGTACATTACCAATTTCACCCGCTTTGGCAATACGTAACTGTTGATAAGAATTTAATAGTGTTGTGTAAAGCTGTTGTTTAACCTCAACTTCACGATATAACTGTAAATAGCGACGTTGTAAGTCAGGTAATTGTTTAAGGGTTACATTCAATTCTTTAATTTTACTGTTAATTGCAGCAATTTGCGCATCAATTTGTTGCATTGCTGGATGTTCAGCAGTGTATTTTTCTGAAAGTTCAGCTTGTTTTTGCTCTAATGCAATTTTCTGTGTTTCAAGATTAATACTTTGGGTCAGATAGAGTTCAGATTCTTTGGTGACATCTACCGTATTGTACTGTTCACGGAATTTATTGAACTCGCGTTCAGCTACATCAAGCTGCTGTTTAAGCTCTGGAAGTTGTTCATCAAGGAATTTTAAAGTCTGAGCTGTTTCTGCAGAACGACGTTCAATATTCTGCTTACTATAGGCAGCTAAAATGGAATTTAGAACTTTAGTAATATGTTCTTTGTCCGACCCCTGGTAATTCAGCCCAAGTACACCTGTGAGTTTACCTCTTTCTGCTACAGAATAATTGTCAAGTATTGAATTTACTGCAGCAGGTAAAGACATTTTTTGAACATTATAACTTGAATTTAATGCGTCACGGCTGAATATAGCAATATTCCAACTACCTAAAACGGAGTTGCTCTGGTTCAAGGTCCCTTTAAAAATAACTTCATCTGTTTTTTGATCTGTAAGGGTAAATTGCTTATTCTCAAAACTTAAAAGTAGTGGTTGATCTAAATATTTAGCAGGGATATTAAACTTACGGATCTGAAAAGATTGTTCATTATTGTGAAAAGTTACTGATTGAGGTTGATACTCTGTTTGGAAGGTATCTTGATTCAGTAAACGATGAAGGACCGTATCGTCCGTAGATGAAATGTTAAAATCCAGATGTAATTGCTGGATAACCTGTCCAAGAACCAAACGCGATCTCAGGATCTCAATTTCTGCTTGGGCTGGTGATTTCTGGTCAACCATTGACGATAAATCACCCAGTAAAGCTGCGGTACCAGCGCCCTTGCTATCTTCAACCTGAATGAGCGCATCAACTGCATAAATATCTTGTGTTGTTCTTAAATAAAGCAGAGCACATACAAGACTAAGGATGATACATAATGCGATCAGTTTCCATTGAGCAATTAGCGAAAAGAACAGCTCTTTTAAATCAATTGTATCTTCTGTATTGGTATTTTGGCTCATAATTTTGCTATCAATGGGTTAAATATGTTTCTTCCAGTCACTTATACAGTTTTGTATAAGCTGACAGGTATCATCAAAAACGGCTTGCTCGTGCTGGTAAGGATCTGAGACATTTTTTCCTTGCCAATGGCCAAGTCGAAAGGTTTTTCCTTTGGAAAACGGCCAAGTTTGTTCAATATGTTTTTGCTGATTTTGGCTCATGACTAAAATTAAGTCGGATTTTTTTATTAACTCTGCATTTAATTTTTTAGCAACATGTGCCCGCATATCAATGCCATGTCTTTGCATACATAAAATCGCTTTATCATCGGCATTATGACCAATTAAACCAGAGATTCCAGCTGATTCAACATGAAGTTGAGGAAATTCCTGTTTTAAAAAATACTCAGCCATTGGACTACGACAAATATTTCCAATACAGACCACGAGAATATTTTGAATTTGCATTAGTTCCCCAACCGATCAATATTATATAAAGCATTAGAGAAAGGCAGTATTTGCGTCACAATACGTTGCCAACGTGTCAGTCCAGTTGAGTCAACATACACAATATCATTGCTACGCATTTTAAATTGATTGGCTAAACCAAAATCACCCAAACTAAGCAAGCTCATATGATAAAGTTCGGTCTGATGGGTTTTTGCATCGCTGCGTAAGACATATATACGGCTTGCACTGGCGGTATTTGGGTTTAAACCTAAACTTTCACCCAATACATCACTCAACGTCATACCTTGATCACGCATGAACAAAGATTGGTTCTTGCCTGACTCGCCCATCACATAAATTTTTTGATTTTCTTTAGAATTTACATATAAAGTATCATTAGGTTGAATTAATAGGTTGTGCAGCGAATAACCTGCTTTTTCTAAATCAATGCTATTTAACTGATAGGTACGACCTTGACGAACTAGGGTAATGGATGTGTTATCACCATATTGAGTATTGACGCCTCCTGCCAAGCCTAAAGCTGTATAAACACTCACTGGTTGATCACTCAGGAAGAATTGCCCCCCTTTCATCACATTTCCCTGCACAGAATAGCGTTGGCCTTGATAAGACAAGACGCGGGCAATGACATCAGGTGTCTTTAAATAGCGTGACAGTTGGCTACGAAGCTCTTGGTTCACTTGAGGAAGTGACTTTCCTGCAGCCTTATACCGTCCAATAATTGGAAATTGAATATAGCCGCTTTGATCAATTTGGAAACCATTCGCTTGAATAGATTGATCATTATTGGCATTGCTTATAGGTGGCGTAATTTCAGGATAAGCCCATAAATAGATTGATAAAATATCACCTGGATTGAGTTTATAGTTGAGTTGAGAGTGACGAAATAAACTAGAAATATCTTGAATATCAGTATTTTGGTCTTGTTGCAAGTGACGGAGTGTATTTTGATTTAACTGTACTACATTCACGGAGCTTCCTAGCTCAGTTTGATAGACTCCCTGTTCAGGTAAATCATATGTTTGTAGGCCGGGCGCTAAAGCACAACCGACAGTGCTGAGTGTGAACCCCAAAAGGCCAATATATTGTAGAAATTTCACTCTGAACCCTATTATAAAAATATTTCAATCTTTTGATCAGATTAAGTGTATCTAATTTAAAATTGGTTAACTATAACAAATTGTATAATCTGTTTGTAAAGATTTGCATGATCGGTATTAGTATTTTCTGGTATAGTGCATCTGTCTCTAAAGACACATCATACGTATATTAACAAGCATGGCAAGGCAGACAGATGTTGCAGCTTTCTGATTTAAAAATAGCAATCATTGGTTTAGGTTATGTGGGTTTGCCATTGGCAGTAGAGTTTGGAAAAAAAGTTCCTGTTATTGGATTCGATATTAATCAAAAGCGAATTGAAGAATTACAAAGTGGTCAAGATCACACTTTAGAAGTTTCGGTAGAAGAGTTGGCTCTTGCAAAAAAACTAAGCTTTTCTTCAAATTTGGATGATTTAAAAGAATGTAATTTTATTATTGTTACTGTTCCGACACCGATTGATGAATATAAACAGCCTGATCTTACCCCATTAATCAAAGCTTCGACCAGTATTGGTGCGATACTTAAAAAAGGTGATATCGTTGTCTATGAATCAACAGTGTATCCTGGTGCTACGGAAGAGGTTTGTATCCCAACCTTAGAACAAGTTTCTGGTTTGAAGTATAATCAAGACTTTTTTGCTGGTTATAGCCCAGAACGTATTAATCCAGGTGATAAATTACACCGTGTGACCAATATCTTAAAAATTACCTCAGGATCAACACCAGAAATTGCTGAATTTGTTGATCGTGTTTATAACTTGGTGATTGAAGCTGGAACGCATAAGGCATCCAGTATTAAAGTAGCTGAAGCTGCAAAAGTGATTGAGAATACTCAGCGTGATGTAAATATTGCCTTGATTAATGAGCTTACAGTTATTTTTAATAAAATGGGAATTGACACAGAAGAGGTACTCAAAGCAGCAGGAACAAAATGGAATTTTTTGCCATTCCGTCCAGGCTTAGTGGGGGGGCACTGTATTGGGGTTGATCCTTATTATTTAACACATAAGGCTCAGTCAATTGGTTATCACCCTGAAATTATTTTGGCTGGTCGACGGTTGAATGATAGTATGAGTGCCTATGTTGTTACCCAACTTGTTAAAAAGATGGTTAAACAAAAAATTCAGGTTGAAGGTGCAAGAGTGCTGCTTTTAGGGCTGAGTTTTAAAGAGAATTGTCCTGATATTCGTAATACAAAAATTGTTGATATTATTAAAGAATTACAAGAATATAATATTTCTGTTGATGTTTATGATCCTTGGATTTCTTCTGAGGAAGCTAAGTGTGAATATGGTATTACTCCAGTCTCAACATTAAGCGAGGCTAGTTATGATGCTATGATTTTAGCTGTAGCGCATGACCAATTTAAACAAATGGGTGAGGCTGGAATTCGAAAATTAGGTAAAAATGTACATGTTCTATACGACTTAAAGTATGTACTTAATCAGTCGGAATCCGATATTAGATTGTGATTTAATGAAAAGTTTTTTTCTTAATCTTTTTCGAAATTCTAGAATACAAAATGCAATGTGGATGATTCTCGAAAAAGGAATATCCTTTTTCGGTCTCATTTTTGTAGTATCAGCTGTGGCGAAGTATCTTGGACCAGATATTTATGGATATTTGGCTTTAGCTGCTTCTGTATTTGCAATTGTGAATGTCATTGCACGATTAGGACTTGATCAAGTCTATTTTAAAACTATAAGTAAAAATCAAAAAAACAATAATAATTTATTGAAAAATCTAGTTAATATTATTTCCTGTATATATTTTCCTCTGTCTATACTAGTTTTAGTTTGCTTCTCTGTAAAAATTGAGTTTAACTACTTTATTTTTTTTATTGCTACGGCTATAGCTAATTATTTTTCAGCTATTGATATTAGAAGCATACATTTTAATGCAATCTTAATGTCAAAATTAAATGTATTGGCAAATACAATAGGGTTGCTTTTGAGTTTGATTCTTCGTTACGAAATTGTATATTATAAATTAGATATAAAATGGTTATGTGTACCTATAATTTTTGTTACGCTCGTTCCATATCTAATAAGATTGTATATTGATTACAAAAAAGAAATTTTGAATAAAGTATATAGTTATAATGCTAGACATTTAAAAAAATATCGTATTTATTTTTTTAATGTAGGAGTGCCTTTAGTCATATCTATGTTATCAGTAAATATTTATTTACAGTCTGCAAATTTTTTTCTGGCTGCATTGAGCGGAAGTCATGATGTTGGGATTTATGCCGTAGCAAACATGTTGGCTGGAGCATGGTATTTTGTCCCAACGACAATAGTCATTTCATTCTTATCTTTAGTTTATAAAGCAAAAAATGATGAAGAATATATTATAAATTCTGGTCTAATTTTAAGGTATTTATTATTAATTACTTTAACAATAATTGCATTATTATATTTTTTAGCAGAATATATTGTAATCTGGTTGTATGGTGAATCTTTTCAAGAGTCAATTGCTGTATTTAAAATATTATTATTTTCTTACTTATTTTCCATTATTGGATTTTATTTTTATCGCTTAACTATGAAGTTTGGTGGCTATAGTTTTTTAGCGAAAAAAATGACTCTTACCTGTATATTAAATATATTATTATCTTATTTTTTTATTCGGGCGTATGGTGTAATTGGTGCTGCATATGCAGCATTAATTACAGAATTAATTTCAAATATTTTATTTAATTTATTCTATAAAAAAATGATGATGCCCAAGGTATTTTTGAAGGCTTTAGGTGGTAATGTATGCAAGAAATAATTTCATTAATTATTCCTATTTATAATGTAGAAAACTATATTGCTGATTGTTTGGATAGTGTATTTAATCAATTGGTTGATGGTGTGGAGATTATTTTGGTAAATGATGGTACACCAGATAAATCAATGGAAATTGCAGAAAACTTGATTCAAGCTCTTCCTTTGGCTTCTCAGAGGCAAGTTAAGACTTTACAGCAGAAGAATCAAGGGCAAAGTGTTGCTAGGAATAATGCAATAAACATAGCAACAGGTCAATATATTGCTTTTCTTGATTCTGATGATGTCTTAGAACCTACTTATTTCTCAGTTCTTATTAATAATATCTTGAAACATCAACCAGATATAATTCAATTTAAAAGCTTCAGATTTTCCACCAAAAACAATCATAAAGAAACCTTTCATGTGGGTGCTAAAATTCATGGTTATATGGAAAATACTTCGGAAATTCAAAAGCACGTTTTTAACCAAAGCGCGTGGTTTCCGTGGTTAAATATCTATAAAAAAGCATTGTTTTCGTCTGAAGATATTTTCCCTGCAGGTATTTATTATGAAGATGCAGCACTAATTCCTACGTTGTTTTTAAAAGCAAAGAATATCAATTTTTTGCCAGATGTATTATATGGTTATAGATATAATACATCTGGTAGTTTAATGAATATGTCAAGTAAAAACATCGAAAAACACATTATTAGTTTTAATTATGTTATTGAACTATATAGGGATAAAGTAAAAAATAACAAATTATATAGCTCAAGCATTGTGTCCCTGACACAAGGATATTTTAGTTTTTTATTGAAACATAAAGGTTTAAAAGTAGCTTTGAGAGAATATAAATATTATAAATTAGATAAAAAATATATTGATGAATATTATTTAGAAAAGCGTGGGAATATTCTATTTTATAAATTTGGTTTGTTTTTTTTGATATTTACCAAATTAATAGGTAAGGATTAATTTAAATGAAAAAGATCTGCTTTTTAATAGGAAATATCAACCTCACAGGTGGAACTGAGAGAGTAACGAGCCTTATTGCAAACCGGTTGTGCAAAGAAGATGAATACGAAGTTAGTATCTTAAGTCTAAGTGGAGGTATGCAACCAGCATTTTCATTAGATTCTAAAATTTCATTATGCTCAGTTTTTAAAGAAAAAAAATCAATGAAATATATGATCATTTCTTGTATTTGGAGAATTAGGCAGTATGTAATTAATCATAAAATTGATACCTTAGTAGTTGTTGATAGCATTTCCTGCGTATTTACTGTGCCTGCATTGTTTGGATTAGAAATTAAACATATTTGCTGGGAACATTTTAATTTTAATATCAATTTAGGCTCTACTTTTAGAAATTTTGGTAGAAAAATATCTACACTATTTTGTAATAAAATAGTAGTTTTAACAAATTCTGATAACATATTGTGGAACAATAAGTATTCGGGATTACTGGATAGAATAGTTACAATTGCAAACCCACTACCATTTGCAAATAGTTCTATGAAAAATGATCATGACTCTAAGATTGTTCTTGCAGTTGGAAGATTGGTGTGCGAAAAAGGTTTTGATCTGTTACTTGAGTCTTGGGCGAAATTAGAAGATAGAGATAATTGGCAATTAATGATTGTTGGTAGTGGTATAGAGTTAAATCACTTAGAGCAACAAGTACAAAATCTTAATATCCAATCGAGTATTACATTTATTCCTGCCACGAATGAGATAGAAAAATATTATCAAAGAGCTTCAATTTTATGTTTACCTTCTAGAATTGAGGGTTTTGGAATGGTTTTAATAGAGGCTCAATCCTTTGGTATCCCTACTATCGCTTTCGATATTGAAACAGGGCCTAAAGAAATAGTAGTTAAGAATACTGGTTTCTTAGTTAAACCATTTGATACAAAAGAGTTTTCTGAAAGAATATTTCAACTAATGAGTTTATCCGAGTATGAGAAAATTGAGACTACAAAAGCATGCAAAAGTAATGTCGAAAAATATCACATTGAAAATATTATAACTCAGTGGAAAGAGATTATATAAATGTTACTTTTATTTAGAATGTATGATGAGAGCTTATGATGAATAATATACAAGTACAGTCAAAGAATGCTTTGTATATATTAGTATCTTGTTTTTTTTCGCTCATATATATATATATATATATGAGTATTCCTAACTCTATTCTGCGTGATAGAGAGAATTACATTCTTTATGCATCTAATTATGATTTAATAATTAATGATAGAATAGGTGCTGGTCTTTTTTTTAATGAACCTCTTTTCTTATTAATTAATAAATCATTAAGTAATTTTGTATCAGCTGATAGTGTTCCGATTTGTTTTGTTTTTTTTAATTCAGCTATTTTAATGTTTATTTTGATCAAAAAAAGTAAAAATTTTTTAATGTTTTTTTTAGGTTTTTTATTGATCTTGTTTGTGCCTTATGCTTTTCAGGCGCAGCTTACGGCATTAAGGCAAAGTCTGGCTACAAGTGTTTTTTTGTTAGCATTTTTATATTTTAAAGATCACTGGAAAATATTAGCAACTTCATTTTTGTGTTGTTTTATTCATTCGGTTTTCTTTTTAATTACTGCATTATATTATCTTAATTTTTTTATTATTAGAGGATTGAGGTTTGAGTTAAAATTAATAATAAATTTTCTTGTTATGCTTGGGGTCTCGTTTTCATTTTTAATATTGGCACAAATTTTTAAAATGCGTCAATTTGATGTTTATCAAGATGTTGTTTCTGACAAAGGGGGAGGGGGTTTTTTATTGTTTTTTATTGTTTTTATTATTTTATTTTTTTTAAAAAAAGAACGTAATAAAGATATTTATTTATTTGTTATGGTTGGTATAATTTTATTTTTAACTGGTTATTTTATTAGTCCACTTTCTGGAAGGTTGTTTAATACTTTTTTCCCGTTTTTTGTGATTCTGTGTGTCTCTAAATTTTCTAAAGCATATTTTTGGTTGTTGTTATCTTTATCTATGATTTACGGTTTTTTGTATTTTAATGGTGCGTATAATGATATTTTATTATATAATCATTTAAATTTTAATGAGTTCTTTTCAAAGCTTGAGTTGAATTTTTAATGAAGTTAATTTTCTTTATAACAAGTCTTGGAATGGGTGGAGCTGAAAATATTCTTTCTAATCTTACGGATGGATTGGTTGAAAAAGGATATGATATTAAAATTGTATGTTTACGAGGTGATATTTTAGTAAAGCCTAAATCTAAAAATATTAAGATTGTAAATTTAAATTTTAATAAAATTAAAGATATTATAAAAGTTTTTAACCTTGCTAAGAGTGTTATTAGGGAGTTTAAGCCAGATATAGTGCATGCACATATGTTTCATGCTATTATTCTCGCACGACTATTACGTTTATTTGTCTATTTTCCAAAATTAATATGTACTGCTCATAGTAAATCTTTTGGTGGGATCTGGAGGTCCTATTTATATAGATTTACAGATTTGTTCTCAGATTTAAATACTAATGTAAGTGATGAAGCTACTGAATTTTTTATAAAAAATAGAATTTTTAAGCGCAGAAATACCATGACAGTTACTAATGGTATAGATACTGAAAAATTTAAAAAAAATGAAAGTATAAGAACAACATTACGCCAACAATTTGGTTTTTCTGATCAGGAATTTGTTTTTGTAGCTATTGGTCGTTTCAATGAGGCAAAAGATTATCCTAATTTACTTAGGGCATTTTCATTGTATCTACAAAAAAGTAGTCTCTGTTCAAAATTAGTTATTATTGGTGATGGGGAACTTAGAATTCAAATCGAAGCATTGATTATTGAATATAAATTAGAGAATAACGTCATTCTACTCGGTATTCGTAAAAATGTATCTGATTTATTAAATATAGCTGACGTGTTTGTATTGTCATCTGCTTGGGAAGGTTTTGGACTTGTGATTGCTGAGGCAATGTCGACTGAACGAGTTGTTATAGCTACGGACTGTGGTGGAGTCAAAGAAGTGCTTGGAGATGAACGTTTTTTAGTGCCAGTGGCTGACTCCAATGCTTTATCTGATAAAATGCTAGAAATCACTCAGTTAACAGATGCTGAACGTACTCAAATTGGTTATTACAATCGGCAACGTATTTTAAAGGAGTATTCTTTGAATACGATGGTAGACCAATGGTTGAAAATTTATACTTCTTAATTAAATGTGCTTTAGGTAAATATTAATGTCAAAATATCATGAAATATGTGAGGAATTATTAAGTAATCCGAAAGTTTGGCTTATTACAGGGGTAGCGGGTTTTGTTGGCTCGAATCTTTTAGAAAAATTATTACTACTAAATCAGAAAGTTATTGGTTTGGATAATTTTTCTACAGGGTTCCAGTCTAATCTTGATGAGGTAAAAAGCATTGTAACTATTAGCCAATGGAACAACTTCACATTTTTAGAGGGAGATATTTGCAATTTAGAGACTTGTAAGCAGGTCTGTAAAAATGTTGATTATGTGTTACATGAAGCAGCACTGGGTTCTGTGCCGAGGTCTATTCAAGACCCTATAGCAACAAATCATGCAAATATCAGTGGCTTTGTAAATATGTTGGTTGCTGCTAAAGACGCAGGAGTTAAAAGTTTTACTTATGCTGCGAGCAGTTCAACTTATGGGGATCATCCTGATTTACCTAAACAAGAAGATATTATAGGTAATCCACTTTCTCCTTATGCTGTGACTAAGTATGTAAATGAATTATATGCAAGTGTTTTTTACCGAGTATATGGATTTAATAGCATAGGATTGAGATATTTTAATATTTTTGGTAAGCGACAGACTCCTACTGGTGCCTACGCAGCAGTTATTCCAAAATGGACGAACTCGATGATTCTAAATGAAGATTTATTCATTAATGGTGATGGAACCACGAGTCGAGATTTTAATTTTATTGATAATGCAGTTCAAGCAAATATTTTAGCTGCAACAACTGTAAATTCAGAAGCAAAAAATCAGATATACAATGTTGCTGTAGGTGGTCGCACTGATTTGAATACACTGTATGCGATATTGAAAAATACTTTAAAAGTAAATGGTATTAGCTATGAAAAAAATCCAATTTATAGAGATTTTAGAGCTGGCGATGTTATGCATTCACAAGCGGATATTACTAAGATTGAAAAATTATTAGGATATAAACCAGAATTTGAAATTGCAGCAGGTATAGAAAATGCTATGCCATGGTATGTTGAAAATTTAAAAGGTTGATATATGAAATTTGTTCTAATTTCTAATAATTTAACTACAGTTCAAAAATTTCGTACAGATTTGTTATTAGAAATTGCCAAAAAGGGATATGAGATTTATGTGCTTGCGCCTGATTTTGATTTGTTTTTAGCAGAGAAGGAATATCTAGAGACACAAGGCTTTATTTTAAAAGAAATTAGGTTGCAAAGAGCGGGTACAAATCCTATCGCTGATTTAAAAACAGTTTGCGATATTTATCAACATTTAGTTCATATTAAACCAAATGTTGTTCTGAGTTATACAATTAAGCCACTAATTTATGGAACAATTTCTGCATATTTGGCAGGGGTATCAAAACGATTTACTTTGGTGAGTGGGTTAGGATTTGCATTTCAGGAACATGTAAATAACGCTAGTGTTGTAAAAAAAATTATTAATACCTTATATAAATTTGCTTTAAAGCGTTCAACAAAAGTTTTCTTTCAAAATGCTGATGATCTTAATTTATTGAAATATATGGGTATTTTAAGTGAAAAAACTCCAAGTTTGATTGTTAATGGATCAGGGGTAAATACCGATTATTTTTATCAGGCACCATTAAATATGGATGCGAATGATGTAATGACCTATAAAATAAGTTTCCTTATGGTGGCACGTTTGCTTAAAGATAAGGGAGTTTATGAATATTTTGCAGCAGCTAAAATTGTTAAAAGGGCTTTTCCTGATGTTGAATTTAATTTGGTTGGATGGATCGATGAAAATCCAGCAGCAATTTCAAAGCTAGAGTTAGATGAAATGATTTCCTCAAATATTATCAATTATAAGGGAAAGTTGTCTGATGTTCGTCCAGCGATAGCAGATAGTAATATTTTTGTTTTACCCTCTTATCGCGAGGGGGTGCCAAGATCTGTTCTTGAGGCTATGTCAATGGGCAGAGCTATCCTTACAACTAATGCTCCTGGATGTAAGGAAACGGTTGTTGATGGTCAAAACGGTTTCTTAGTAGATGTGCAATCAGTCGATGATTTAGTGAAAAAGATGTATCATTTTATCAATCATAAAAATTTGGTTGGTATAATGGGTGATAATTCGAGGCAACTCGTTTTAGATAAATATGATGTTGACAAGGTAAATCAACATATGATTTGTGAAATGCAATTATAATTGTGTTGGCATAAGTATCTAAATATTAAAATTCAAAATATATTTTTTTCATAAAGGTAATATACATGAAAAGGTTATTGGATATCCTAATATCATTGGCGGCATTAGTGATTCTTTTTCCAATTTTCCTTATTGTTGCTCACAAAGTGCGTAAAAATTTGGGTTCCCCTATTTTTTTCTGTCAGGAGCGCCCAGGAAAAGATGGTAAACTCTTTAAGATGATTAAGTTTCGTTCAATGAAAGATGCCTTTGATGCAGATGGGAACCTTTTGCCAGATGAAAAGCGAATCACATCCTTTGGTCAAAAATTGCGCTCTACTACATTGGACGAAATGCCTCAACTGATTAATGTACTCAAAGGGGATATGAGCATTGTTGGTCCTAGACCGCAATTAAAAGAATTTCTTGAACACTATACTCCTGAACAAATGAGACGTCATGAGGTTCGTCCTGGAATGACTGGGCTTGCTCAGGTAAGTGGTCGCAATAATTTAGATTGGGAAGATAAATTTAAATTAGATATTGAATATGTAGATACACATACTCTAGGTCTCGATTTACAGATTATGTTCAAAACGGTTTTAGTCATGCTTAAGAAAGAGGGCATTAATGCACCCAATCAAGTTGTTGGTGCGAGTCGATTTTCAAAAAATACTGAAAAAGTTGATGTATAATTTCTAACGTTTCATCTATTGTGCTGTGATTCTTATAAATGATTAAAAAAGCCATATTACCTGTTGCCGGTTTAGGTACGCGTTTTTTACCTGCAAGTAAATCTATTCCTAAAGAAATGGTGACTGTGGTTGATCGTCCAGCAATTGAATATGTGGTGCGTGAGGCGGTTCAAGCAGGAATTGAACAAATTATTTTAGTGACACATTCTTCAAAAGCATCTATTGAAAATTATTTTGACCGAAATTTTGAACTTGAAACCACCTTAGCACAAAAAAATAAAACTGATCTTTTGAAAGAAATTACCGAAATTTTACCTGCACATGTGAGTGTAGTGAGTGTTCGCCAGCCACAACCATTGGGGCTAGGCCATGCAGTGCTGTGTGCGAAAAGTGTAATTGGAAATGATGATTTCGCTGTACTACTTCCAGATGTATTGGTGAAAGCTAAATCAGACCAAAATGATCTTGCCTGTATGATTCAGCGGTATGAAATCGCGCAAGCGGCACAAATTATGGTTGAAGCCGTTCCTGAGCATTTGGTTGATCAATATGGCATAGTAGATGTTGCAAATTCACCTTTAGAAGGTCAAAGCATCATCATGCAGGGTATTGTAGAAAAACCTGCTGTAGGCACAGCACCTTCAAATTTATCTGTTGTGGGGCGTTATATTCTACCTGCCAAAATTATGCAGTTATTGGAACAAACGCCTAAGGGCGCAGGAAATGAAATTCAGTTGACTGATGCAATTGCCATGTTGCAGCGTACTGATTCAGTTGAAGCTTATCGTATGAAAGGTGAAACTTTTGATTGTGGCAGTAAGCTTGGCTATTTAAAGGCAGTTTTACACTATGGCATTGCTCATCCTAAATTAGGGCATGAGTTTAAGCAGTTAATTGCCGAATTAAATATCGAATAACAATAAGAATTGTGGGTGAATCATGAAAGTTGCGATATTAGGAGCGACACTGAATGCAGGTGTCATGGCTGTATTGTTGTCCGAATATGGCAATCAAGTGTATTGGTGCAGTCATCACAATAATGAACATTCCGCGCGGAAACGAGTTCAATATTTAGATGAAGATGTAAATTCTCGACTGAATCGACAGCATAAACTTGGACAGCTTCTTTATTGTTCTGCGGTTGAACTTCCTTTAGATGTCGATGTTTATTTCTTTTGTTATAGCCCAACAGAGATTGAGCTAGCGATTCAGTTCCTTAACACATTGGTTTTAAAACCGATTCTTCATCCAAGGTTGATGATTAATGCTGCAACTTTTGGATTAAATGGGACGAACAAGCTGAGTAACATTTCACCGCAAGATTACTGGGTCTATTTACCTGATGTGATTCAGGAAGGGAATGCGATTAATAGTGTACTCCATTTACAGCAGGTTATTGTTGGGGTAGAGCAAGAGCCGGCGAGAACAATGGTTGAAGAGTTGCTGCGTCCCATATTTAATAAAACTCACCAATATTTGTTTATGCCGATCCTTGATGCTGAATTTACAAAGTTGAGTATCTCAGGAATGTTGGCGACTCGAATTAGTTATATCAATGATCTTGCGCTAGTAGCTGAAAAATTGGGTATTGATATTACCAATGTGGTACAGGGGATGGGTGCTGATTCGCGGATTGGCTCGACGTATTTATCGCCTGGGGTGGGGTTTGGTGGTGAAAATTTTTCGCATGATATTTTGACCTTATCCAGTGAAGTCTCTAAAAGCGGTGCGAAAAGCCGTCTGTTGCAGCAAGTTTTGGATATTAATGAGCAGCAAAAAGAGATTTTATTTCGTAAACTCTGGAATTATTACCATTCGGATTTAAAAAATAAAGTTGTTGCAATTTGGGGAGCATCCTTCAAAGAAAATACCTCGAGTATTCATAATTCTCCAATTCATGCCATGCTCAATGCACTCTGGGCACAAGGTGTAAGGGTTAAACTTCATGATCCACAAGCGCTGCAGGAAATATATCAACAGTATGGTCATCGTGAAGATTTAATTTTGTGTACAGATGCTTATGATGCAGTTCAAGATGCGGATGCCTTATGTGTGATCACCGCGTGGAAACAATACTTTAGTCCTGATTATAAAAAACTACAGCAATTGATGCGTCATCCGCTTATTCTAGATGGACGTAATATTTATGATCCTCTCTATGTCAAAGCGCAGGGCTTTGCCTATGGGGGTGTTGGTCGAGTATGAGAGAAAATATCGAAAATTTTCCTAAGCAGGCATTTCATTCTACTGAGCAAAAACTGCAGCAGTTAGCACAACAAATGCAGTCGGTTCATTTGAACCAGCTTTTTGCTGAACAAGCACAACGTTTTGAAAACTTCAGTTTGCGTTGTGAAGATTTGCTTTTTGATTTTAGTAAGCAGCGTGTCAATTTACCTGTTACCAAAGGATTACTTTCCTTAGCAGATGCAAAACAATTAAAAACATGGATCAGTCGCTTATTTTCCCTTGAGCCAATTAATTACACCGAGCAACGTGCAGCGATGCATTGGGCTTTGCGCTTGCCTCAAGACTCCTCTGTTTTTCCTGAAGTATCGCAGCAAGTCCATAGACAATTAGACCGAATGTTTAATTTAGTCGAGAAAATTCATGCAGGACAATATCGTGGCGTGACGGGTGAGGTCATTCAAGATGTGGTAAATATTGGGGTAGGCGGCTCAGATTTAGGTCCCTTGATGGTTTCTCATGCCTTATCTGATTTTAAAGTCCAAACAGAGAAACCCTTAAATGTACATTTTGTTTCGACCATGGATGGCAGCCAGCTTTCCGAGCTCCTGCATCAGTTACGACCTGAAACAACTTTATTCATTATTTCTTCCAAATCTTTTGGAACGATTGATACCTTATCGAATGCTGAAACCGTGCGCCAATGGCTAGAGAATAGTTTAGGGCAACGTGATTGTGTTCTAAAAAGTCATTTTATTGGCGTGTCGACTAAACCTGAAAAAATGACAGCTTGGGGAATCCATCCTGATCACCAGTTCTTGTTATGGGACTGGGTAGGAGGACGTTATTCTCTGTGGTCTTGTATAGGATTACCTATCGCTTTACAAATTGGAGTAGAAGGATTTAAAGCCTTACTTTCGGGTGCACATTTGGTGGATCAGCATTTTCAAAATGCACCGTTTGAGCAAAATATTCCTGTACTGATGGGCTTGTTGGGGGTATGGAATACTAACTATCTGAATATGCAGACTCATGCAGTTTTGCCTTATGATGGTCGCTTGAAGTATTTTGCTGCGTATTTACAGCAGCTTGAAATGGAATCCAACGGTAAATCTCTACAACGTGATCATCAAAAAGTTGAGTCTGCGACGTGCCCGATTGTTTGGGGGGAAGTCGGTCCAAATGCGCAGCATGCGTTTTATCAGTTATTGCATCAAGGGACCCATGCGGTAAGTTGTGATTTTATCGCGCCAGTACAACGTTATAATGCCAAACAGTTTACGTATGTGGAAAATGCCGAAGCATTAATTGAGCAGCATCATTTGGCATTGTCCAATTGTTTGGCACAATCAAGGTTGTTGGCTTTTGGTAATCAAGCACTATGTGCCAATGAGGTGGAAGATCTGCCTGAATATAAAAAATATGAGGGAAATCAGCCCAGCACGACAATATTGGTCAACGAGTTAAATCCCAAAACGCTTGGTATGCTCATTGCGCTCTATGAGCATAAAGTGTTTGTGCAGTCTGTGATTTGGAATATTAATCCCTTTGATCAATGGGGCGTAGAAAAAGGCAAAGAAATCGCCAATCAGTTATTGCCAGTGCTCAATGGTCAGCAAACTGATATTGCGCAGTTTGATGCCTCGACCCAAGGTTTACTGAAAGTTTTATTAGGCAATCCACATCGCTAAAATTCTAGTCACAGGTAAAGTAGATTAATTCACTCTCATGTTTATTGTGAACAGTTAAATATTCTGCATAAGTGACCATTTGAAGATGTTAGAGAAGTATCTATCCAACTTTATTCGACTATTGTGTTGCACTTGATTTGATCATATCAGTAAGAAAGAACGGGTATGATGCTCGTTCTTTCTATGAATGGATTTTAAAAATAAATTAGCCTTTTTTCGAACGCTTATAATCATAAGCATAGTTATAACCATAATGTGAATCTACAGTAGGTTGAATATCGTTGATAATAATTCCCGTAATTTTTGTATTGGCTTGTTCAAACCGATGAAGAACAAGCTCTAACTCTTTCATTTGGGTTTTTGCATAACGTGCAATCACAAGATTCACACCTGCATATTGTGAAATGATAATACTGTCTGTCACCGCCAAAATGGGTGGTGTATCAATAAGAATATGATCGAATTGACCAGAGAGTTGTTCGAGTAGATTTTTAAAGCCATCCATGCTCAATAACTCTGACGGATTTGCTGGGCTGTTACCACATGTAATGAAAGATAGATTTTCAACTTCTGTATGTTTGATGATTTTTTCAATAGGCTGCTGACCATTTAAAAAGTCTGCCAAACCTGCTTGATTATCTTGATTGAAATATTGATGTAAATGTCCACGACGTAGGTTAGCATCAATCAATAATATACGCTTATTGGTTTGCGCTAGAATAACTGCAAGGTTAGTGGTAATAAAGGATTTACCCAGTTCTGGTCCTGGGCTAGAAATCATAATGATATTGTTAGGTGCATTATTCAGTGCAAATTGAATAGCAGTACGCATGCTACGTAAGCTTTCAATCGCAATATCATCACTATTTTTGACTGCAAGAATAGGAATATGTTTATGCTTTTCAAGCAGTTTACGATGGCTTTCTTGTATAGGTGAATGCGGAACAGTTGCATACACCGGTAGATTAAATACATTTTCAATTTGAGCCGCATCTTTAATGCCTGTACGTAGCATATTACGTAGAAAGGCTAAAAGTGTACCGAGGAAAGCACCCAAGAAAATAGCTAAAATTAAAATCTGTAATTTTTTAGGTGCAATCGGTCTAATTGGTTTGGTTGCAGTATCGACAATACGAACGTTACCAATTTCACCTGCTTTGGAAATACGCAGTTGTTGGTAAGAATTTAATAAGTTGGTATAGAGTTGTTGTTTAACTTCGACTTCACGGTACAACTGTAAATAGCGGCGTTGCAAGTCGGGTAATTGTTTAAGTGTTGTATTGAGTTCATTAATTTTATTGTTAATTGCTGCAAGTTGAGCATTAACTTGTTTCATTTCAGGGTGTTCAGCGGTGTATTTCTGTGCCAATTCAGCACGTGTTTGTTGTAGGGCGATTTTTTGAGTTTCAAGGTTAATACTTTGTGTCAGATAAAGCTCAGACTCTCTGGTAACATCAACCGTATTGTATTGCTCACGAAATTTGTTAAATTCACGTTCAGCAACATCAAGCTGTTGTTTTAGCTCAGGTAATTGCTCATCTAAAAACTTCAGTGTCTGCGCAGTTTCTGCAGAACGACGCTCAATGTTTTGTTGGCTATATGAGACTAAAATGGCATTCAATACTTTGCTAATATGCTCTTTATCTGTGCCTTGATAGTTTAGTCCTAGAATACCAGCGAGCCTGCCTTTTTCTGCAACTGAGTAATTGGTGAGGAGATTATCGACTGCAGCAGGTAAAGATTGTTTCTGAATGAGATAGGTATCATTGAGTTGATTTTGAGTATTAATCGTAATATTCCATACGCCATCAGCAGTACGCATGGTATTGGGTTGATTGACCTTGGCTGTAAGCAGGACTTGCTCAGTCGTGGGATCTGTTAAACTGAATTGATGATCTGTGAAGCGAAGTTCAAGGCTTTGATCTTCGTAGTTTTCTGGGACTTTAAATTGTGTTATTTCGAATGCTTTTTCGTTATCTTTAAACAGGACAGATTGAGTACTGTACTGGGTTTTATAAATGTGTGGTGAGAGTAAACGATCGAAAAATGAGTTTTCTGTCCCAGAGACTTGTAAGTCGAGGTTGAGATGTTGAATTACATTTCCGAGGACTAAGTGCGATTTTAGAATCTCGATTTCAGCTTGAGCCGTTGAGTTTTGATCTACCATGGATGATAAATCACCGAGTAAGGCAGCGGTACCGGCGCCTTTACTGTCTTCAACCTGAATTAAGGCATGCACTGCATAAGTGTTAGGTGTGCTTCTTAAATAAAGCAGTGCACACACCAAGCTTAAGATGGTGCATAACGCAATCAGTTTCCATTGAGCGATGAGTGAAAAAAATAGTTCTTTTAAATCGCTTGTTTCTACTTTATTGGTATTTTGGCTCATAATCTTATTATCTTTGGGTTAAATTTATTGTTTTCAGTCATTTATACGGGTTTGCATAAGTTGACAGATGTCATCAAAAACTGCTTGTTCGTGCTGGTAAGGATCTGAGATATTTCCACCTTGTCAGCGACTTAATCGAAAGATTTTTCCTTTGAAAAACGGCTAAGCTTATCCAATATGTAATTGAAGATATTTCTGCTTGAAAACGTATTTTGCCATCGAACTACGACATATATTTCCAATGCAGCCCGTAAGAATATTTTGAATATGTATTAGTTAGTTCCCAATCGATCAATATTATACAAAGCATTAGAGAACGGTAAAATTTGGGTAATGATACGTTGCCAACGGGCTAAGCCTGTAGCGTCAACATAAACAATATCATTGCTACGCATCTTAAATTGATTGGCTAAACCGAAATCACCGAGACTCATTAAATTCATATGATACAGTTCAGTTTGCTGCAACTTCGGGTCACTGCGTAGTACATAAATTCGGCTAGCACTTGCCGTATTTGAATCAATGCCTAAGCTTTCTCCTAGAACATCACTGAGGGTCATGCCTTGATCACGGATTGGCAAAGATTGATTTCTGCCAGACTCACCCATGACATAAATTTTCTGGTTCTCTTTAGAATTTACATAGAGCGTATCATTGGGTTGAATAAGAAGATTATGTAAAGAATAACCAGATTGTTCGAGCTGAATACTATTCAGCTTGTACGTTCGTCCTTGGCGAACCAACGTGATAGAGGTGTTATCCCCATATTGCGTATTAATCCCACCAGCCATGCTAAGAGCTGTATAGACGCTGACGGGTTGATCGCTCAGGTAGAACTGCCCACCGCTCATGACATTCCCTTGAACTGAATAACGCTGTCCTTGAAAAGACAACACACGAACTATGACATCAGGTGTTTTTAAATAACGAGAGAGTTGACTACGTATCTCTTGATTCACTTGAGAGAGTGATTTGCCAGCAGCTTTATAGCGTCCAATAATGGGAAATTGGATATAGCCGCTTTGATCAATTTGATAACCATTGGCTTGAGCAGATTGATCGCTGGAAACGTTACTCGTGGGAGGCGTAATTTCAGGATACGCCCATAAGTAAATGGATAGAATATCGCCAGGACTTAACTTGTATAAGCGTTGGGTTTGGCGAAATAAGCTGGAATAATCTTGTTGTATATCAATGTTTGAAGTTTGATTTAAGTCTCGTAAGATATTTTGATTGAGCTGAATGACATTCACTGTACTACCAAGTTCAGTTTGGTAGATGCCTTGTTCAGGTAAATTGTAAGTTTGAAGGCCCGGTGCTAGAGCACAACCGACAGTGCTGAGTGTGAACCCTAAAAGGCCAATATATTGTAGTAATTTCACTCCGTCCCCCTGTACCCTATTGTAAATTATAAATATATTTCAATCCTTGGGTGCGATTGAGGTTGTTTATTAAATATACTAATACATCGAATTATACAGTGCAATTATAATTTTAGAAGATAGTGCAAGCTTTACTACAGTCCAGTGGTAAAGATGCGGTATCACTGTGGTGTAATATTTGTATATATGATACAAGCAGGATATGATGGAAAGAGATTGAAATTTTCTGATCTACAATAATGACAGCCTAGTATTTCGTGATAGCACTTTATTATATAAAGTCATTAAACTAATTAAAAATGTATTAGATTAAAGCGATTTAAAATTTATTCAAAATTAATTAATCATAAAATCAATGTTGATAATATAGGGAACATATAGGCAAGAATGTTAAAAAATTTTTTAAAAATATAGATTGTTTTATTTGTTTTTGTAAAAATTAAATAAAACATTTTTTATATATTTAAGTATTAAAAAGTTGATTTTAAATTATGTCTAAAAATAAAATAATTTTAAATAATACTCTGGCTTTATATATTAGGCTTTTGGTTGCACTTTTTCTCAGTTTGTATTCAACGCGAATATTGCTAGAAAACCTTGGTGTAGAAGACTTTGGATTATATGGAACAATAGTAGGAGTCGTTGCATTATTTTCTTTTTTTCAAACCACTTTGTCTGGTGCAATGAATCGTTTTTTAAATGTAGAAATGGTAAAAGGCAGTATTTTTTATATTCAAAAAATATTTTTTACAGCTCTTATTTTACATATTCTGATTGGATTTTTTCTTTGTTTGTTGGTAGAGGTTGTAGGTCTTTGGCTGATTAACTCATATATTAACATACCATTAGATAGAATTAATATTACTTTTCAAGTTTTTCATTTATCTGTAATGTCACTATTCTTTTTGGTTATTACTGTTCCATTTGAAGCAATGCTAATGGCAAAAGAAAAATTTGGAATATATGCGATAATTTCTATAATTGATATAGTTTTAAAGTTACTATTAGCATATATATTAATTTTTTTTAATCATGATAAGTTATTATATTATGCTATCGGAGTTTTTTCCATAGTCATTTTTATAAGATTGATTTACGTAATTTATTGCGAATTAAATATTTTTGAAACAAGAATACAATTAAATAATATAGATAATGATTTTTTGAAAAAGATAATAATTTTTATTGGTTGGGATTTGTATGGGAATTTTTGTGTGGTTTTTAAAACACATGGAATAACTTTATTGATGAATAACTTCTTTGGGTTAATAGCAGTTGCGAGTATACAGGTAAGCAATCAGATTAATGCGGCTTTACAGAATTTATCAAGTAATCTTTTGATTGCGGTGAAGCCACAATTAATGAGAAGTTATGCTAATTCTGACACTGAGAGAATGAATCTATTAACATTTTATTCAGCAAAATATTCTTATTATTTGATGCTGATATTTTGTGCTCCCGTTATATCAAATATTGATTATATCTTGAGGTTGTGGCTTAAATCTCCGCCTGATTATGCAAAAACTATTATTGTTTTCATGTTAATAATAAGTTTGATTGATGTGATTTTTAGTCCGATTATTATACTAATTCATGCTACTGGTAATGTAAAAAAAATAAGTTTTTTAACAGGAACCATTATTTTTCTATCAGTTCCCTTGGTTTACTATTTGTTTGAATTGGGTTTTGATTATTATTATGCTTATATTATTTTTATTTTTAATAGTATATTGGGTGCGTTTATTAACATATGGATAGTAAAAAGCCTAATCGAAAAATTTAATGTTTCTGATTTTGTTAGAAGTGTTTTGATTAATATATTTATTACTACTAGTGCAATTCTTTTGGCTATAAAAATGATTGGCAATTATTTTGTTGTAAATGATTTTTATGATTTTATAATTATTTTTACAATTGAGACTTTGATTGTTATTTTATTAATATACTATTTGGGGGTGGAAAGAAATCATAGAATATTAATTAAGAGATATATCAAATTAAAATAATAAGGTGTTGATTTTTTTATTGAATAAAATTTTATTTTAAGGTTGTATGATATTGATGGGATTTTTTTGGGGTTTATTATATTGATTTAATGAGTTTAATTATTTTAATATTTTTGAATAACATTATTGCTATTTATTTTAATTATGTTGATAATTTTGTGATAGTACTTAATTATTATGCTTAAATTTAAATAAAGAAAACAATTCTATAAAGCAAACCAAGGCTTCTCTATGGAGGATAATTTTAGTTTAGACTTAGAGCTTTAGATTTATATGATTGCTACTAATTGATGCTGATAAATAATAATTTTCTCAATTTGTTCAGAAGTTGTTTTTGGTAAGCCTGGTTAAGATTTTTGGTTACTATAAAAGTATTGGCATAGGGAGAATTTTTAGTTATATTTTAGATTAAATTCTGGGAAAGAGAAAATCACAGGTGATATAAATAGTTATTAAATAAAAGGTTTTTACTATACAGTCTCATAAAATTAGAAAAGCATAGAATATTCACGAAAAAATGTATTGATATGTGTTTCATAAAATTTGAAAATTTTAAAAGCTCATAACATAAGGAAATTATTTTATTGTTAACTCATTACATGGAGTTATATTTGAAATAATTTATAACAAAATTTTTTAAATTAATAGAAAGGAAAGATGTGTGCTAGGTTTTAGTTTCACTCTTTACTATGTAAATATATTGATTAGAAAGGGTCGTGGATGTTGCTTCTAGCCTGAAGTCAACTTTATAAATAAAATTGACTATTGAAATTTAATATCTTATCGGAAGTTATAGAAAATAATTATGTGATTTTACTTTTATAGGTAGGTTAATATGCTTCAACCTAAAGTCACTATTGTAATTCCAGTATATAATACACAAAGTTATATAGATCAATGTTTATCATCTGTTGTAAATCAAACTTTCTCAAATATTAAAATTATTATCGTTAATGATGGAAGTACTGACAATTCATTGAAAATTTGTCAAAAATATGCGGATAATGATAATAGAATAACTCTAGTTAATAAGCCAAATGAAGGTGTAAGTATAGCTAGAAATGTTGGAATAAGTTTAGCTGAAGGTGAATGGATTTATTTTCTAGATAGTGATGATTATTTAGATAAAAATACTATTAAAAATTTATTAGATGAGGCTGAGTTATTTGATGCAGATATTATACAGTTTGGTGTTAGATCTTACATTGATTTAAATATAGTAAGTGAAAAAAAACCTAAAAATAAAAAACTATATGATAATTTGCATGATTTTTTACTTGAGAATGAGCTTAAGCCCATAAGTGCTTGGTTACATTTTTTTAATTTAAAAATAATTAAAGAGAATAAGATTTTATTTAATACTAAGCTTAAGCATGGTGAAGATATGTTATTTGTATATAGCGTATATTGCCATGCTTGTAAAATTTTGGTTTTAAATGAAATATTCTATAATCAAGTGCTAAGCCCTAATTCTGCAAGTCGAAAGCCTATTCAAATTGATGTGTTATTTGATACCATGTTGTTTATTGCTGAACTAACTGATTATGTTAAGAAAAGAAATCTCACTAATTGTTATTCTTTAGAATTAATTGAGTTGTCAAAGAGGATATTTGTTATTCCATTACTTTTAGAGAGTAAAAATGAGTTTTATGAAAATAAAAAATCTATACAGAGTTTGTATAATTCAATTTATGATAATAATAAATATATTTTTACTAAAATTTACCATAAGATTGCACGCATAGATATAGGGTTAATTGTTTATTTGTTAAAAATTATACACAAATTTAGAGGGGTTAAATATGCATAACTCGGTATTTAATAAGAAAGAGTTGGCTTTTTTGATTAATAACCTTTCTAACTCTGGAGGCACACAACGAATTTTATGTATTCTTTGTAATTTGTTAATAGATAGGTATGGTATTACAATTTTAGTTAATAAATCTGGTCAGTCATTTTATAAATTAGATACTCGAGTAAATGTTATTAGCTTATCAGAAACAAGGGGTGGGCTTCTTGGAAAGAATATTAAGATATATAATATTTTAAAAGAAAAAAAAGTCGATTTTTACATTAATCTTGATTCAAATTCAATTTTATTTAATGGTTTTATTTTGCCTAGAAAAACAAGATTGATTCTTTGGGAGCATTTTTCTTTAATTGGAAATTTTGATAAAATTTTGTTCAAGATATCTAGGTATTATGCTGTTTTAAAATGTTTCAAAATTGTTGTATTATCTCAATATGAAATTTATTCTTGGGAAAATTACAGTAAATTTTGTAAAAATAAATTATTATTAATATATAACCCATTAACAATTGATTCGGCTATAACCACCTCTAACCTTTCAGAAAATAAATTTCTTGCAATAGGGAATGATATAACAGTTAAGGGTTTTGATATTCTTTTAGACGCATGGGCACTTTTTAAAAGCAATGACTGGACTCTGCAGATAGTAGGTTTAAGAGATGATGATATTAATACGCTGAATCAAATTATTCATAAGGAAAAACTTAAAAATATTGAGTTGTTTGGTTGTATTAACAATATTGAAAATTTTTATCAAAATGCTACGGTATTTCTTTTACCATCACGGAAAGAAGCAACACCATTGGTATTAATTGAAAGCCAAGCTTATGGACTTCCAGCTATTGTCTTTGATCATTTACCAGGTGTTTTAGAACTACTTAATGAATCGGGAGTTGTTGTCAATTTTGGACATAAAGAGGTGGGTTTTGCAGCAGCAATGAATAAACTTGCAAATAATCATGAATATCTAAAATTACTTTCTGAAGCTGCGCTAATTAATTCAACCCGATTTAATACCGAAAATTTCAAAAATTCATGGCTAGGGATCTTTAATGATTAGAATTTTACATATAGTTGGTAAGATGGATCGTGCTGGTGCAGAAACCATGCTAATGAACTTATTTCGCAATATTGATCGTACATCAGTTCAATTTGATTTTATTACTTTTACTCAAGAAAAAGGTGACTATGACGATGAGATTTTTGAATTAGGTGGCAGAATTTTTCCAATTCTTGCAAAGAATCCAATTGAACGAATGTTTAAGCTAACCAATTTTTTAAGGCAACATTCGGAATATCGAATTGTACATGCGCATATGTTGCTAAGTAATGCTTTTCATCTGTTAGCAGCAAAAAGGGCTGGTGTTCAGCATCGAATTTCACACTCGCATAATACAAGCAATGGAAAATTAGGGGTTATTGCTTATTTATATGAAAAATTTGCAATATATTTAAATAAAAAATTATCAACACAAAAAATAGCTTGTGGTAAAGGAGCAGCAGAATACTTATTTGGTACGACAGAGCATGTGTGGATCTTAAATAATGCTATTGATTTAAAACTATATAGTCAAATCGCTGAAAAAAATAGAAATTACTGGAAAAGCATTAAAGAAGATATTCAAGGGTTGAAAATTATTCAAGTAGGAAGGTTGAGTGAGGTAAAGAATCATAGGTTCTCTTTAGAAATTGCTAAAAAATTAAAAGAGCAGGGTGCTTCTTTTACATTTCTTATTGTTGGTCATGGCTCATTAGAATGCGATATCAGAAAAATAATTCAAGATAATGGTTTAGATAAAAATGTATATTTATTAGGTATTAGAGACGACATAGCAAATTTAATGGCTGGAGCAGATGTTATGCTAATGCCTTCACTACATGAAGGATTTCCAGTAGTATTAGTAGAGAGCCAAGCAATTGGATTAAAATCTATAATATCTTCTAAAATTTCAAAAGAAGTTGATCTTGGTGTGGATCTTATTTATTTTAAAGAATTAAATGATATAGAGAAATGGATCGAGGAGTTTAAATATAAAAATCCAGTAAATTTAGAATGTAATATTGAAGTGCTGTCTAAGCATGGTTTTGATATAAAACAAAATGCTGTTCAACTTTTAGATTTTTATAAAAATATGGATAGAATATATAATTATGTTAATTGACAATACTGCTTTTTTTAATCTATATAATCTAATTTATTTTATTACAGCATGCTTGGTTGTAGCTTCTGTGCTATCTTCAGAAATCAAGAAAGATGTCTTGGTACAGAATAAATTAGGCCAATATTTAGTTTTTTTTCCTTTAATATCCTTAATAATTCTTGTAGGTTTTAGGGCATATGATGTTGGAACTGATACAGGAAACTATCTCAATATTCTTTGGTATGAAACACTTGAGGTAGATTTTAATGGTGATTTTTTATTTAGTTTAATTGCATTAGTACTCAGATTTTTTGATTTAAACTTTAGTTATTTTTTATTGTTAATTTCATTTTTATTTTATATATTCACTTACAAATCACTAAAGAACTATACTGACATATATGAATCAAACCTACTAATTTCCTTCTTTTCATGTATGTCCTTTTTCTTTTATTTAAGTATGAGTATTAATGTTATTCGGCAAGGTGTATCTTTATCTATTTTGTTATTTGCTTATTCTTTATGGGTTGGTAAGAAAAACAATATTTTAATTTTATTTTTTATCCTTTTGTCATTAGCATTTCATCTGACTACAATCATACCAATTTTAATATTTATTTCTTCTATTGCCATTAGTAAATTTAGAAGCCTAAATTTACTAATTCTTATTTATTTTCTTTTTGTAATTTTATCTTATTTTAATTATGGTTTTTTAAACTTCTCATCAATATTTTTAGATTTTTTAGGTGATGATAGGCATGCAGGTTATTTTTCTGAAGAAAGTTCTGAATACATCATTGGTTTTAAGCCGCAGTTTGTAATTTTTAATACTTTTTTTCTACTTGTATCTTTATATATTAAAAATAAGTTATCTGATAGTCACTTATTGACTCAATATAATATTCTTGTTTCTTATTATATTATTGCCAGTATTGTTATGTTTATGGCATTTCAATTGCCATTTTCAGATCGTTGGGGATTGTTCTCATGGTGTGCTATTCCATTGCTAATTTCACCATTATTTTATTCACCCTTTGTTAAGGAAAAAATACAAATTCATTATGTCTTAATGTTGATTCTAATTTACATTGGCTTTTATTTCTATGATAAATCAATCTGAAAATACACCTAGTATTAGTGTAGGTATTCCATTTTATAATGCTGAAAAGTTCTTAGCTTTTGCCATTCAGTCTGTACTTTGTCAATCATATAATAATTGGGAATTGATTCTTTTAGATGATGGATCTACAGATAATTCCCTGAAGATTGCTAAAGAGTTTGCGTGCAAAGATCAGCGGATTAAAGTGATATGTGATGGTGTAAATAAAAAATTACCCTATCGTCTAAATCAATTAATAACAGAATCAAAAGGTAAATTTATAGCAAGGATGGATGCTGATGATATTATGCATCCTAGTCGTTTAGAAATACAATTCAAATATCTTCTAGAAAATGATGCATTTGACCTGGTTTCCACAGGTTTAGTCTCTATCGATGATCAGAATAGAGTCTGTGGATTTAGATGTGTGAATTCACTTATTACTGAGATAGCTAAACCATTTAAGTTTCCGATTGCTCATCCAACTGTGATGGCTAGAAAAGAATGGTATCTACGAAATTTATATAGTTTAGACTATCCTCGTGCTGAAGATTTTGAGCTGTGGTGTCGTGCATATGCTAAAAATGATTTAAAAATAGCAATTCTTCCTGATTTACTTCTTTTTTATCGTGAATTTGGAAATATCTCCATCGATAATCTTTTGAAAACATGTTCAGATGAACATAAAATAAGAAATTATTATCAAGTGAATAATAGAATCTTTAATTTTATCTATTTTAACTTTAAATATTTTTTTATTTATACAATTGGTTTTTTGGGCTTGGGGCAGAATCTTTCGAAGAGAAGAAATAAAAATTTATCTGATCATGATGCAAAAGAGATGCAAGAATTATTAAATTTTTTTGTGAATAGAATGTAGGATCTTTGAGAATTTTATTTTGTAGATAAGCTAGTTTAATAAAAATAATCATATGCAAATTAATAAAAGTAGTGTGGTTATATAAATAAAGATATTACTGAAGAACTATTCATCAATATAATTTTCGATGGATACCCTGAATCTAAAAATTATTGCGCTAGGCATGGATGAGTTTACAATTAAGCTCAAATCAGTCGCTGGAATTTTGTGCTTTGATCTACAAAGCTTGCATTACGTCGAATCAAACGCGCTAGGTAAGGGGATAAGTCAGTTTGGTTTGGTATGGAAATTCAATCCTTTCTAATGAATAGATTAGAAATTTTCATTTTTACAGGGAGTTGCCGACTTTGCTCAAAGTTGTATGAGCTGTATGCTCATTCATCATTCTGAATAAATTTGCAAAATTTAGACAGACTTTATAACTAAGTTATATCTTGGTTTTTGTTACTTGGTGGAACTTTAATTTTTTAAAACTTTTTGCAACAAAATCGATGATTATTTAAAAGTATTTAACAGACATAGCTCCAAAAAAGTATTTTAATTAGAGAAGTTAAAAGAGACAATTGGAACACATTATTGAAAAAATGTTTTATTTCTGTCGCTTAAACGTATAGGGAATAATTTTTTAAAACAATTAAAAAAGCTGAAAAATTATGAGTACGATAGTGTTTATTGGCACGATAGCATCTAGCATTTATGATTTTCGTGCAGATTTAATCCGTAGCCTCTTAAAGCAGGGGCATCGTATCTATGCTTTTACATCTCAATACAATGCAGAAGATATAAATAAAATAGAACAACTAGGTGCTATTCCGGTTACATATACTTTAAACCGTGGTGGATTAAATCCACTGGCAGATATTGTCGCAACTTATCAACTTTTTAAAAAAATTAAGAATATAAATCCTGATGTGGTCTTTTCATATTTTTCTAAGCCAGTCATTTTTGGGACTCTAGCTGCGAAACTAGCAAAAGTACCTTGTGTAATCGGTATGCTTGAGGGGCTGGGTTACACTTTTACAGAGCAGCCAGAGGGTCTAAACCGTAAAACTAAATTGATCCGATACATTCAGGTTTTTCTTTACAAAATTGCATTGCCAATGCTGGATCAACTGATTTTCTTAAATCCCGATGATCCTAAAGACTTATTGGAAACATATGCTATAAAAGTAAAAAAAGTAGTGATCCTAGGTGGAATAGGTTTAAATTTACAAGAATATCCATATCAACCCGTAGATGATATTTCACTTCCTATTAAATTTTTATTCATTGGTCGGTTGCTTAAAGAAAAAGGAATACATGAGTTTGTTCAAGCCGCTAAATTGGTGAAAAAACAATATCCTAAAACACAGTTTACGATTCTTGGACAAATAGATACTTTTAATATTGGCGCACTACAACAAGCTGAGTTGGATGATTTGATTGCTTCGTGTGTTGTTGAGTATCGTGGTCAAGTGAATAATGTCAAAGACTGGATCACGAATAGTCATGTATTTGTATTGCCCTCGTATCGTGAGGGTGTCCCTCGGAGCACACAAGAAGCCATGGCCATAGGTCGTGCAATTATTACGACAGATGTTCCAGGTTGTCGGGAAACTGTAATTCAAAATCGGAATGGTTTCATTATTCCGCGGTGGGATTCCAAAACTTTAGCTGAATATATGATTTATTTCATTGAGAATCCTAAACAGATTCGATTTATGGGAGATGAAAGCCACAAAATTGCAATTGATAAATTTGATGCTGAAAAAGTAAATCAACGATTACAAAATATTTTAGGAGTCTGAAAATGATTAAACGCTTCCTAGATATTGTGATTGCTTCTTTTGCCCTCACTCTACTGTCGCCAGTATATTTATATGTTACATACAAGGTAAAAAAAAACTTAGGTTCACCGGTGTTATTCCGTCAGGTTCGTCCAGGGTTACATGGCAAACCTTTTGAAATGATTAAATTTAGAAGTATGCATGATGCTATCGATGCCCAAGGGAACCCTTTACCAGATATTAAACGATTAACAACCTTTGGTCGAATGTTGCGGTCTAGCAGTTTGGATGAATTACCTGAATTATGGAATGTGATTAAAGGTGACATGAGTATAGTCGGCCCACGTCCTTTACTGATGGAATATTTACCACTTTATAATGAAGAACAAGCCAAGCGGCATCATGTGCGCCCAGGCATAACTGGTTATGCACAAGTAAATGGACGTAATGCCATTAGTTGGGAGGAAAAATTTAAACTCGATATTTGGTATGTCGAAAATCAATCCGTTTGGTTGGATTTTAAAATTATGCTGAAAACGATCAAAGTTGTTTTGATGAAAGAAAATATAAATGATGAATCAGGTCACTCCATGCCTTTATTTACAGGGAATAAACAAGGTGACAAAAATAATGACCTCTAATGTGACATACTATTGGAATAGTGATAGATGATTAATCCAATTTCACAGTAGAAAAATAATTTTGATATATATCATTAAGTCAGGTTTTTAAAATTTCATCCATAATAGTAGAAGGCAGTGAGGGTGAAAGGTTAATTTCTAATTTTGAGGTTAACATAAAATGATAAAAATAGATTCTAAGGTGAAATGCTCTTTAATTGATATAAATGATCAATGGGATGTTGTAGTAAAGAAGTTTAATTTTGATATCTATCATTTAAGTGGCTGGCTAAAATCTTCAGTACTTATTGATGGTGGTCAGGCGAAAGGGCTAATTATTCAGTCAGAGAATAGTGAATTACTTTTTCCTTTAATTATCAGAAAAATAGATGATATATTTTGGGATGCAACCTCTCCATATGGTTATAGTGGTCCATTAGGAGATAGTGTATTAACTTATCAAGAGATTGATCAGTTATTAAAACATGCAATTCATTTTTTAAAAGAGCAGAATTGTGTTTCTTGGTTTATTCGATTACATCCAATATTAAATATCGGATGGAAGAGTACATTTGGTATTATTGTTGAGCATGGACCAACATTATCTTCAGATTTGAGTAAAACAGAAGAGGAACATTGGGCTGAAACTCAACATAGACATCAACGCGGCATTAAAAAAGCGTTAAAGTATTCTCTATATACAAAGATTGAAGAATTCAATGAAAATAATGCTTTGATTTTTTCTAAAATTTATACTGAAACTATGAAGCATTTAAATGCTTCAGATTTTTATTTTTTTGATGATTTATATTTTATACAGTTGGCAAAAAATCTAAAAGGAAGAATTCTATTAATTACAGCCTATCATATGGAAAATCCAATTGCTGCTTCAATTTATACCTATTGTAAAGAAAGCGGAATTATTCAATATTATTTAGGTGGTACTCTAGATGCTTATCGAAATTTACAACCTGCTAAGCTGATTACACACATCGCAAGAGCTTGGGGTCGTGAAAATAAATATTCCATCTTGCATCTTGGCGGAGGCCTAGGAGCATCTCTGGATTCATTATATGAATATAAAAAAGGATTCAGTTCGAATGAGCATTTATTTAAAACACATCGTATTGTCGTGAACTCTGATATTTATATCAAATTATCAAATAAAAATGGCAGGGTTGGACAGCTAACAGAATACTTCCCGCTTTATCGGGAACCAAATGGGAAATCTTCTCATGATTAAATCTAAAAATGTGTCTCTTAGACCAATTGAGTTACACGATGATATTTTATTGCAAAAATTGATGAATGATCCTTTTGTGGCTGGAAATGTAGCTGGATGGTCATTTCCTGTATCTGTTTTTTCCCAAAATAATTGGATTCAGTCAAATGCAGATGGTTCAACTTATCGCTTAATTATTGTAGATAATGAAACGAATGAAGCTGTTGGTGTCACTGGATTGTGGGCTATTGATTGGCATAATCAGTCAGCTAATATGCCAATAAAAATCTTACCTGAAAAAGGTAAAAAGGGCTTTGGTACAGAAGTCATTATGTTAACCATGGCGTGGGCCTTTTACAATGTCGGACTCAGACGTTTATATGGTCCAGTTTTAGACTTCAATGGGCCCAGTATGGGGGCTTATGTTAAAAAATGTGGTTGGAAAGTTGAAGGTCGACAACGTGAAGCGATTTTCCGTAAGGGAGAATGGCATGATGTATACGATATAGCAATTCTGAAGCATGAATTTGATGCTCTACCTAATGTTGCTGAGTTTATTCATGCGGTATGTCCTGTAGATACCACACCGAATATCAATTTCCAAGATTACCTTTAGAGCAAAAAGATGCTAAATACTTCATTTGAACCATGGCCAAGCTTCACAGAAGCAGAAGCAGATGCTGTAAAAGATCTGCTGCTTTCAAATAAAGTGAACTATTGGACTGGACAAGAATGTAGAGAGTTTGAGAAAGAATTTGCGCAATTTACCCAAACCCAATATGCCGTAGCATTAGCCAATGGTACGGTAGCACTTGATGTTGCTTTAAAAGCTTTAAATATTGGTGCTGGTGATGATGTAATTGTTACCTCCAGAACATTTCTTGCATCTGCCAGCTGTATTGTTACAGCGGGTGCTAATCCTATTTTTGCTGATGTTGAGCTAGATTCTCAGAATATTTCTCGAAAGACCATTGAAGCAGTATTAACCCCAAATACCAAAGCGATTATTTGCGTACATTTAGCGGGTTGGATGTGTGATATGGATCCAATCATGCAGTTGGCGGAAGAAAAAGGTCTCTTTGTCATAGAAGATTGTGCACAAGCGCATGGTGCACAATATAAAGGAAAATCAGCGGGTTCAATTGGTCATATTGGGGCATGGTCGTTCTGTCAGGACAAAATTATGAGCACGGGGGGTGAAGGGGGGATGGTCACTACCAATGATGAAAACTTATGGAAAAAAATGTGGTCCTATAAAGACCATGGTAAAAACTATGACAGCATTTACCATAAACAACACCCACCTGGTTTTCATTGGGTACATGACTCTTTTGGAACCAATTGGCGCATGATGGAAATGCAGGCCGTGCTCGGGCGCATGCAACTGAAACAAATGCCAATATGGACAAAAAAGCGTACACAGAATGCGCAGCGTATATTGGCTGTATTTCAAAATAGTCGTTATTTCTCGGTAAATTATCCAAACCAAGATTATGTACATGCCTACTATAAGTGTTATGTGCAGGTGAATAATCAACAATTACCGGCAGGTTGGTCACGTGACCGTATTATGAATGAAATTACTGCGCAAGGTGTACCATGTTTTATTGGTTCTTGTTCAGAAGTTTATTTAGAACAAGCATTTGAAGGTACTCCTTGGAGACCCAAAACACGCTTAGTGAATGCTCAACAATTAGGTGAAACCAGTTTAATGTTTTTGGTACACCCGACCTTAACAGAAGATAGTCTGGCAAAAACTGTGAATGCTATTCGGCAGGTTTTACAGAGGATGAATGCAATAAAAAATTAAACCAATTAAGGTGATCCTAGACAAAATATCGGATAAATAGCCCTTTTAAAAAATAATGGAATGTTAATTTTAGGGATATAGCTGGCTATCTTGGGCAGTATGACTGTTCCAGTTATGCATATCGATTCAAATCATCGTTTGCTTATAACGCAAATTTTATGGGATCGCCTATTTGAGTTATTCAGTTACGACTATTTGGACAGTAAATATTGCCTCTATTTGAATTAAAGAAGGCGAGTTGTATTTATTTGTATTAGAGAATTAATTTAGGCATCGTATTCGTGGTTGGAAAATTAGCTCACACATAAACTAGCACTTGATATGTGATGCATTTTATTATGCAATGGTTCGCTTGGAAACTCTATCAGGTGTAATGCTTATGCGCTTGTGAAGCTGTGCTTTTTAGGCTCGCGATACTGTATTGTGATGTTAGAGTAGTGTTGCAGATAAATAATGAAATTAAAATAATATTTAGGCGAATAGACTGCAGGGATAATGTAGTAATGGAACGCTTCTTTCATACATCCATCAAAATTCATGTGGTTCACGGCAGTCTATTTTCTACTTAAAAATGAGCCAATCAGGTTTATTTTAAATATCTTGAGATTTACTACAATCGAATCAGACAGCACTCTGCAAATAGCCGGTGGAGTTTGATAGCTTTTCAATAAAAATATTTGAAGTATTTAGAGAGATTATCTTTTGAGAATACTCTCTAAGGTCAATGTTATTTTTATTGGGATTAACCCATACATATGGACAATATATTATCGAAATATTCTGATGGTTTGTTGGATATAAATAGGGAAATAACTTTACAGCCGATTTCTGCAAATAATTTAATTTTTCTTAATGAGTCGTGGCAAAAAATTGCTCGTTCGTCCGCGTAAGACTTCCAGTTTAAATGCATCAGAGCCTCACAAGACTAGCCATGCCTAAAATTGATTGATTTAGGATTTACGTCCAGATAATTTTTGCTTTCAGCATTTAAGGCTGTTTTGGTCAGCTGTTTAATCCGAGACGTCAGAGCAAAAGTTTTGCTCGTGAGTGGTTGTTTTTACTGTAATTGTTTTTAAATTTGTTTAGAACTCAAAGTTATTATTTGTCATAAGATGTTATTAAAAATTTATTAAATTATTGAAACTATGATATTTTTTGATATAAGTCTCAATATAAGTAAAAAACAATATTAATTTATCAAATTTTACCAGTTTTTGGGGATTTATAGACCTTTGTGGTGATTCTATAGTGGTGCTATGTCATTCGTTTGCTTGATCTAGAAGGTTTGCTTAGAGACTTAACGTGTGCTTGGTAAATGCTCAATATCTAAGTGAAGCAAATTTAATGTTCTTGGTACATCTATGTTATGAGAAGAGAGTTTTGTAAAAACCGTGAATGTAATTAAGAAGATTGTGCAGGCGATTGATGCAATAAAAAGTTAATCCATATAAGGACAATATGGTGTCCTCATAAGGCTATCCCACTTAAACATGCATTTTTATTGACATAAAAATGGCGATAAAGATGCAATCCTGTAAAGGGGATCATCATTGTGAGAAATATAATTCATCAATTTGCTGCACAGCCAAGATTATATAAGCAACTTTTCCTAAGCTTTTTAGATTTATTGGCTTTCCCTGTAATTTTATGGTTGTGCTATGTGATTCGGTTATTTGATTTTCAAACTCCAATTATTTCAAGTGCAGCGTATGGCATTCTCTTAGTCAGTTTCATTGCAGTTTTGAGTTTAATGATCACAGGCGTTTATCGTTTTATTGTTCATACTTTTGAAGAAATCCTGATCTTGAAGTTAGCACTTGCTGTTGCTATCACGATGATCGCTTTATATGTACTGCGTACAAGTACAGCAACATTTGTTCCGATGTCTGTCCCATTTATATTCGGATTTATGATGTTTACATGGGTTTGGTTGAGTCGGGTATATATTCGTTTTCTAGTTAGAGCCTCATATTGTGCTGAAATTGGCAGTAAAAGAGTTGCAATTTATGGTGCAGGTGCAGCTGGTCAGCAAATTGAGGCGGCACTTAAATGTTCAGGCCAGTATCTACCTGTATTCTTTATTGATGATGATCCATCCTTGCAAGGAAGAATTATTGGCAGTATACCTGTTTATCCAGTTGATCAAGCATTACAACGCTTGAAGAAAGATAGAATCGACGAAATTTTATTGGCACTTCCTTCAGTGGGGCGTGTAAGAAAAGCAGAGATTATTCATGAGCTTGAGCCTTGTAGTTTAAAAATTACGGCACTACCGGGTTTGACCCAGTTGGTTCATGGTGAAATTACAGTTTCAGATATTCAGGAAGTGGATATTATTGATTTGTTAGGGCGTGATCCTATTCCCCCGATTTCGCATTTATTGACCAAAAATATTGAAAATAAAGTTGTGATGGTGACAGGTGCTGGTGGGTCTATTGGATCTGAATTATGTCGTCAAATTGTTAAGAATAAGCCGAAAGCGCTAGTGCTTTATGAACTGAACGAATTCGCACTGTATAACATTGATCAAGAATTACACTCGAGCTGTGATGTGACCATCATTCCCGTTTTGGGTTCTGTGCGGAATCAAGCCAAATTAGAGTACGAGATTGAACAGTATGGTGTTCAAACGGTTTACCATGCAGCGGCATACAAGCATGTGCCTCTAGTTGAATGTAATCCGCTTGCTGGATTGAAAAATAATGCGATTGGTACGGCATGTAGTCTCAATGCGGCAGTAAAAAAAGGGGTAGAAACATTTGTATTAATTTCGACAGATAAAGCAGTTCGACCCACCAATGTGATGGGGGCTTCGAAGCGGCTGGCAGAGTTATATTGTCAAGCTGTTGCTACAATACAGAAAAATATACATATCAGTATTGTTCGATTCGGTAACGTTTTAGGGTCTTCAGGTTCAGTCGTCCCTTTATTTAAACAGCAAATTGCCAATGGGGGTCCCATCACGGTGACTCATCCAGAGGTGACTCGTTACTTTATGACCATTCCTGAAGCCTCACAATTGGTGATTCAGGCAGGAGCACTTGGGCAAGGTGGAGATGTCTTCTTATTGGATATGGGGGAACCTGTATGCATTCAGAATTTGGCACGACAAATGATTAAACTAAGTGGTTTTACTGTGCGAGAAACTGGGTCGTTGAGTGGTGATATTGAAATCATCTATAGCGGCTTACGTCCAGGAGAGAAACTGTATGAGGAACTGTTGATTGACCAAGAGAATACAGAGTATACAGAGCATGCGCGGATTCGCCGTTCTTTTGAAAAAGATTATCCTTTACAAGAAATACAAATAGTATTTGATAGAATCAATCAAATGGATGCAGCAAAGCCAGATATTGATTGGCTGTTGACTCAACTTGAGCATTATGTCGATGGGTATAAACGGGGTAATCAAGTTATAATTAACTAAATTATAGTGATTCGCTTGATGAGTATAATATCCGTAGTACAGAGTTCATTTGATAGCTTTATTTAAGGCTTACTGAAAGTTTTGCAAGGAAAAAAATATGGCTAAAATTTTAGTCACAGGTGGCGCAGGTTACATTGGCTCACATACCTGTGTTGAGTTATTAACTGCTGGCCATGATGTTGTAGTGTTAGATAATCTCTCGAATAGTTCAGTAGAATCTTTGGCTCGAGTACAAGCACTGACAGGAAAATCTCTTGATTTTATTGAAGGGGATATTCGAGATGGTGAAACACTAGATCGTCTTTTTTCACAGCATACGATTGATGCCGTAATTCATTTCGCTGGTTTGAAAGCGGTCGGTGAAAGTCAGCAGATTCCGTTGACTTATTTTGATAATAACATTGCAGGTAGTCTAAATTTAGTCAAAGCTATGGAACGCGCTGGCGTCTTTAAGCTGGTATTTAGTTCCTCTGCGACCGTCTATGATGAAGCGAATGTTTCTCCGTTGAATGAAGAGATGCCGACGGGCATGCCATCGAATAATTACGGTTATACCAAACTGATTGTTGAGCAGATGCTACAAAAGTTAAGTGTAGCAGATGCACGGTGGTCGATTGCATTGCTGCGTTATTTTAATCCGGTAGGCGCGCATAAAAGTGGTCGAATTGGTGAAGATCCTCAAGGCATTCCCAATAATTTGATGCCTTATGTAACACAGGTGGCCGTAGGGCGTCGTGAAAAATTATCCATTTTTGGACAGGATTACGATACCGTTGATGGTACTGGGGTACGAGATTATATTCATGTGGTGGATTTAGCCAATGCACATCTGTGTGCCTTAAATAATCGTTTATCCGCGACAGGCTGTCGTGCTTGGAATATTGGTACGGGGCAGGGTGCATCTGTCTTACAGATTAAAAATACCTTTGAACAGGTTAATGGTATTGCAATTGCTTATGAGTTTGCACCGCGACGTGAGGGAGATGTAGCAACCTCATTTGCAGATAATACTCGAGCCGTGACTGAGCTCAATTGGCAGCCGCAATATGGGCTTCAGGATATGCTCGCGGATAGCTGGAACTGGCAGAAGCAAAATCCGCAAGGCTATGCAAAAGATTAATGCATCGTTTTGATTTAAAAAGGGAGCTAAGGCTCCCTTTTTATTTTAGTTTTGAATTAACTGAGTTAACTCATGCACATAAGTTTGCATCGGCTTTGGATTCTGATCCAAGCGGCTTTCAATATTCAGGCGTAACAGTGGCTCAGTATTGGATGCACGGACATTTAAACGCCAAGCGCCAAAGTCCAAGCTAACACCATCGGTACGATCGACTTGCGGATTTTGATCAGCATAATGATCAAAGATCTTTTGGACCGTAGCTTGAGTATCTGCGACTTTAAAATTGATTTCACCACTACAAGGGAATTTAGTGATCATATCCTCAACCAGGCTAGATAAAGATTGCTGTGTTTCCGATAACACGCTCAAAGCCAGTAACCATGGGATCATGCCACTATCACAGTAAGCGAAGTCACGGAAATAGTGATGCGCACTCATTTCCCCACCATAAACCGCATTATGCTCGCGCATGACATCTTTAATGAAAGCATGACCTGATTTAGACTGTACGGTAATCCCTTGATATTGATTAACAATATCTAAAGTATTCCAGACCAAACGCGGATCATGCACAATTTTTTCATTAGCTTGCTTTAATAGAAAGGCTTGTGCCAGTAAGCCGACAATATAATAACCTTCAATAAACTGGCCTTTTTCATCAAACAGGAAACAGCGGTCAAAATCACCATCCCATGCAATGCCCATATCTGCCTGATGTTGCAGTACCGCATTGCGTGTACTGTCCCGATTTTCAATTAAAATTGGGTTAGGGATACCGTTCGGGAATGTCCCATCGGCTTCATGATGAATTTTAATGAACTCAACTGGAATATTCAGTTGCTTAAATTGCGCTTCCAAAGCATCAATCACATGACCGGCAGCGCCATTGCCTGCATTGACCACCAATTTCAGTGGGCGAATTTTTTCTGGAGTGATATAGGTTAATAAGTGTTGAACAAACTCAGGCAAAATATTGTACGGTTGCACGCTTCCTTTTTGCTCAACAGCTTGAAACTCACCAGATTCCGCCAATGCTTGAATGTCTTTTAGACCCGTATCAGCACTGATGGGGCGGGCATTCTCGCGCACCAGTTTCATGCCGTTATAGTCAATCGGATTATGACTGGCGGTAATCTCAATGCCGCCTTGAACATCAAGATGAAAGGCACCGAAATAGACTTCTTCTGTTCCAGTCATGCCTAAATCTAGTACATTCACGCTTGCATCGGTCAGTCCTTGAATGGTGGCTTGTTTCAAACCTTCGCTGCTGAGACGCATATCGCAGCCAATCACCACGGTTTTAGGTTGGTAGATTTGACCATAGGCTCGGCCAATCTTATAAGCAATTTCTTCGTTTAATTCGGTGCCAAGTTTGCCTCGAATATCGTAGGCTTTAAAACAGGTCAGGCGTGTCATATTATTCAACTCATGCTTGTTTTATTAAAAAGGCTCGATTGACGAGCCTTTTGTTTTATTCAACAGTTACACTTTTGGCCAAGTTTCGCGGTTGGTCGACATCGGTGCCACGTAATACTGCGACATGATAAGACAGTAACTGTACCGGAACGCTATACACGATTGGTGCTAAAGTCGAAATGATGCTTGGTACACTGACCACATGTTGACGTTCTTTGCTTTGAATGCCGCTGTGTTCATCAGCAAACACAAACAGTTCGCCACCACGCGCTTGGACTTCTTCCATATTGGATTTGAGTTTATCCAGCATGTCATCCTGAGGAGCAAGAATCACCACAGGCATGTCATTATCCACCAGTGCCAATGGGCCATGCTTGAGTTCGCCAGCAGCATAGCCTTCTGCATGAATATAAGAAATTTCCTTTAACTTCAGTGCGCCTTCCAATGCGATCGGGAAGTGTGTGCCACGACCGAGGAATAAGCAGTGCTGCTTTTCTACAAACAACTCAGATAAACGTAAAATGGCTTGGTTATTTTGCAAGGTATCCAAAATAACTTTTGGCAAATGCCAAAGTTCTGCTGCAATGCTTTGAATCTGATGGTCAGAAATGGTTTGCTTGATTTGCCCGATTTTTAAAATTAGCAACATAAGTGCTGCCAATTGCGTCGTAAAGGCTTTGGTAGAAGCCACTCCAATTTCTGGTCCTGCCAACGTGAGTAGGCTATGACTGGTTTCACGGATCATGGATGACGTTGCGACATTACAAATGGCCATGGTCACAATGTTGATGTTCTTGTGAGCTGCACGCTTTTGCGTATCACGTAGTGCGGCTAATGTATCGGCAGTTTCACCTGATTGAGAAATACACAAGTAAAGGGTGTTATTCACAATTACAGGGCTGCGATAACGGAACTCGCTGGCGATTTCGACCTGACAAGGCACATCAATCAGTTGTTCAAACCAGTATTTCGCAATCATGCCCGCATGATAGCTGGTACCACACGCTAGAATTTGCACTTGCTGGATGTTGGCAAAATCCGCTTCAGCATGTTGCAGGAAATCGGCACGTAAAGCATTGCCATCCAGAGCTTGAGAAATGGTTTGTTGTAATGCTTCAGGTTGCTCGTAAATTTCTTTGAGCATGTAATGCTTGAATTCGCCTTTAGACGCATTGCTGACGGTAGCATCGAGTTCTTTGACTGGACGCTGTACCAATTGCCCATTTACAAACACTTCAATTTTGTCACGGGTCAAACGTGCGATATCACCCTCTTCGAGGTAGATAAAGCGATTGGTAATTGGTAATAAAGCCAATTGGTCCGAGCTAATAAAGTTTTCGCCAATGCCAACACCAATCACCAGAGGTGAGCCTTCACGTACCGTAATTAACTCATTCGGATAGTCGGTATGAATAATCCCAAGAGCATACGCACCTTTGAGTTGCGGCACCACGCTTTGTACCGCTTCTAATAAACTTGAGGTTGATTTCAAGGCATCATGTACCAGATGCGCCACTACTTCGGTATCGGTTTGTGAAGTAAACACATAACCCAATGCCTCAAGATCATCTTTGAGTTCTTGATAGTTTTCAATAATGCCGTTATGCACCACAGCAACATCGCCAGATACATGCGGATGCGCATTATTTTCAGTGGGTTTACCATGAGTCGCCCAACGGGTATGCGCAATCCCGAGTTTGCCAAAGATTTGCGATTCATTGACCGCTTGTTCAAGATTGGCGACTTTACCGACACGACGTTCACGAAGAATTTGGTCATGATTAACCAGTGCTAAACCTGCTGAGTCATAGCCACGGTATTCTAGGCGTTTGAGACCTTCAATGAGAATATTGGTAATACTACGTTCTGCAACGCCACCGACAATACCACACATAGGACGATCCTCTTATTTCTTCAATTTTTGTGGACGTTGAAAATTTTCTTTGATCAGTTGTTGAGAGCGCTCAACAGCTAAGCAGTGATCTTCGACATCGCGGGTAATCACGGAACCGGCACCAACGGTTGCACCATTGCCAATCCGGACAGGGGCAACCAGCGAGCTGTTGGAACCAATAAATGCAGCATCACCAATGATGGTCTTGAATTTGTTGGCCCCATCATAGTTGCAGGTAATGGTTCCAGCACCAATGTTTGAACCTGCACCGATTTCGGCATCGCCCAAATAGGTGAAATGGTTGGCTTTGGAGCCTAGACCGACACTGGAGTTTTTCACTTCAACAAAGTTGCCAATATGCACTTCATTGGCAAGTTTTGCGCCTGGACGTAAGCGTGCAAAAGGTCCAATTTGAGTATCTTCACCCACGATGGCTTGATCGAACAAACTATACGGTTGGACTTTGGTGCCTGCGGCAATTGTGGTGTTTTTAATCACACAGCCGGCACCAATTTCTACGTTGTCACCGAATTCGCAATCCCCTTCAATAATCACATTGATGTCGATACGGACATCTTGTCCGGCTTTGAGGGTACCACGCAAATCAAATCGGCTCGGATCGATTAGGTGTACACCTTGTTGCATCAATTGTTTAGCTTGAAACTGTTGATATTGACGTTCAAGTGCAGCGAGTTGCATGCGGTCATTGACGCCTTCAACCTCAAATGCCTGCTCAGGTTGTACAGAAGCCACTTCAAGTCCATCCGCCAGTGCCATCGCAACAATATCCGTCAAATAATATTCGCCTTGCGCGTTATTATTGTTGAGCTGAGGCAACCATTGATGCAATTTAGCATTGCTGACACAGTAAATTCCCGTATTGATTTCTTGAATCTGGCGCTGTTGCTCGTTGGCATCTTTGTGCTCAACAATCGCCTGAATTTGTCCATCTTTACGGACAATGCGACCATAGCCTGATGCATCATCGAGGGTTAGGGTAACCAGACCAATGCCTGTTCCACGTGAAGCCTCAAGGAGTTTTTGTAAGGTATTCGGTGTAATACAAGGCACATCACCAGATAAAATCAAGGAGATGCCTTGTTGCGGTAAAACCGGTAAAGTCATTTGTACAGCATGTCCGGTACCGAGTTGTTCAGCCTGTTCAACCCATTGTACCTGTTCATGCTTAAAACCTTGTTGAACCTGTTCACCGCCATGCCCATAGATGGTAATGATATGTTCTGCGTGTAATTGTTTGGCGGTTTCAATCACGTGGCCAAGTAAGGGACGTCCTGCTAGGGGTTGTAAGACTTTGGGTAGCTGGGAACGCATACGAGTCCCTTTACCTGCAGCAAGAATAATAACTGTTGTTGACATGAAGAATCCTAGTTTTGTTTTAAACCACGATGAACGTAAAATACAGATAAAGACACAATCCAGCCCAAAGCCCTGCAATAATGTCATCCAGCATGATGCCAAAGCCACCATGTACCTGGCGATCAATCACCCGGATTGGCCAAGGCTTCCACACATCAAACAGACGAAACAGCAAGAAACCAATCAGTGCCCAGAGCATGGTCATGTGTTCAAAATAGATCAATGGCAATAAGCTAATCGATTGTCCTGCGAATTCATCCCAAACAATGCGCCCATCGTCATGTACGCCCATGACTTTGGCGGTTTGGCCACAGATATAGATGCCGAGCAGTGACATCAGAATGATGGCGTATATGGAGTTGAGAAAGCCTAAATTCAACCATAAGGGAATAAACAGCAGAGCAAAGGCAGAACCAAAGGTACCGGGTGCTTTGGGTAATAAACCTGAGCCAAAACCGACACCGCAAAATACGATACAGCGGTTCGACCAAGACATGCGGTTAAACTGAATTGGAGGTTTATGCAAAGTGTTGATACCCTTGAAATTGAAGCGGATGATCTTTGCCATCTTTTTCAAATGTAAGCCCAGTTGAATTTGTAATTGTTCCAATCACCGTAATTTTTACATCTAATTGTTGTTGCAAAAGCTGTTGGTAATTTTGCGGGCTTATTGTAAAGCATAACTCATAGTCATCGCCACCTGCCAATGCGTATTGCCATTGTTGTGCCTGTGTTAACTGTTGCACATGACGATCAACGGGTAATTGCTCTAATTGTACCCGTGCTCCGACATGGGAGGCTTGCAGGATATGTCCAAGATCTTGTGCCAGACCATCGGAGACATCAATCATGGCGGAGGCGAGCCCTTTGAGCTGTTGCCCGAGTTGGCAGCGTGGGGTCGGATAGTCTAAGCGTTGCTTTAAGGGATGCTGCGGATGCTGTAAACCAAATGCAGCATCTCCGACTTGACCACTGACACAGATATAGTCACCTACTTGTGCACCAGAGCGTTTTACCGCGTGTCCCGTATCCACCCAACCGAGAGCAGTCACAGAAATGGTGAGATGAGGGCTTTGTGTGGTGTCGCCGCCAATTAAGCTCACGCCAAATTGATCACAGCAGTCATATAGACCTTGGCTAAAGTCTTTTAGCCAGTCATGATCGATTTGGGGTAGGCTCAAGGCCAATAAAATACTGTGCGGTTTTGCCGCCATGGCAGCAATATCAGAAAGATTGACTGCTACGGATTTCCAGCCAATGGCATGGGCTGGCGTATCGAGCGGGAAATGTCTTCCTGCAATGAGGGTATCGGTGCAGATCACCAATTGTTGCTGGGGAGGGGGGGTAAGTACGGCTGAGTCATCTCCGACGCCCAAGTCGACGGAAGCATGCTTCTGTCGATTAAAATAGGTCTCAATGATTGAAAACTCAGCCATATTACTTACTACACGTCTTATTGTGCTTGTTGCTTTTCTGCCGCACGAAGGCCGTTGGCTAAACGGTCTAATACACCATTGATGTATTTGTGACTGTCTGCGCCGCCAAAGTGTTTTGCAAGCTCAATCGCTTCATCTAAAACCACGCGATACGGGATTTCAAGATGTTCTTTCAATTCGTAGGCACCTAAACGAAGGGTCGCAAGCTCGACTCCGTCAAGTGCTTCGATTTGGCGATCCAGCACAGGAATAAGAAGCGCATCCAAAGCGTCATGATTGGCAACCACTTGAGTCAGCAATTCATGATAATAGCTTAGGTCCACTTTATGCATGGCATTTTCAACACGCGTACGTGCTTCAATTTCATGCACTGGGTTGCGGCTCATTTGCCATTCATAAATGCCTTGTACAGCAAAACGACGTGCTTTACGTTTTGCAGCATAAGCGGCTTGAAGTGTTTGCGACATGCTTTAAATAGCCTTTAACAAGTTAACCATTTCAATTGCAGTAAGAGCAGCTTCGCTACCTTTATTACCTGCTTTTGTTCCAGAGCGTTCAATCGCTTGTTCAATGCTGTCCGTAGTCAATACACCATTAATGACCGGTAGACCAGTGTCTAGGCCAACAACGCCCAAACCTTTGGCACACTCACCAGCAACAAAGTCAAAGTGAGGCGTGCTACCACGGATCACTGCCCCCAGTGCGATGATGGCATCAAAGCGGTCAGAGGCTGCCAGTTTTTTTGCAACTACTGGCAGTTCCCATGCGCCTGGTGCATGAACAACAGTGATATTATCCTCTGATACACCATGACGTTTCAATGTATCAATCGCACCTTCTAGCAAGTGTTCAACCACAAAGCTATTAAAACGACCAACTAAAATCGCGTAACGGCCTTCGCTCGCGAGATGTAATAAACCTTCAATTCGGCGAATCGCCATAGCAACCTCGATTATTTCGTTAATGTTTGTTGAGCGGTGACATATTCCACCACTTCAAGATTAAAACCTGATAGCGCGTTGAAACGAAGCGGTGAACTGAGCAGCTTCATTTTTTCAACACCTAAATCACGTAAAATTTGTGCGCCGACACCAATCGTTTGATATTGCTGTGAAAGCGCAGCACTCGATTTGGTTTTCTTCGGTGCAGTCAAACTGTCGAGCGCAGGACCTAAATCTTGTAAATGGCGTTGACCAATCCACACCAATACACCGCGATCGCTTTGGGCAACTTCTTTTAATGCCCGATCTAAATTCCAAGCGGGTTCGCCATCTTGCTTGTTGAGTTTGAGCAAGTCACGCGTTGGATTAAAGCCATGCACACGAACCGTGGTCACACCGTGTTTCGGCTCACCTTTGACCAAAGCCAAATGAATGTCTGGGTTGCCAATTTCACGGTAACGATACAGTTCAAAGGCACCATATTCAGTTTGGATGCTTTCTTGACTTAAGCGCTCAACCGTTTGTTCATTGGTCATGCGGTAATGAATGAGATCGGCAATGGTCCCGATTTTAAGACCATGCTTTTCAGCAAAAATTTCTAAATCTGGGCGACGGGCCATGGTGCCGTCTTCTTTGATGATTTCACAAATCACCGATGCGGGTTCTAAACCTGCAATACGCGCCAGATCACAGCCTGCTTCGGTATGACCTGCACGGTGCAGTACACCGCCGGGCTGAGCCATCAATGGGAAAATATGCCCTGGTTGGACAATATCGCTCGGTTTAGCATGTGCCGCAACCGCTGTTTGAATGGTGTGTGCGCGTTCTGCCGCAGAAATTCCCGTGGTAATGCCTTCCGCTGCTTCAATGGATAGTGTGAAGTTGGTGGCATGTTGCGCGCCATTGGCATCGACCATTAAAGGTAAATTCAATTGCTGGCAACGCTCACGACTTAAAGTTAGGCACACTAAACCACGCGCATGCGTGATCATGAAGTTGATGTCTTCTGGGCGCACATGTGTCGCGGCAATGACAAGATCACCTTCATTTTCACGGTCTTCATCATCCATCAGGATGACCATTTTACCTGCACGGATATCTGCTACGAGCTCTTCAACGGTATTGAGCGGCATCAATCTTCACCTTCTATTCATTTGCAAAGCACGCGGGCATTTGCATTTTTAATTGTGGCATAGTCTAACGCTTTTTTAGACAGTTTGCCTATGCTTTTACTTTGCTATACGGCGATTGTTATACACAGCCGCACCCGACTTTAAAAGAGTAGTGGTATTTAAAAATGATCAAACGATAAAACTCATGCGGTCAAAATCGCATGATCGGTGGACTTATATCAACATTCAGGCAGGCTTTGGCTGAATGCCAACAGGGGTTTGAGGACTATGGTTCACCCTGTATAAAGCGTTGATGACACGGGTTAGGTTGTCCTTAGGCCTTATAAGTCGAGAGTAAAATACTGGTTTCGGTGTTGTAAATGCCTGAAATGGTCCGAATGCGTTCTAGCGTTTTATCAAAACTTTCCAAATTGTCTGACTTTAATTCGACTAAGAGATCCCATTTACCATTGGTGGTATGCAGGGTATGTACCGAAGGGTCAATTCTGAGCTCTTTCACCACAGCATTGGTTTTAGTGCCTTCGACCATAATATTCATCCACGCTCGGATGCTGTTTTTTTCCGTGCCTGGTTTGGTGCGTACGGTATAGCCCGTAATGATGCCGCTACTTTCTAAATATTCAATGCGTTTTTGTACTGTATTTCTTGAAACCCGAACCTTTTGGGCAATGTCGGTAATTGACATGCGTGCATTGTCACGCAGTAAACCGAGGATTTGGCTGTCAGTATCGTTCATTTTGATTTTGCCTATCACCAGATTGATAAAATTTATTGCATTTTAATCAAAATTACAACTTTTTGGAGTCGTTTTGATTTTTCATACTATAGGGACTGGCTAATACTCCAGTTGGAACAGCACCGAGCTGAGGCGGTGCCCAATTAATAAGGTGTTTCAAATTTAAAATGGATTTGATTCACTCAATTTTCGAAGGGAAAATTCAATGTCTTTGTCATACGAAATGGACAATAGTGGTGCATGGCAGACTTATCTAGCTCAGATTAATCGTGTTGCGCCGTATCTGGAAGAAGACCTCATTCCATTTATCAATACATTAAAGCGTCCAAAGCGTGCACTCATCGTTGATGTGCCGATTGTAATGGACGACGGTTCAATTCAGCACTTCGAAGGTTACCGCGTTCAGCATAACCTATCGCGTGGACCAGGCAAGGGCGGTATTCGTTACCATCCAGATGTCGAGCTGAATGAAGTCATGGCACTCTCAGCGTGGATGACCATTAAAACAGCTGTTCTTAATTTACCATATGGCGGTGCCAAAGGTGGTATTCGTGTAGACCCACGTAAATTGTCTCCGCGTGAACTTGAACGTTTAACACGTCGTTTTACCAGCGAAATTAGTCCAATTATTGGCCCTCAAAATGACATCCCAGCGCCAGACGTAGGCACCAATGCCGACATTATGGGTTGGATGATGGATACCTATTCAAGCATTAAAGGTCATACCGTGACGGGTGTTGTGACGGGCAAACCTGTGCATTTGGGTGGCTCTTTAGGGCGTGTACGTGCCACAGGTCGTGGTGTATTTGTGACAGGTTTAGAAGTTGCCAAGAAAATCAACTTGCCACTTCAAGGTAGCCGTGTTGCAGTGCAGGGCTTTGGTAACGTAGGTAGCGAAGCTGCGTACTTGTTCCAAAAAGCCGAAGCTAAAGTGGTGTGTGTACAAGACCATACCGGCACGATCTTTAATAAAGATGGCATCGATATTAAAGCATTACAAGATTACGTCGCGATTCACAAAGGGATTGCGGGTTATCCAGATGCAAGCTTGATTGGAGATGATGCGTTCTGGGCAGTAGAGATGGATATTTTAATCCCTGCAGCGTTAGAAGGTCAGATTACGCCTGAACGTGCACAGAAACTTACTGCGAAATTGATCTTGGAAGGTGCAAACGGTCCAACGTATCCAGAAGCAGAAGACATCCTGTTAGAACGCGGCATCATGATTGTGCCTGACGTACTGTGTAATGCGGGCGGTGTAACCGTAAGTTACTTCGAATGGGTACAGGACATGGCGAGCTATTTCTGGACTGAAGAAGAAATTAACGAGCGTTTAGACAAACTCATGATTAAAGCAGTTGAAGACGTTTGGTTTAAAGCCAACGAAAAAGACTGCAGTTTGCGTACCGCAGCGTACATTTTGGCGTGTGAACGCATATTAAAAGCACGTAAAGAGCGCGGAATTTTCCCTGGTTAAGGGGAAATTCTCGTGGCTTAAGTGCCATTGAAACAACAACGTCAGATTTATTAAGGAAGAACATACCATGAGCCAGAATTACCAACCGACACGCCAAGATTTTAATCAATATATGGTGCCAGTGTTCGCGCCAGCGCCATTTATTCCTGTGCGTGGTGAAGGTTCTCGTTTATGGGATCAGCAAGGTAAAGAATATATTGATTTTGCTGGTGGGATTGCAGTAAATGCGCTAGGGCATGCACATCCTGTCGCGGTAAAAGCATTGGTCGAGCAAGGTCAGAAGTTATGGCATATCGGCAATGGCTATACCAATGAGCCTGTTTTAATGCTGGCAAAACAATTGGTTGAAAATACCTTTGCCGATAAAGTGTTCTTCTGTAACTCTGGTGCAGAAGCCAACGAAGCGGCTTTGAAGCTTGCGCGCAAAGTGGGCCTACTTTCAGGCTCAGCGCGCAAGAACAAAATTGTGGCATTTAAAAATGCCTTCCACGGTCGTACCTTATTTACGGTTACGGCCGGTGGTCAACCGAAGTACTCGCAAGATTTCGCCCCTTTACCAGAAGGGATTCACCATCTTCCATTTAATGATTTGGAAGCGGCACGTGCAGCAATTGATGCTGACACTTGCGCCGTGATTGTGGAGCCAATTCAAGGTGAGGGTGGAGTCATTGCGGCTACCGCAGAATTCTTAACGGGTTTACGTGAGTTATGTGACCAGCATGGTGCTGTACTGATTTTTGACGAAGTACAAACCGGTGTGGGTCGTACAGGGGCGTTGTATGCCTACATGAATACTGACGTGACACCCGACATTTTAACCACAGCCAAAGCCTTGGGCGGTGGTTTCCCCATTGGTGCCATGATTACCACAGACAAATATGCCAGCATGTTTGTTGTTGGTGACCATGGAACCACCTATGGCGGTAACCCATTGGCATGTGCGGTCGCGAATGCTGTATTCCAGTTTATTAATACCCCAGAAGTATTGAATGGTGTACGTACCCGCGCGCAATACTTTGTTGATGGTTTAAACCGTTTAAATCAACGTTTTGACTTGTTTGAGCAAGTGCGTGGTCAAGGATTGTTGATTGGTTGCGTATTAAAAGCTGAATATGCAGGCAAAGCCAAAGACATCGTGACGCTGGCGGGTGAAGAAGGCTTGTTGGCTCTGGTTGCAGGCCCAAATGTCGTTCGCTTTACGCCATCATTAATCATTCCTGAAGCAGATATTGAAGCAGGTCTACAACGTTTTGAACGTGCGCTTGCGCGTTTTGTTGGCGCGTAAAGGCTTCTGCATATGATGATTGTTAGACATGCAGAGTATCGGGATTTAGATGACATCTTTACTCTAGCGGGGAAGTCGGGCGTTGGTCTGACTTCGTTACCGCAAAATAAGGAGATTTTATCGGCTCGAATTGCGCGCACACAAAAGACTTTACACGGTCAAGCTGCACCACATGAGCAAGGGTACTTATTTGTTTTAGAAGATACCCAGTTACAGCGCGTGGTGGGTGTGAGTGCGATTGAAGTGGCAGTGGGTTTGACTGAACCTTTTTATAACTTCCATGTGGGCAAGCAAGTTCATGCCTCGCAGGCTCTGAATGTCTACAAAGCATTAAATACCCTGTTTTTAAGTAATGACCATACCGGGTGTAGTGAGCTGTGTACGCTATTTTTAGATCCTGATTATCGCAAAGATCAAAATGGCAAATTGCTCTCTAAAATCCGCTTCCTCTTTATCGCAGCATTCCAGCAGGCGTTCCAAAGCACCCTGATTGCCGAAATGCGCGGTTATTCGGATGACAATGGTCGTTCACCTTTTTGGGACGCTTTGGGCAACCACTTTTTCAATATGGACTTCGCCACTGCGGACTATCTCAGCGGTATTGGGCAAAAAGTCTTTATTGCGGAGTTGATGCCGCGTTTTCCGGTCTACACCGATTTGTTGCCGCTAGCCGCACAGCAAGTAATTGCGCAAGTTCATCCGCAAACAGTACCTGCGTCGCGGGTGTTGGAGTCGGAAGGGCTACGTTACCAAGGTTATGTCGATATTTTTGATGCGGGTCCAACCTTAGAAGCTGAAGTGAAAAACTTGCGTGCGGTGAATGAAAGCCAAATCCGCCGCGTAAGTATTGTAGACAGTGTGCCAGTGGGTGGTGAGCGTCATTTGGTCGCCAATGACCAGTATCACGATTATCGTGCCATTTTAATTCAGCATGCTGCGGATGCTGAAAGTTTGAATTTAACGGCTGAGCAAGCGCAGGCACTGGGTGTGCAGGCGGGGCAAAGTATTCGTATGTTGCCTTTAGATAAGGCGGAGCAAAAATAATGTCACAAGGAAATTTATATATTAATGGGACATGGTCTCCTGCGCATGGTGCAGCATGGAACAAACTGGATCCTGTCAGCCAAGAAATTATTTGGCAAGGTGCCGAAGCGACCGCCGCACAAGTTGAACAAGCATGTCAGTCGGCACGTGCCGCATTTGCCGCTTGGGCGCGTCGTCCGCTTGCAGAACGTATTGAGGTGATTCAGCGTTTTGCCAGCTTATTAGAACAAAATAAACAACAGTTAGCGACCGTCATCAGTCGTGAAACCAGCAAACCGATTTGGGAAACTTTAACTGAAGTTCAGTCCATGATTGCTAAAGTGGCGATTTCAATCCGTGCCTATCATGAACGTACGGGCGAAAGCGTGACAGAAATGGCCGATGGCGCAGCATCTTTGCGTCACCGCCCGCATGGCGTACTTGCGGTATTTGGTCCATATAACTTCCCAGGTCACTTGCCAAACGGTCACATTGTGCCTGCCTTAATCGCGGGCAATGCCATTGTGTTCAAACCAAGTGAGCTCACGCCGTGGACTGCGGAAGAAACCGTGAAGTTATGGCACGAAGCTGGGTTGCCTGCGGGCGTGTTGAACTTGGTGCAGGGCGGTCGTAGCACAGGTGAGGCACTGGCGCAGTCGCATGAAATTGATGGTCTATTGTTCACAGGGAGTGCCAATACGGGTTACCACCTGCACAAACAATTGGCTGGCGCACCTGAGAAAATTCTCGCACTCGAAATGGGTGGCAACAATGCGCTGATTATCGATGACATGAGCGATATCGATGCTGTGGTGAATTTAACCATTCAATCTGCCTTTATTTCGGCAGGTCAGCGTTGTACCTGTGCACGCCGTTTAATTATTAAAAATGGTGCTGCTGGTGATGCCTTCATTCAACGTTTGGTGGAAGTAAGCCGTAATTTGCTGGTGGGACAGTGGGATGCACAGCCACAACCGTTTATGGGTGGTGTGATCTCATTGCATGCTGCACAACAGATCTTACAAGCACAACAACGTCTAATCGATTTAGGCGCGCAAGTGTTATTGCCTGTGACTCAAGCAGATCCAAACAGCAGCTTATTAAGTCCTGGACTGTTAGAGGTCACAGGGGTGAATGAAGTTCCAGATGAAGAATATTTTGGTCCATTGAGCTGTATTTACCGTTATGACCATTTTGATGAAGCTTTAGCCTTAGCCAATGCGACTCGTTTTGGTTTATCGGTAGGCTTAGTTTCTCCAGAACGTGAATTATTTGAACGTTTATTGATTGAAGCCCGCGCAGGGATTGTGAATTGGAATAAGCCGCTTACCGGCGCTTCAAGTGCTGCACCATTTGGTGGTGTAGGTGCATCGGGTAACCATCGTGCTAGTGCGTTCTATGCTGCAGATTATTGCGCATGGCCAATGGCATCGTTGGAAAGTCCTCAGGTAGCTTTACCTGAAAAATTATCGCCAGGCATTGTGCTGTAGTCGACGGATAGGGAGTTTAGAAATGTCAGGCTATGAAATTAATTTTGATGGTTTAGTGGGTCCAACGCATCATTATGCGGGATTGTCATTCGGGAACGAAGCGTCCACTAAAAACCGTAATAATGTCTCTAATCCTAAGTTAGCGGCAAAACAAGGTTTGCTGAAAATGAAAGCTTTGGCAGACATGGGCTTAAAGCAAGGTGTGTTTGCACCGCAAGAACGCCCACATGTGCCAACTTTACGTAAATTGGGCTTCCGTGGCGATGATCACAGTGTGATTGAACAAGCCATGCGTACGTCACCAGAGCTTTTGTCTGCATTAAGTTCAGCTTCATGTATGTGGACGGCCAATGCTGCAACGGTTTCACCTTCGGCAGACAGTGCAGATGGTCGTGTGCATTTTACTGCAGCCAACTTGAACAATAAGTTCCATCGTTCAATTGAGCACGAAACGACTTCTCGTGTGATGGCAGCGATGTTTAATGATGAGCGTCATTTTGCACACCATGAAGCGTTGCCACCAGTGGCATTGTTTGGTGATGAAGGTGCAGCTAACCATAATCGTTTGGGCGGTGCTTATGATCAAGCCAGCGTTCAAGTGTTTGTTTATGGTCAGCAATTCATGGGTGGTGGTGTTGGTCCAAAACGCTATCCAGCGCGTCAATCACTTGAGGCGAGCGAAGCGGTTGCACGTTTGCACCAACTCAAAGCAGAACAGACGGTTTTTGTTCAGCAGCATCCAGATGTGATTGACCAAGGCGTGTTCCACAACGACGTGATTGCGGTGAGTAACCAAAATGTCTTGTTCCATCACCAACATGCATTTTTGAACCAAACAGCAGCTTTGGCAGAAATTCGTGAAAAGATGGCGCGCTTGGGTCAAGAATTCGTCGCGATTGAAGTGCCTGATCAACGTGTTTCTGTCAAAGATGCAGTAAATACCTACTTGTTCAATAGTCAGATTTTGACGCGCACTGATGGTGGCATGAGCATTGTGGTGCCAGAAGAATCTCGTCAAAACCCAGCAGTTTGGGGCTATTTGAATGACATGATTCAAATGGGTACGCCAATTGATGACATTAAAGTTTTCGACTTGCGTGAAAGTATGCGTAATGGCGGTGGGCCAGCGTGCTTACGCTTACGTGTAGCAGTGAATGAAGCGGAATTGAAGGCAATCAATCCGAATCTGTTTATGAATGATGCTTTGTTCACACGTTTAAATGCGTGGGTCGATCAACATTACCGTGATGAATTGAGTCAGCAAGATTTGGCTGATCCAAAATTATTAATCGAAAGCCGTACAGCGTTAGATGAATTGACGCAAATTTTAGGCTTGGGTTCGGTGTATCACTTCCAACGTTAATCAGCAAAGCAGGGAAAGCAAATGATGGATTTTTTAAGTGGTGTTTTAGAGCAAAACCTACCGACAGTGACGCGTGGTGAACAGGACGATTTTAGCTGGGAATGGCTGGCTGAGGGCGTACTTTGTTTTACTCCAAAACATACTTATAGCAAAGCCATCGTGCTTTCCGCAGGTGTACATGGCAATGAAACTGCGCCAATCGAGTTGTTGGCGCAGATCAGTCAGGATATTTTTTCTGGGGCACTGCCATTACAGGTTCGCCTGTTGTTGGTTTTGGGCAATCCAGTCGCGATACGTTCAGGTCAACGCTATGTTGAAAATGATATGAATCGCATGTTCTGTGGTGCACACAAGCAATATGCAGCAACCTTTGAAGCCAAGCGTGTTGCTGAATTAGAACAGATCGTGGCAGAGTTTTTCACGGCATGCCCAGCGCAGGTGAAGCGTTATCATTATGATTTGCACACTGCAATTCGTCCCTCTATAATGCCGACCTTCGCGTTATTCCCGTATCAAACCCATGCGTATGATGCGGGCATGTTGGCATGCCTTGAGTCTGCAGAATTGGATGCCTTGGTGTATCACAATGCCGCAGGTCGTACTTTTACCCATTACACCAGTTCAAGATTTCATGCCTCCAGTTCAACCCTCGAACTGGGTCATGCCAAACCTTTTGGTCAAAATGATTTATCGGCTTTTGCCGCCATTAATCAAGTGCTGCGTGCCGTGGTCAGTGAACAGCCTTTACCGACACGCCACAAACAGCCAATCAAAAGCTTTCGTGTCGTCGAATCAATTATCAAAACTGAAGATGATTTTCAGCTTAATCTTGCCGATTCTGCCCCGAATTTCTCGGTATTCGAATCCAATACAGTGATTGCACTACAACAAGGCAAACCCTATGTAGTTGCACCCGAACAAGTTTGGATTTTATTCCCGAATACCCAAGTGAAAAAAGGCTTAAGAGCCGGCTTGATGTTAACTGAGGTTTAAGTGTGATGATTTGCGTCGATTTTATTCAAGATGATGATGGTGGTTTATAGAACTTAAGTCGTTTGATTAGTTTTCAATGGAATTGAATATATGGATATTGAAAAAGATATGTATGCCTTTTTATTACCCAATGATCATAAGTGTGCTTATGACATTGGGTAAACTCGTATTGTGCATTAGCTAAATCATTGATTTTTAACATAAAATTAAGATTGCTAGCATAGGATTTGCAAGCTATGTAGTACTTGCTGTGTATTTGTCTGACAGGTAAATGGCAAGTTTTGAACATAGAAATTAATGTTATTGAAAGATAACAGTAGCTTAATTTTGGATTGGGATTAAAACGGATTTTATTTTAATCGCAGTCCCATATTTACGGTGATTCACTGTAAATTGGAGTAACAAACATGATGAATGGAAAGAATCTCAATAAGTCGCCAGAAGCCCTTGAGGGTGATTTACTGGGTGGACATCATTACGAGGCGGTTGAGGACGAAAAACTAGAACGCTCACTCAGCAATCGACATATTCAAATGATTGCGATCGGTGGCGCCATCGGTACAGGTCTATTTATGGGTTCGGGGCAAACCATTGCCAACTCTGGAACCTCAGTCATTTTGACTTATATGATCGTTGGTTTTGTCTTATTTTTTGTAATGCGTGCCATGGGAGAGTTATTACTTTCCAACACCAACTATAAGTCATTTGTCGATTTTGCCACCGATTACTTAGGTCCATGGGCGGGCTACTTTTTAGGCTGGACTTACTGGCTCAGTTGGGTCATCACCGCGATTGCCGATATCATCGCAATTGGCGGTTATATGCAGTTCTGGTATCCAGATATACCAGTGTGGTTGCCTGCTTTGGCGACGATCAGTATTTTGACCATTCTTAACTTATTAACCGTCAAAATGTTTGGTGAAACCGAATTCTGGTTTGCCATGATCAAGATTGTTGCGATTGTGGCCTTTTTAATCTTAGGTATAAGCTTGGTGGTGATGGGCTTTACATCACCGAATGGGGTTAAGGCATCAGTTTCACATTTGACTGATCCAGATGCATTTTTACCGCATGGTGTGACTGGTTTCTTGGCGGGTTTCCAAATGGCGGTGTTTGCCTTCTTGGGGATTGAATTGGTTGGTACAACCGCAGCAGAAACTAAAAATCCTGAAAAATCATTACCGAAAGCCATTAACTCAATTCCTTTGCGCATTCTGTTGTTCTATGTGGGTGCCTTAATCGTCATCATTTGTGTGACCTCTTGGAAGCAAGTTGACCCAGGTCAAAGTCCATTTGTCGCCATGTTCCAACTGGTAGGGCTGACTGCTGCTGCTGCGGTGGTGAACTTTGTGGTCGTGACTTCAGCGATGTCTTCGGCAAACAGTGGTATTTTTGCGACCAGCCGTATGTTGTATGGCTTGGCGGTTGAAAAAGATGCACCGCAACGTTTTAAAACCTTGTCTAAAGGCAAAGTACCTGTACAAGCACTGTTGTGTTCGATGATTTGTGTATTTATCGGCACATTGATTTTGTTTGTTACGCCAAATGTCATGTCGGCATTTAATATCGTGACGTCATTGACCTCAATTTTGACCGTGTTTGCCTTTGGTATGATTCTCGCATCGTATTTGGCGTATCGTAAAAAACGTCCTGATTTGCATGCGCAGTCGGTTTATAAAATGCCTGCGGGGATTTTTATGAGCTGGTTCGGGATTGTATTTATGGTGTTTGTGGTCGCGATTCTATGTCTTGATGAATATACGCGTATTTCATTGTTCGTTTCACCATTTTGGTTTATCGGACTATGGATTGCTTATAAGCGCCGTAACCGCAAAAACACAGAGCGTACCTGGATTTTAGAACATGGTCGCCGTGTAGAACATGAAGAAATGCCAGAAAATAATTAATGTAGCGTGAGAGAGGGTATTCTGCCCTCTCTTTTTTATAATCATGAAGAGGGACTTATCTTGAAAAAAGTAACATTATTAGCGTGTATGTTGGGGGCAGGGCTGCTGAATATGAGCAGCACCATGGCGGCACCATTATTAACTTCGCATGTTTCTGCGACACAGGCAACGGCACCGCAAGCCAATGCTTGGATTGAAATTAATGTTCAGTCTTTTGAGCAAAACATTCAGACTTTACAACAACAATTGCAGAATAAAAGCCAGATCTGTGCTGTAATGAAAGCTGATGCCTATGGGCATGGTATTCAATTGCTGATGCCGAGCATTATCAAACTAAAAGTACCATGTGTGGGGATTACCAGTAATGCCGAAGCGGCGCTGGTTCGCCAATCGGGTTATCAAGGTCGCATTCTTCGATTACGTGCAGCAACCGATCAAGAAATCCAGAATGCAGCATCCCTTCATATGGAAGAGTTGTTCGGTAACTACGAACAGGCACAGCGCGTGTCGAAATGGGCGAAACAACAAGGCGTGACCATCTCTTATCATTTAGGTTTAAATGCCGGTGGTATGGATCGTAATGGTTTGGAAATGAGCTCGGAAGTCGGTAAACAGCAGGCGTTGAACATGACCAAATTGCCGAACCTAAAACTGGTCGGCATCATGACGCATTATGCGGTTGAAGATGAAAAGTATGTGCGTGAGCATTTGGCAATCTTTAATCAGCAAACTGATTGGCTGATTAAAAAAGCCAAATTAAAACGTGAAGATTTAACTCTGCATACCGCCAATTCATTTGCCACTTTAACTGTGCCAGAGTCACATTTAGATATGGTCCGTGCTGGTGGGGTCATTTATGGTGATAGTATTCCAGACCGTGTGGAATATAAAAAGCTCATGACCTTTAAAACCCAAGTCGCTACTGTAAATGCCTATTTAAAAGGTACAACAGTGGGCTATGACCAAACTTACACTTTAAAGCGTGATTCTTTGTTGGCGAACTTGCCGATGGGCTATTCAGATGGCTACCGCCGTGTGTTTAGTAATAAAGCTTATGTGCTAATTCGCGGACATAAAGTACCGGTGGTGGGGCGTACTTCCATGAATACCACTATGGTGGATGTGACCGATTTTCCTGATATTCGTGCCAGTGATGAAGTGGTACTGTTTGGACAACAGGGCAATCAAAGCGTGAAACAAAGTGATTTGGAAGAATACAACGGTGCACTGCTTGCAGACCTCTACACCGTTTGGGGTAATTCCAATCCTAAAATAGCCGTGCGCTAATCTGACATTTCATTGTTAAAACCAGATTTTGCTCCATGTCTGAAAGTTCAGGCATGGAGTATTTTTGTATGGGGTGACTCATTTGCTATTTAAGACATGACGGTTGATGCTGTTGAGCAGCGAGTGAAGTCTTGAATGGGGTACATTTTTTGACAGCATAAAAAAACCCTAATCTTTCGACTAGGGTTTTTTAGAATCTGGAGCGGGAAACGAGACTCGAACTCGCGACCCCAACCTTGGCAAGGTTGTGCTCTACCAACTGAGCTATTCCCGCATATTGAGCAGTTTTTGCTAAAACTTACACTAAAAAATGATTTGGAGCGGGAAACGAGACTCGAACTCGCGACCCCAACCTTGGCAAGGTTGTGCTCTACCAACTGAGCTATTCCCGCATGCCGTGTATAATACAGTATGAAAAAATACGGTCAATATGTTTCTGAAAAAACTTGTATCAATTGCATAAAATAAAAGCATTTTATGCCAAATTTTCTAAAAAATCGGGCTTGCAGCGCGAAAAGCAAGTTCAGAATACAAAACCATCGGGCAGAACCGCTATACTGTAAGAAAGTGAAAAGATTAAGGCAGATCATCATGAGCTTAGAATTACAACTTCGAGACCGCTTACAGCAACTGGCTCCGACTTATTTAGAAATCGTGAATGAGTCTTCAGGACATGGTGGCTATTTCCCTGGTAAAGAATCGCATTTTAAAGTGGTCATTGTCAGTGAAGCCTTTGACGGCTTACGTTTAGTGCAACGTCATCAAAAAATCTATGCGGCTGTAGGGGATTTATTGGCACCGAGCCGGATTCATGCTTTAGCGATACATGCTTTTGTCGAATCGGATTGGCAGGGACGGGATACCAGCAGTCCAGAATGTGCCCATGCACCTAAAACTTAAGGAAATTGGGTCATTATGGATGCTCAAATGGTATTAATGTTGCATTGGGTTGCAGTGTTCTTCGCTGCTGTAGTGATTTTACTGCGCGCTCGAACGTTGTTTTCAGGAACTGAAGGGAATTTGCCCAACCCTTCTGCCCGAACCGTATTGGTCGCCTTACAACATAGCGCCATGACGCTCTTGGTGGTCACGGGTATCGCCTTATTGGTCATGAAAGATTTTGAGGTACAGTCTTGGTTTTATGCCAAAATTATTCTGTTCTTGGTGCTTTTATCTTCATTAAGTAAGGCGTATAAAAAACAGGATCAAATTGTCTTGGCACAGCGCCGTGCGGGGCTGTTCTTAGCGGTCGTGGCGTTTATCGCCATCTTGGGGCTGGTAATGATTCAGCCAAATTTTGGCTAATTGTCAGACATTTTCTACAGTGATAAAAAAACGATCGATTACACTGCGGATTGACAAGTAATAAAAATTGAGGGAGGGGGAATATGCGGACACGTGTGGTATTTAATCAGAAAGGTGGCGTAGGCAAGTCGAGCATTACGGTGAATTTGGCTGCGATTAGTGCGCATCAGGGATTGAAAACATTGGTGATTGATTTGGATCCGCAAGCCAACTCCAGTCAATATTTATTGGGCGATGATGCGACGTATTCGGTCGATAAACCTGCACTCGAACCCAATATTGAAAATTATTTTGAAGAGGTGCTGGGCTCAGCACAAAGCAAGGCAGGACTATTGGGCAATGCCATCGGATCTTTACTGAAAAATCGCGCCAAAGGTCTGGAAAGCTATGTGCATCAAACCCCGTTTAAACAGTTGGATGTGATTCCGGCAAGTCCGAGTCTGGGTGCTTTGGCTTATGCTTTGGAAGCCAAACATAAAATCTATAAATTGCGCGATGCTTTAAAGTTGCTGGAAGGTAAATATGACCGCGTGTACATTGATACCCCGCCAGCATTTAACTTTTTTACCTTGTCGGCATTGATTGCTGCAGATCGCGTGCTAATTCCCTTTGATTGTGATGTGTTTTCTAAGCGTGCCTTACAAAGCCTAATTGAAAATGTGATTGAAACCCAAGATGACCACAATGATCAGCTTGAGATTGAAGGCATTGTGGTGAATCAATATCAGGCACAAGCCAAGTTGCCGCGAGAAGTGGTACAACAGTTGAAAGATGAAGGTCTGCCTGTATTGGAAAATATGTTGCCACCTTCAGTCCTGATGAAAGAATCCCATCATCAAAATCAACCTTTAATTCATTTGGCGAAAGATCACAAATTGACGCAGGCCTATCTTTCATTGTTCAATGAAATTGAGCAAAAATAAGATTGAGAAAAGTTATGAAAAAAATTGCTTTATCTATGCTTGCTGCGAGTAGTGTATTGCTGACAGCATGTGCGACTACAGTAAAGCCGACCTATGTTTCGCCGACACAATACCAGTCTTTAAACTGTCAACAATTACAGGCAGAGTATGACCGTATTCAACAATATTTAGATCAGGGCGTGTCGACAGCAAAACGTACGGGAGTTGGGGTAGATGTTGGATTGGGTGGTGGTTGGAGCCATGGTGGCGGTTGGGGCTTTGGTCCGAGTGTTTCTTTAAATATGGGGCAATCTTCAAACACCAAAAAAACTGAAATTTCACGTTTAATGGGGCAGCAAGAAGCTGTAGTGCAAGCCGCCCAGTTTAAAAACTGTCCTATTCAGGTCGTGAATCAATCATAATTTGCGGGTATTTTTCACTCTGTCTGCTGGCTTTTGGTCGGATAGAGTGAGAAATATTTTTCAAAATATTTCAATAAAAATATAATTTAAACAGTGTTTTAGTGTTTTTTATAGGATTGAATTAAACCTATCGGTTCTCAATGGGGAGCGGGTTTGGCTTGTTCTGCAGGGCAGCTTTCATATAAGGTGTGCAACACTTTGGGCGTGGAATGATAGGTTTTTATGATTGAGAGTTGGCTATTTGTATTTGCGATGATTGCGGTGTTTCTCATTCCGGGACCCACGAACGCATTACTGGCAAGCTCTGCACATCAACAAGGGGTACTTAAAGCCAGTCTGCTTATTCCTGCGGAGTTACTGGGCTATATTTATGCGATTAGTCTTTGGTCGCTGTTCATTCATCTGACTAGCCCTGTTTGGCCGCACCTAATTACCTTACTGCATGTCCTCAGTGCCTTGTACGTGTTTTGGATGGCATTCCATTTATGGAAGTCGGTACATCTGGCATCCCATAATCAGAAGCATCCCTATATTCGTCCACACCAATTATTTGTCTCGACCTTGAAAAACCCTAAAGCCTTGCTTTTTGCCGCAGGTATTCTGCCGCCTGAAATGTGGAATAGCGCGTTGAGTGCAGGTTTGGTATTTCTGCTGTTTGCCTTAATTTTGATTCCTGCGGCTTTATTTTGGATGGTGTTTGGAAAAGCCCTTTTGGCGGGAAATTTAAAGCAAATAAAAGCCGATCATTTATATAAAGGATCGGCAATGTTATTGATTGTTTGTATGTTACCTGTGGTCATTCGCTTCTTTTAAAGCATCATTTTCCTTTTTGGGAAAGCTTTTGTCGTACAAAACCAATAATTCCGGGTAGCACACTAATAATAATGATGCCAAAGATCAGGTGCGTGAAATTGTCTTTTACAACCGGCATATTGCCAAATAAATAACCCAAGGTAATAAAAGACGCGATCCAGCAAAACGCCCCAATCACATTATAGCTTAAGAAAAACTTATAGTTCATTTGTCCTGCACCCGCCACAAATGGGGCAAAAGTACGAGCAAAAGGCACGAATCGGGCAAAAATAATGGTTTTGCCGCCATGTTTTTCAAAGAATTTTTGCGTATTAATCAGGTGCTGTTTATTAATAAAGCGTGAATCAATTTCAAATACGCGAGGTCCAATATATTTTCCGATGTGATAGTTTAAAGTGTCACCTAAAACCGCAGCAATAAACAGTAAAACACCCAATACCCAAGGGTCCATTGCACCTGTCGATGCCGCCAAGGCACCTGCAGCAAATAACAAACTGTCGCCAGGTAAAAATGGCATGACCACCAAACCGGTTTCGACAAAAATAATTAAAAATAAAATAGCGTAAATCCATACCCCATAATTTGTAATAAATTCGAGTAAATGGTCATCTACGTGTAAAATAAAATCAATGAGGTCCATGGGGTAAAACATCGCGAAAATGTAGCCAAATCCTAGCAGTCCATATAGGGAAAGTCAGTACTAAAACGTAATTAATTTGCCTGATCGTCGTTCTATATTTAAAACGATAAGTCTGAATAATGGATATTTATTCTATTATTAATAAAAACTAAGCTGTGCCTATCCACAAGATTAAGAAAAGGTTCAATTATGTTTAATCCCAATGTTGTTGTGAAAAATATCGTGGCTCAACCTACGCTCGACAGTCTCTTCAGTTTGATTGCCCGTGTGTTATTGGCGTATATCTTTTTGGTTGCAGGCTGGGGCAAATTGACGGCCTATAGTGCTACGGTGGGTTATATGGAAGCCATGGGGGTACCAGGCGCATTATTGCCACTCACCATCTTGGTTGAATTTGGTGGCGGCTTGGCGCTGTTATTGGGTTTTCAAGCCCGCTTTGCCGCACTCGGTCTAGGTGTGTTTAGTCTTATTACCGCATTCATTTTCCATGGTGGCGCGGATGATGCCATTAACTTTATGAAAAACTTTGCTATGGCAGGTGGCTTATTCTTCTTGATGCTGCATGGTGCGGGCAAATTCAGTCTAGACGCTCTACTTGAAAAATAATAGCTCTCATGATTGCTAGCGGGACAGTTATATCCAGTGCTACACAAAAAGCACCGAAGCGTTCGGTGCTTTTTATTTAAGTATTTGTTTTATATTTTTATTTATTGGTTGTCCAAATAGTGTGCTTAATAACTGGAAAAATGCTAGAATATGGCGCTTATATTCGTTTGCCTATCATAGTTGTTTGTCATGACTACCAATTCTCAAATTACTGAAGATCGTATCCTTATTTTGGATTTCGGCTCTCAATATAGTCAGCTTATTGCACGTCGCGTACGCGAGGCGGGTGTATATTCTGAAATGTATGCCTACGACATGTCTGAAGAAGACATCCGTGCATTTAATCCAAACGGTATTATTTTATCGGGTGGACCTGAAAGTGTTCATGTTGAAGGGAGCCCACGCGCACCGCAAGTGGTTTTTGAATTAGGCGTGCCAGTACTGGGAATCTGTTATGGTTTCCAAACCATGTCTGAACAGCTAGGCGGTAAGGTTGAAGCGGGTACAGTACATGAATTCGGTTATGCTGAAGTTGACATTCAGCAGCGCGACCATTTAATTGGCCAGCTTCAAGACCGCGAAAACCAATTACACGTGTGGATGAGCCACGGTGACAAAGTAAGCCGTTTACCAGAAGGTTTCTCAACGACGGCAAGTACACCAAGCTGTCCATTTGCTGCGGCATCGGATGAAAGCCGTCGTTTCTACGGCGTACAGTTCCATCCAGAAGTTACGCACACAGCAAAGGGTGCAGAGTTATTGTCTAACTTTGTTCACAAAATTTGTGGTTGTGGCGGTTTGTGGACACCAGAACACATTATCGACCTACGTGTAGAACAACTTCGCCAACAAATTGGTGATGAAAAAGTGCTACTGGGCTTGTCGGGTGGTGTGGATTCATCTGTTGTGGCTGCGCTTTTACATAAAGCGATTGGTGATCAGTTAACTTGCGTATTTGTAGATAATGGTTTACTTCGTTTGAACGAAGGCGATCAAGTGATGCAAATGTTCGCAGACAACATGGGTATCCGTGTAATCCGTGCCGATGCTGAAGAGCGTTTCTTGACAGCGTTGGCGGGTGAAGTTGATCCTGAGAAAAAACGTAAAATCATTGGTCGCGAGTTCATTGAAGTTTTTGCCGAAGAAGCGCGTAAACTTGATGGCGTGAAATTCTTGGCACAAGGCACAATTTACCCAGACGTAATTGAATCTGCTGCGAGCAAGCAAGGTAAAGCACACGTGATTAAATCACACCACAATGTGGGTGGTTTACCAGAAGATTTAGCCTTTGACTTGGTTGAACCGTTACGTGACTTGTTTAAAGATGAAGTGCGTAAATTGGGTACCACGTTAGGTTTACCACACAGCATGATTTACCGTCATCCATTCCCTGGTCCTGGTTTGGGCGTGCGTATTTTGGGTGAAGTGAAAAAAGAATATGCCGATATTCTTCGTCTTGCAGACGACATCTTCATGCAAGAATTGCGTGCTAGCGGTTGGTATGACAAAACTGCGCAAGCCTTTGCGGTATTCCAACCTGTGAAATCTGTGGGTGTAGTGGGTGATGGCCGCCGTTATGCATGGGTGGTTGCACTTCGCGCCGTTGAAACTGTGGACTTTATGACTGCACGTTTCGCACACTTACCGTATGAGTTAGTCGACAAGATCTCTACGCGTATTATGAATGAAATTAAAGATGTATCACGTGTTGTTTATGACGTGTCATCTAAGCCACCAGCAACAATTGAGTGGGAGTAATTCAGGGATTTCAAGAAGCGAAGCTTCTTGCCTGAATTACGCCAAGAGCTGTGCTCGCGGCAGAATAGAATGATTTAAAAAAAGGACGCGTCAGCGTCCTTTTTTATTGCTTAATTTTTTCTGTTCTGAACAAAAAATAACTTCCATCAAAAGTCAGGATCTTGAAGGTATCCACAAGAACAGTGGTTGCTTTAAGATATATAAAGATATATCTTTGTAAGCGTAATTTAATCAATATAGCAAAAAAGCATCATGAAACATGGTTCTCATCATGACTACGAGTCGTACTCCCATCATTCAGAACGCCCGCATGGTGGACGTCGTGGTCGTTTATTTGAAGCAGGGCGGATGAAGCTGCTGGTTTTGTATCTGATTGCCCAAGCTCCTAAACATGGCTATGAACTGATTAAAGACATTAGCGAGTTAGTCGGTGGGGGCTATAGTCCGAGTGCAGGTACCATTTATCCAACGCTGACCTATCTTGAAGACATGGGTTTTGTGCAGGTTAAGCTCACAGATGGGGAGCGTAAGCAGTTTTACATTACTGAGACTGGGCAAGGACATCTGAATGAACAGCAGACCGTGATTCAGCAGCTATTAGAGAAATTAGAAACCAAGCGAGAAATACAAACTCAAGATGAATTGCTAGATATTCATCGCGCTATGGAAAATTTAAAAACATCTCTACGCTTAAAGTTACATACCAAGTCGGTCGATGCAGAAACGGTCAGACGTATTGCAGAACAGATTGATGCTGCGGCAGTCGCCATCAGCCGACTTTAAGGATATCAAGCCAGATATGCAAAGTCAGGAATTGCTGAAACAGGCACATTTAAAAGTCTCTTTAGCCCGAAGCTCTGTCTTGCAGCAATTGCTGGATGCCACGACAGCCTGTAGTGCTGAGCAATTGTATTTGCAACTACAACAGCAACAGAGTGGCTTAAGTTTGGCCACAGTATACCGAGTGCTGACCGAGTTAGAGCAGGCAAAGCTGATCCAGCGACAATATCATCAGCGTGCCAAAGCCAGTTTTGTGATACGGCAACAACGGACGCCATTTCAAATCTTACATGTACAAAATGGGCAAGTTGAGACATTTGAACATCAAGATTTATCCAACTATTTGAATCAGTTGGCTGATGCCATGCAACAGCAGCTGATCAAAGTTGAACTCACCTTACATGTACAACCCAAAGTTGAGTTTTAAATTGATCCATTTAAAGGACTGTAAAATGAAACAGCACCAATATCATATTACGCTCGAACATCTTTGCGATGCCAAAGGGCAAGCTTCCACCTACACTGAAAAATTAGCGTTTAATGTAGGCAATCATGACGATATTCTGGCGATTGTTGCACGCATGCAGCAAGCTCAATTATTTGATGCGGAAGCCACGGCAGCTTTTGCGGTAGGCTTAAAGTTATTTGGGGAAACCTTACTGGAAAATCGCCAACATCCGTTATTTCAACAATTTTTGCCGCAGTTTGGGCAGTTTATGAAGCATTTGAAACAGACATTGGCAGAACACCAAGCACAGCAATAAGATCAGAATTTATTGTGTGCAAGTGCTGAGCTGCTCTTAAGCCTCATTCGGTAAAGGGTCAAAGGAGACCACTTGGTTTCGTCCATTTTGCTTGGCGCGATAAAGGGCGACATCGGCTTCTTTAATCAATAGATGCAAATCAATATCTTCGGGATTAAGCTGGGAAACCCCAATCGAAATGGTGAAATTGAGTTTAATATTGTTGCCAATACAGACCGTATTCGCCTCAATTTTCTGTCTTAATCGCGTGGCAATCATCATGGCATCATCGAGCGTTGTTTCAGGTAAGAGTGCGACGAACTCTTCGCCACCGAAACGGGCAAGCACGTCATCACGTCGCATTTCCTTGCGGGCAATTTCAGCAATTTTCTGCAACACCTGATCCCCAATATCATGCCCATAACTGTCATTGATGCGTTTGAAGAAATCAACATCGAACATCAGCAAGCAAATCGACTTGTATTGTGGCCATTGATGAATTTTTTGTTCTGCGATGAATTCAAATTGGCGGCGGTTATTGAGTTGGGTGAGTTCATCGGTATGTGCCAGTTCACGTAGCATATGTCGATCCCACTCATCTAACATCGAACGCAAAAATGTGCGTCGTGCATTTAAAGTGTTGTTCCAGCTAATGTATAGGCTGAAAATCAGAATCGGCACATATACCAATAAAAAGATTATGGTTTGATGCAAATTATTCATCTGCATCACCCCGGAAATAATCACAACACTGATCAGCAGGGCTGTCAGCACAGAGGGGCGAAAGCACACCTGAATTGACAAGCACCCCAACAGAATAAAAATGACTGAAGCATATTGATAGGAATAAACGCTGGAACTGCTGGATTGATGTAAGAGCCAGAACCAAACGCTGGCCGCAAAGGCACTGGATAGGGGCAGAAGCAAATCTAAGATCTGAATATTCTTCGAGTATTTAAACATCGCCCAGTTAATCAGAATAAAACCGAGGACGGCCATTACCCGCACGACACCAGATAAATAGGCAATGTCTGGTAGCAAAAACCAGTCTGCAAAAAAATAAGAAAGAAAGGAAAGTTGTGCTAAAAAATTAATTTGTCTTAAATGGCGACGCTGATGGGCGTTTTGATAGTCGAAATAACATTGCTGAAATTGGGTAGGAATGAATGCATTTGGATCCTGTAAGGCATTTGCAATGAGGATACGATTCTCAGGTTCACATAATTGAGAGGGCAAGATATAACTATGCTCAGGTGCATGTTGAATTTTATGTCGATCTTGCGCTGCAGAAGTATACTTATGACTCGATTCAGTCTGTCCATGTCCTCCTTTAATCATAGGCTACTCCATTGTATCTACAATGTATTCTTATGAAATAATAAACACTAATCCTAGTGTTGTATATAAAGTGTGCATTTTTCATTGGAATGATGCTGTAGATAGTCGTCTTTATTCTTGTCAAGATTTTTACTTATTCTAGGGGATAATCACGGTTCATCCTATAGACAGTTGTATTTTATTGTATTGAATTTTTATTTTTGGACAAAGATTGCATCCAAATTTGAATAGGTGCTAGTTTTTTCCGCAGTAGCCGTTATGCTGATGGAGGGCGTCAAACAAAAAATTTAGGATAAGAATATGACCAATAGCAATTATATTGAATTATCAGATTCAGACGACTGCGAAAAGTATATCAATCAAATGTTGTTGGAATTTCCCCTGCGTTCTGCCGAAATTGGACAAGGCACGATTATTAAACGGGCATTGCCTAGCCGACATAAACGGATGATTGGCGCATGGTGCTTTTTAGATCATGCAGGTCCGGTGAGCTTTCCGCAAGGTGAGGGTTTGGATGTGGGGCCACATCCGCATATGGGATTGCAGACCTTTACATGGATGATTGAAGGCACCATGATGCACACCGACAGCTTGGGCTCCAAGCAGTTGATACGCCCTAAACAGGTCAATTTAATGACTGCAGGTTATGGTATTTCGCATACTGAGGTTGCACCGGATACCGAAACCCATATGCATGCGGCACAGTTATGGATAGCCTTGCCTGATGATCAACAGAATATGGCGCCACGTTTTGATCATTACCCTGAATTGCCCACAGTCCAGCAGGATCAAGTTGAATTTACCGTGTTAGTTGGTGAGTTTTTACAGACTCGCTCACCAGTAAAAGTGCATACAGAGCTGTTGGGTGTCGATATGACGGCACAAGAAGCAACCGCGACACGGTTACCTTTGAATCCTAAATTTGAATATGGCTTTTTAGCGCTAGAAGGTACGGCTGTGGTCAATGGTCACGAATTAAATGATGATAATATGTTGGCACTTGAACCGGGTGTGACGGAAATTAGGATTGAGCTGCATCAGGGCGCGCGCATTCTATTGCTGGGCGGAGAGCCTTTTGCATCACCCATTTTATTGTGGTGGAATTTTGTTGGACGGACACAAGACGAGTTGGAACTGGCGCGCGAGCAGTGGGTGAATCAGGATGAGCGTTTTGGCACAATTCCGGATTATGATGGGCCACGCCTCGAAGCACCGGTGTTTCCAGAAAAAATGAAAGCATCCAAATAATCAAGGAAGAAACACATGACCATTATTGCGCAGGCTCAAGTGCGTACGCGAGCAGAGCATTGGCTCGGAGAGATTTCGACGGGTACCCATCATTTCCTTACGGACAAACCAGCCTCTTTTGGTGGGCAGGATCAGGGTGCTGCACCTTATGACTTTATTTGTTCAGGTTTGGTCTCTTGTACCATGATTACGTTAAGAATGTATGCCCAGCATAAGCAAATTGAATTGGGCGCTTTTAGCGTAGAGGCTGATTTTCATAGCAATAAAGAAGGCAGAGAATGGATTGAACGCCGTTTGTCTTTTCAGCAGCCTTTGTCGCAAGAGTTGCAGCAGAAAGTTCTGGAAATTAGTGCAAAAACGCCTGTGACCAAGACCTTGTTAAGAAGTCTAGAGATAGACACACAGCTGATTGCATCGGACTAGGTCAAGCAGGATATTAAATGAAGGCGCTCACGGCGTCTTATTGGGATATTGAGGCATATGATTACCTTGCATCATTTGGAGCAGTCGCGCTCTTTTCGTATTTTATGGGCTTTAGAAGAACTGAAGCTGAGCTACCAGATCCAGTATTATCGTCGTCTACCGACTTTGGCAGCACCCCCTGAATTAAAACAGGTACATCCTTTGGGCAAAGCCCCCGTATTAACGGATGGCGAGAGCAAGATTGCTGAATCTGCGGTCATTTTAGAGTATCTGCAAGAACAGCATGATTCGCAGCGGCAGTTCAAGCCACAAGATCAAGCCCTACAGCAGCAGTACCGTTACTGGATGCATTATGCCGAAGGGTCTTTAATGCCGCTCTTGGTCATGCAATTGGTGATGAGTAATGTGACTCAGCATATTCCTTTTCTGATTAAGCCAGTTGCCCAAAAAATTACCGATGGGGTGAAAGCTACTTTTATTCAACCTCGACTCAAAGACCACATCCAATTTTTGGAAAGCTATTTAGCATCACATGACTATTTTGCGGGTGAGTTTTCTTTTGCCGACATTCAAATGAGTTTTCCCTTAGAGGCATTGCTGTCGAGGACACAAGGGCGCTATCCGAATATTCAGGCTTTTATTCAGCGCATTGCGGCTCGACCTGCTTATGCGCGTGCCAAGTATAAAGAGCAAAGTTGTGCGGCATAATTTGACCGTTGATGAGACATAAAAAAAGATGCCGAAGCATCTTTTTTTATGACTTTTAGCGTTTCACCACAATCGAATCGATCCCGCTATGCTGCAGAGTTTGCTGTGCAATCACAGCGGCTTCCTGCGAATCATAGGGACCCGAAACAACTCGATACCAGGTTTTTCCACCTTCAACAGTTTTCACGACATCGGCCGACAATCCATTGAGAATAATTTCAGCACGACGTGCGTCGGCACTGTCAGGGTCTGGATAGCTACGGACCTGTAGAATATAACTGCTGACATGTTCCGTCGGGGTAGCATTCAATTGGGCATCAGCCGAGTTTGCAGCGCTTGCCGCTTGTTCAGGCTGAGGAGCTTCCACAATCACCACGGTACTTTGATCTTTCGTTTCTGGAATGGCCTGTTCAGGAATTGGAGTCACTTGCTGTTGTGGCAGCAAATCGTAAAAACGATAATCCTTATTGGTTTCTTCCTGATAATGCTCAGAGCTCACCTGATTTTTAGGCTGTACGGGAGCCCACGGTTTCCACAGCATTAAAGCAACGGCAAAACTTAAGACGATTAGAATGACCACAAGGGTCCCCAACCACGCAGGAATCAGGGGTTTTTTCGGTTTGTTTGGTCGTTCTGAGACACCGCGTTGCGTTTTTCCAAACACGTGGAAATTCCTCTTCTTGTCATTTTCACATGGCGACTCGGGCAGAAGCCCGAGATCATTGTGCCATGTAAAAATTCACTTACATGGCTTCAGGTGCAGATACACCTAATAATTCTAAACCATTGCGTAATACTTGTTGTACGTTTACTGAAAGCAATAGACGTGCTTGTGTAAGTTCAGCATCATCATTCAGTACTTTGTGCTCATTATACCAGCCATGGAATAAAGCTGCCAATTCTTTCAAGTAGTTACCCACTTGATGCGGTTCATAAGCATTGGCCGCGCGGAGTACGATTTCCGGATAAGCTGCCAATTTCGCCAGAACTTCGGTTTCCGCTTCGAGGTCGAGTTTATGGGCAAATTGACGTGCAGTTGCAGCGCTGAAATTGATGCCTGTTGCCGCGGCTTTTTCTAGCATACGGCAGATACGTGCATGGGCATATTGAATGTAGTACACAGCATTGTCTTTGCTTTGTGAAACCGCAAGGTCTAAGTCAAAATCAATGTGTTGTTCTGATTTGCGCATCACATAGTAGAAACGTGCTGCATCGTTACCGACTTCTTTACGTAGGTCACGCAAAGTTACGAATTGACCTGAACGAGAGGACATTTGCACCATCTCACCGCTGCGCCATAAGCTCACAAACTGCACCAAGAGGACGGTCAGTTTTTTCGAGTCATAGCCCATAGCATCAATCGCGGCTTTCACGCGAGAGATATAACCGTGGTGATCCGAACCCCAGATATCAATCAGGTCTGTATAACCACGTTGTAATTTGTTCAGGTGGTACGCGATGTCAGAGGCGAAATAGGTTGTTTGACCGTTACGACGTTTCACCACGCGGTCTTTTTCATCGCCAAATTCAGTCGATTTGAACCAGATGTTGCCGTCTTTTTCGTAGAGGAAGCCACGTTGATCAAGAGTTTGAAGGGCTTCATCAATTTTTTCAGTCAGAGATGCTTCGCTGAACCATTGATTGAAGGTTACCCCAAATTCGCCAAGGTCGTCTTTAATGTCATCCAAAATGGCTTTGAGTGCCGCTTGATGGAAAACGCGATAGCCTTCGCCCGTCAGTTGTTGTGCGTTAAAGATCAAGCCATCAATATGCTTTTCTTTGTCGCCAGAAAGCACGACTTTATTGCCTTCTGCATCCAGTTCTTCGGCATACTGTACATCTTCAGGCACATCTTTATAGACATCCGCGACAGGGTGGACATAAGCATTGCCATCTTGATCAATAATGCTTTGGGCGATTTCTTTCACATAGTCGCCTTGGTACGCATTTTTAGGGAAAACCAATTCCTGACCTGTCAGCTCAAGGTAACGCAAATAGGTTGAAGTCGCTAAAATGTCCATTTGACGACCAGCATCATTCACATAGTATTCGCGATCAACGGTTGCACCTGTGGCTTCAAGCAAGTTGGCTACGGTCATGCCGTATGCTGCACCACGACCATGGCCTACATGTAGGCTAGATGTCGGGTTTGCAGAAACAAATTCGACTTGAATGCGTTTTTCTGCGTTGGCTTGGGTACGACCAAATTGCGCACTTTGCGCTTGGATTTGATCGAGCACTGCGAAACGCTGGTCCGCATTTAAGAAAAAGTTGATAAAGCCGGGACCTGCAATTTCTGCTTTGCTGATGTCGGCCACTTCTGGTAAACATGCCAGAATTTTTTTGGCCAAGTCACGTGGCTTCATACCCGCAGCTTTAGCACCAATCATGGCGATATTCGATGCGAAATCCCCGTGGCTTCGGTCTTTAGTACGCGTCAAATTGCTGTTGTTGTTCCAGTCAGATGGGAGTACGCCTTCCGCTTGAAGGGATTGCACTGCATGATCGAGCGCTGCTTGTATTGCCGTGTTCATAGAGTCGAAAATAAATGTCGCAGAAAAACAGCAAATATAGCAAATTTCAGGCTGTTTAGGTGAGTCCTTTGTAGAGAATGTTTTTTACCCAGTAGCAGCGCTGCGGCAAATTTTACCAGAATGCTCGCCGCAGATCAGACAAATTATGGCATAGTGAATGAATACAATATCTTGGATGAATCATATGACGCATGATCGAGCTAAAATTATTGGTAACATTCCCAAGCTACCTGCAAAGTTTGTGGGCTGGGTCATGCCATTTTTTCTGTCCTGCCTTATGAGCGGTATTATCTCTTTCATTAATATGTTACGTAATTTGGGTTGGAGTGATACCTTCCTGTCCCTTTGGTTTTCTACATGGATGATGTCATGGGCAATTGCTTATCCAGTGGTATTGCTGATGTTGCCGCTGGTGCGCAGACTCACAGGCGTGTTTGTCGAGATGCCTCCGAACCAGCCACCGAAATAAGCGTCAAAACACCGAATAAATTAGCCAATGGTCTAAAAATTACATAAATTATTGTTTTTATTTATAATATTTTAATATTCCTGCTTTTTTATTATTAATTTAAAAAATACTAAGTAAAGTGCATGGAATACAGGGTTGGAAACTAAATAATCGTTTTAAACTCTATCAAATTTTTTGTTTATTCGGGATTAATAGGCTGAATTTGCTTTATTTTGTTTTATTATTTGCAATATTTGATTTTTCTGCTTCATTTTTTAATAGCTTAAAACGATAAAAAAATCTTTATTTAATAGCGAAATTATCTTCATACTACTATCACGTATCTAAATATACACTCTTGGAAAAATAGGGCTAATCTATTCAGCGAATCGAAGCGAATTTGATGACGAATTGCAATTTGATTGAGCAAATTGCGCGCACTGAGACTGGTTATGACAACTGCAGAATTGAAGACGAAACACCCTTTATACATCCCATATGCTGGAAACACCCTGTTAGAACTCCCGCTGTTAAATAAAGGTTCGGCATTTACAGAAGAAGAACGCACTCGCTTTAACCTACATGGCTTGGTTCCACATGTGATTGAATCGATTGAAGAGCAAAGCCAACGCTCGTATCAGCAATATTGTGCATTTAATGATGAGATTAATAAGCACATTTATTTGCGCAATATTCAAGACACCAATGAAACCCTGTTTTATCATCTGATTGAAAACCATCTCAGTGAGATGATGCCGATTATTTACACCCCAACGGTGGGTGAAGCGTGTCAACGCTTCTCGGATATTTATCGCCGTCACCGTGGTATTTTTATTTCTTACCCAGACCGCGCCCACATTGATGATATTTTGCATAATGTAAATAAAAAGAATGTCAAAGTGATTGTGATTACCGATGGCGAGCGTATTTTAGGCTTAGGTGACCAAGGAATTGGTGGCATGGGCATCCCGATTGGTAAGCTTTCGCTCTATACCGCATGTGGCGGAATTAGCCCAGCGTATACCTTACCGATTACGATTGATGTGGGCACCAATAATCAACAACTGTTGAATGACCCGATTTATATGGGCTGGAGTCAGCCACGAATCAGTGGTGAAGCGTACTATAGCTTTGTGGATGAAGTGATGGCGGCAATTAAACGTCGCTGGCCAAAAGCACTGATTCAGTTTGAAGATTTCGCACAAAATAATGCGATGCCTTTATTGAATAAATATCGTGATCAAGTGTGCTGCTTTAATGATGATATTCAAGGCACTGCTGCGGTTTCCGTTGGTAGTTTGATTGCGGCCTCACGTGCTGCAGGTAAACAGTTAAAAGACCAGATCATTACCTTCTTGGGTGCAGGTTCGGCAGGCTGTGGTATTGCGGAACAAATCGTGGCACAAATGATGGCTGAAGGTCTTACTGAGGCTGAAGCACGTGCCCGCGTGTTTATGGTGGATCGCTTTGGTTTGATCACTGAAAATCAGCCCAACTTGCTAGACTTCCAGCGAAAGTTGGCACAAAAACCTGAAGTGATTGCCGCTTGGGGCAATGTTGAAGAACATATTTCTTTATTGGATGTGGTAAAGCAGGCCAAACCAACGGTATTAATTGGGGTTTCGGGTCAACCGGGATTATTTACCGAAGAAGTGATCAAGACTTTAGCCAGCAATTGTGCGTCGCCAATTGTCTTGCCTTTATCGAATCCTACTTCACGTGTAGAAGCAGTGCCTGCCGATATTGTCGAGTGGACCGAAGGACGTGCCTTAATTGCCACAGGCAGTCCTTTTGCACCTGTAAATTATCAAGGCAAGATTTACCAGATTTCGCAATGCAATAACTCTTATATTTTCCCTGGGATTGGTTTGGGGGTGGTGGCTTCGGGTGCAACCCGAGTAACCGATAGCATGCTCATGGCATCGAGTAATGCTTTGGCGGACTGCTCACCTAAATTAACAAACCCTGATGCGGATTTACTGCCAGATATTAATGATATTCAGCAGGTGTCTAAAATTATTGCCTTTAAAGTTGCAAAAGCAGCGATGGAGGCGGGTGTAGCGCCAATGATCAGTGATGAGTTGCTGTATGAGGCGATTGAAGCGAATTTCTGGAAGCCTGAATATCGTCAGTATCGTCGAGTGACTTTCTAAAATTTTGCTTAATTGGTGTTGAAAAGGGGCTTTTGGCCCCTTTTTTATTGCAGTTTTTGTGTGTAAGTGCTGAATAAAAACGCGAGTACAGTTTTGTGCAACAACGCCTTTATAATCTAAACAATTGGAGGTTGAACACTTCACTTTTAAAATGAATAAGCAACTTAAATAAGCGGCTTATTCATGCATATCTGTTATTTTTCCAAAACCTCTTCCAATAACTCTTCACTTGGCGCAAAGAAGTAAGCACCATCTACAGCAGTCACAAAATGCAGTAAGCGGTCATGAATGCCATCACCCGTTGTGCCAAACATATGCTCTAACATGTCATCAATAATGGCAAGATTTTTGGTATAGGCAATAAAGAACAGACCTTGCTCACCTTTACCATCTCCATAAGGTAAAGAGTGACGCAGAATTTCCATTTCTTCGCCTTCATCATCTTCAATCACGACACGTGCAATATGCGCATTTTCTGGTTTTACATCATCATCCATTTCAATGCTTTCAAGCTTAGAACGTCCCATGACACTTTCTTGCGCGTCCACTTTCAGTTGCTTCCATTTCTCTAAATCATGCACATAACGTTGAGCAAACACGAAAGAACCATCTTTGAAAATTCCTGCATCTTCACCCAATAGGGCGGTTTCAGCACGGTCATCAGGGAATTGCGGGTTTTCAGTGCCATCAATAAAGCCCGTCAAATCACGACCATCAAAATAGCGGAAGCAAACACGTTCGTCTAAAACCTCAACTTTATCCTGAATACCGTCAAAAAAGGCTTGGCTCAAGGTAAAGCAAATATCACTGCGTTGAGCGGCAATATGAATCAGCACATCCGCAGGTACGGCAGGCATCTCAAACGCACCTTGAATTGGATTCAGTTGCTTAAATCCAGCAGGAGACTGACTGTAAAGTTTTGCCCAAAGTTCAGGACCAAAGGCAACAGCTGTTTTAATTTCGGCATTGTGGTGCTGAGTGATTAAACGATCACGCGTATTCAGTAAATCTTCGATCTTGTCTTTCAGCTCAGACAGGCTTAAATCTTTTAAGCGCAATACGATAAAGCGGGCATGATCTGAAGGTAAGGGTAAAATTACTGATTGTGCGGTCATTTATAGCTCCTTTGATTTTTATTCAATATGTGGCTGGGTTTATTGTGCCTGATCAATCTTGGGCTGAATAGCCTAATGCGCATTATTCTTGGATTGAGAATTTCTCAGCACATATAAAGTGTGAATAGTCATATAATACATTGTCTAGGTTGGGATGGTACGGTGATGTCTTTTCAGGTTTGGGTAGCGTTTATGTTGGCATGCTGGGTGATTAGTGTTTCACCTGGAGCGGGTGCAATTGCCTCGATGTCGAGTGGCTTAAACTATGGATTTCGTCGCGGTTACTGGAATGCAATTGGTTTACAGTTGGCATTGCTGGTACAGATTGGCATTGTTGCTGCTGGGGTAGGAGTGCTTTTTGCTACGACGCCTTGGGCATTTTTCGTCGTGAAATGGTTTGGTGTGGGCTATTTATTGTATTTGGCTTATTTACAGTGGAAGGCACCAGTACAGTCGATTGACATTAAAGCAGAACAACAAGTCGTGAAATCGGTTCCTAAATTGGTGGCTTATGGCTTCTTGGTCAATATGAGCAACCCGAAAGCAATTGTTTTTTTATTGGCAGTCTTACCGCAGTTTTTGGACTTGTCTAAACCACAATGGATGCAATATGTGGTGATGGCGGTGACCATGATCAGTATCGATTTGATTGTAATGGCAGGTTATACCGGCTTGGCAGCTAAAGTACTAAAACTACTGAAATCACCAAAACAGCAAAAGTACATGAATCGTACTTTTGCAGTGTTATTTAGCTGTGCAGCGGGTTTGTTAAGTCTGGTGCATCAATAACAATAACTTTTGGTTAAATTGTGCGAAGAGTGGCTGAATTAAGCCATTTTCCGGACTTTTTGTAGTGTAAAAATCAACGCAAAGACCAAAGCCATACATAGGACAATACTTAAACCTGTTGGGGTGTTGAGTGCAGCACTGGACCATAAGCCGACACTTACTCCCAATTGAGCCATCACAAAGGCCCAAATGACCATTTGTTTAGGTGAGTGTGCAAGCAAGCGTGCGGTTAAAGCAGGAATCACCAGTAACGCCCCCATCAATAATGAACCCACTGCGCGTAAGGCCAGAACGGTAAAGACCGCAAGCAGTAACATAAATACGAGACGTTGCCATTTAGCATTAATGCCTTCACTAATCGCAATATCGGGATCAATCGCAATTTGAATTTGGGCTTTCCAGTATTTGCACAGCACTGCAAGTGCAAGCACAATCACAATGGCAAATATCGGTAAGTCAGTCCAAGCAATGGTGAGTAAGTCTCCAAATAAATAGCTGAGTAATTCGGGTCTTAAGCTGGGTAAATGTTGAATGAGCATTAAACCTGCGCATAGCAGGGTCGCGGAGCAGAGGGCTAACAAGGCATCATTGGGTAAACGAGGATCATGTAACACCCATAAGATGGCGACCAGCATAAATGCCAACAAGCTAACACCTACCCAAAACGGCAAGCTGAGTGCTCCTGCAATTGCAACGCCCAGCAAGGTGCCATGCGCCATGGTATCGGCAAAGAAAGACATGCGACGCCAAAGCATTAGGCAGCCCAAAGGGGCAGTTAAAAACACCAATAACGTTCCCATGATCCAAGCAGGTAATAGTAGATCTAACCATTCCATCATCTATTAGGCTTCCGGTTCAGGGTGAATATGTGGGCGAGGGTCATGTTGGCAAGCCGTTGCACTGTCTCCATGGGCACAGTGATCATGATGATGTTGATACAAGACTCGGTTGCTACCAAAAATAGCTTGGTATTCGGGATGTTGTTGAATATTTTCAGGCAGACCGCTACAGCAGATATGCTTGTTTAAACATACTACGCGTTGTGTGCCTTGCATCACCCATTGTAAGTCATGCGAGACCATCAGGACTGCACACTGATATTTTTCAGGCAGGCTGCGGACATAGTCATACAGTTCGGCTTCAGATTGAATATCCAGCCCTTGCATCGGCTCATCTAAGACCAAAATATCAGGTTGGCGCAAAAGGGCACGGGCTAAAAGTACCCGTTGACGTTCGCCGCCCGAAAGTTGCTGGACTTTGGAGTTCTGGAGTTTGGCAATGCCCGTATCTTGAATAATTTCTTGTTTAATGTCGGCAGGGCAGGGCTCAAGCTCGAGTAAATCCTTAACACGCAGGGGTAAGCTGTGTGATGGGTTAAACTTTTGCGGCACATAAGAACATTTGAGTTTACGCGCAGACTGGATGCGGCCAGCATTCGGCTTAAGAATGCCCAGTAGTACTTTAATCAGGGTTGATTTGCCTGCACCATTTGGCCCAATCAGGGTCACAATTTCACGCTCATGCAGGCTAAAGTCAATCTGCTTCAGAATATCGCGGTCATCGATCCGGACACTAATTTGTTCCAGCGTAATTAGTGTCGGTGTGTTTAATTCGCTTGGCTGCAATTCTGACATTTTCCAGAAATCTCAATAATGCTGTGTTGTGCAGTAAAATGGTCAGAAGCGGCTAAGGCATCTAGCTGTTGCAATAGGCCCTCAGAAGAGGCTTCTTTCACAATATGGCATTCAGTACAAATCAAAAATGCAGCTTGATGCCCTTCACGCGGATGGCAACAGGGAATATAGGCATTAATTGACGTCAGACGGTGGATTAAACCTTTTTCTAGGAGAAAATCTAAGGTGCGATAAACCGTTGGTGGTGCAGCAGGGCGGTCTGACTCACTTTTAATTTTAGCCAATAAGTCATAAGCACCCATTGGACCATGTGCGGTCAAAATGAGCTCTAATACTTCTTTACGCAATGGGGTTAAGCGCGCGCCAGTCGCTGCACAGAGACTTTCTGCTTCAGCAAGGCGTGTTGCAACATTATGATGATCGTGCACGCCATGTAATGCATTGTGGTGTTCGTGCGAACATAAGCTCATAGCAACCTCAGTTCGGGCTTAAAATAGAATATTTGACACAAAATTTTAACATGAACCGCCTTAAGTTACGATTAGACGTAGGTATTTTTGTTCAATTGTTATATTATAACATCTGATCAAATTTGGTATCTTTGCTTCATGTCCCGTATCTTTGCATTTTGCTTGCTGTCTATCCTGAGTACTGTCGGGTGGACACAAAGTCTGGTGGTTTCAACACATCCTTTATACTTGATTGCGCAGGAAGTCACACGTGGTGTAGAACAGCCTGTGCTGCTTTTGCAAAATCAGACAGGGCATGATGTGTCTTTAACCCCGGCTCATCGCAAAGCGATTCAAGATGCAGGTTTGGTGATTTGGCTGGGCAAGGCGCATGAAGCACCGCTGGATAAATTACTGCATAATAATCCCAAAGCAGTTTCCATTCTCACTTCGGGGCTGGTCAAAACAATGCCACAGCGCAGTACACGCGGAACACCGCTCGCCCATACCGTGGATACCCATGTATGGCTAGATCCGAATAATGCTGTGCGAATTGGTTTTTTTATTGCGGCATTACGTTCGCAGCAGCAACCGCAGTATCGTGACAAGTATTGGCACAATGCACAGGGGTTTGCTAAACAGATGTTTAGCACAGCACAGAAATTCCAAAATAAAGCGACTGTTCAACCTTATTGGGCCTATCACGATGCCTATCAGTATCTAGAGCAGCCTTTGCATTTGCGGTTGGCAGGATCCATGACCGATGATCCACATATTGCTCCGACGTTGGCGCAAATTAAATATTTGAATGATCATCGCAGTCAAAAGAAAATGTGTCTATTGGCAGAGTCACATGCCAGTGCCAATCAGTATCAAAAACTACAGCCGATTGTGTTTCAAGCCGTTGACGAAAGCCTAACAGGCGAGAGTAACTTTATCTCGGCATGGTCAGATTTGGCGCAGCAGGTCAAAAATTGTGTATTAACTGCACGTCAATGAAGCGAAAATAATCAATAATTAATCAGTTGCTAGACATTTGTTGTATGGAAAAAAACTCGACTTAGGTCGGGAAATGATTGCATGTTCAGGGGTGTAACTCTATAATGCCTGCGATTAAAAACGATCATCAGCTAAACTTGTCAAGCATTTATGCTGTGAGTGGATAAATAATGAGCCGAACTAGTCGCTTGATTGACCGACGATTAGCGAAAGCATTAGTCATCTTACAAGCATGTATGATTCCTGTGTCAGCCTTGCTGGCGTGGGCTGTGAAAGATGCAACAGCTGCTTTAAGTGCCGCACTTGGTGCAGGCGTATGTTGGCTTGCGAGTTGTTATTTTTCGTGGCAGTCGTTTCGAGCTGCAGGAGCAAGAGCATCCAAACAGGTACTATCAAATATGTACCGGGGGATGATGGGCAAGTTTGCGATTGTGATCGTCGGATTTATTTTAATTTTAAGCAATGTCCAGCCGTTATCTCCGGCGGCGTTGTTTTGTGGTTTTATACTCGTTCAGACCATGTCGTGGGTCGCTCCTTTTTGGGTGTCACGTCTACAAAAACGAGTTTAAGCGCAGCTAAATTGAAAAGTTTTTTTGGAGATAAGCGAGATATCGCGAAGCATGTGATATTCGCTTACTCTATTTGTATTTGACATTGACCAGGTGTGATTTATGGCTGCTGAAGAACATGCCCTTACTTCGACCGAGTATATCAAGCATCACTTGACCAATATGACCTATGGCAAAATGCCAGACGGTACGTGGAAATTGGCTGAGAACGGTGCTGAAGCTCAACAGATGGGGTTCACTGCTATTCACTTGGATTCAATGGGTTGGTCAATTGGCCTTGGTGTCATTTTCTGCTTGTTGTTCTGGATTGTAGCGAAAGCTGCAAACTCTGGTGTTCCTACCAAGTTCCAGTCTGCAATTGAAATGATCATTGAGTTTGTTGACTCAAGTGTTCGTGACACTTTCCATGGCAAATCACGCTTAATTGCTCCGCTAGCTTTAACCATCTTCGTGTGGATTTTCCTCATGAACTTGATGGATTTGATTCCTGTTGACTGGATTCCTTATGTAGCTCAGCACGTTGGCGCAAGCGTATTTGGTATGGATCCACACCACGTTTACTTCAAGATCGTTCCATCTACAGATCCTAACATTACCCTTGGTATGTCTTTATCTGTATTTGTGCTCATCTTGTTCTACAGCATCCGTGAAAAAGGTGTTGGCGGTTTCGTTGGTGAATTGGCACTTAACCCATTTAACCCAAGTAATCCAGTTGCAAAAGCGTTGCTTATTCCTGTGAACTTAATTCTGGAATTAGTAACTTTCCTTGCACGACCAATTTCATTGGCTCTACGACTATTCGGTAACATGTATGCAGGTGAGTTAATCTTCATCTTAATCGCGTTACTACCGTTCTGGATCCAGTGGGCGTTGTCTGTGCCTTGGGCGATCTTCCACATTCTTGTTATTACGTTACAAGCGTTCATTTTCATGATGCTGACTATCGTATACTTGAGCATGGCAAGCGAAAAACATTAATGGTATTGCCTAACTATCAACGGATGGTTGGGCTTAAAATTTTTTACTTTAATTTGGTATAAACCTAACCTCTGAGGAATTATCATGGAACTCACTTTAGGTCTAGTTGCAATTGCATCTGCTATCTTGATCGCTTTCGGTGCTTTAGGTACTGCGATTGGTTTTGGTCTTTTAGGCGGTCGCTTCCTTGAAGCTGTTGCTCGTCAACCAGAATTGGCTCCACAACTTCAAACTCGTATGTTCTTAATCGCGGGTCTTCTTGATGCTGTGCCTATGATCGGTGTTGGTATTGGCTTGTTCTTCATCTTCGCTAATCCATTTGTAGGTTAATCAGCTTAATTCCTAAATTAAACTATTGAGGAATAGCAATGAATATCAACCTCACATTGATTGGCCAAGCAATTGCATTTGCGATCTTTGTCGCATTCTGCATGAAGTTTGTATGGCCACCACTAATCAATGCGATTAGTGAGCGTCAGCGTAAAATCGCTGATGGCTTAAATGCTGCTGAAAAAGCTAAAGCTGACCTTGCTGATGCGCAAGCACAAGTTAAGGCAGAATTAGACGCAGCTAAAGCACAAGCGGCTCTATTGATCGAACAAGCGAACCGTCGTGCAGCACAATTGGTAGAAGAAGCTCGTACTCAAGCTGCTGCTGAAGGTGAGCGTATTCGTCAACAAGCGAAAGAAGCTGTTGATACAGAAATCAATTCTGCTCGCGAAGAATTACGTCAACAAGTTGCTGCCTTGGCAGTTACTGGTGCGGAGAAAATCCTTAACCAGCAAGTTGATGCAGAAGCTCACAATGCCATGCTTACTCAGCTGGCTGCTAAACTTTAAGCGAGGCGGAATATGGCTGAACTCTTGACGTTGGCTCGCCCATACGCAAAAGCAGCATTTGCTTACGCATCTGAGCAACATGCAACTGACAACTGGTCAAATGCATTACAAGTGCTTAGTGCTGCGGTACAAGACGAAGCATTTTCAGCTTATTTAAATCGCCCTGAGCTTACTCCTGCTGAGCAGGTCAGTATTTTCGCAAAGGTATTAGGCGAAGACCAAACCGCAGCAGTGTCAAACTTTTTGACATTGCTTGCTGAAAACGATCGTTTGGTTCTTCTTCCTGAAATCGCTGCAGAATACGAACAGCTCAAATCACAGAATAACAATACTGTGGATGTTGTGATTGAATCAGCATTCCCTATGACTTCTGTTCAAGAACAATTACTTGCCCATGCATTAGAGAAAAAATTCGAAGCAGCAGTAAATGTAACTGTAGAAGTTAACCCTGCGCTCATTGCAGGTGTTGTTATTCGTGCAGGCGACCAAGTGATAGATGATTCTGCGCTTAACAAGCTTGAAAAAATGCGGACTCGTCTTCTTGCTTAACCGCAAAAAGACTGAACTATTAAAAGATTGAGGTATAGCGCAATGCAACAACTGAATCCATCCGAGATCAGTGCGCTCATTAAACAGCGTATCGGCGATCTGGACACCAGCGCGACCGCTAAAAACGAAGGTACCATTGTTATGGTATCCGACGGTATTGTGCGCATTCACGGCCTTGCTGATGCAATGTACGGTGAAATGATCGAATTCGACGGCGGCTTATTTGGTATGGCACTGAACCTAGAACAGGATTCAGTGGGTGCCGTTGTTTTAGGTAACTACTTAAGCCTTCAAGAAGGTCAAAAAGCTCGTTGCACAGGTCGTGTATTAGAAGTTCCGGTTGGTCCTGAACTTCTTGGCCGTGTCGTAGACGCTTTGGGTAACCCGATTGATGGTAAAGGCCCTATTGATGCAAAACTTACTGATGCTGTTGAAAAAGTAGCACCAGGTGTAATTTGGCGTCAATCAGTAGACCAACCTGTACAAACTGGTTATAAATCAGTTGATACAATGATTCCTGTTGGTCGTGGTCAACGTGAGTTGATCATTGGTGACCGCCAAACTGGTAAAACAGCTATGGCGATCGATGCGATCATCGCTCAGAAAAATTCTGGCATTAAATGTGTATACGTAGCTATTGGTCAAAAACAATCGACTATCGCTAACGTAGTACGCAAGCTAGAAGAAACTGGCGCTATGGCGTATACAACTGTTGTTGCTGCTGCTGCTGCTGATCCAGCTGCTATGCAGTACTTAGCTCCGTACTCGGGCTGTACAATGGGTGAATACTTCCGTGATCGCGGTGAAGATGCACTTATCATTTATGATGATTTGTCTAAGCAAGCTGTTGCTTACCGTCAAATCTCATTATTGTTACGTCGTCCACCAGGTCGTGAAGCGTATCCAGGTGACGTATTCTATCTACACTCACGTTTATTAGAACGTGCTTCACGTGTATCTGCTGACTACGTTGAGCAATTCACTAAAGGTGAAGTTAAAGGCCAAACTGGTTCATTAACTGCATTACCGATTATTGAAACTCAAGCGGGTGACGTATCTGCATTCGTACCAACGAACGTAATTTCGATTACTGACGGTCAGATCTTCTTAGAAACTTCATTATTCAATGCTGGTATCCGTCCTGCTGTAAACGCAGGTATTTCGGTATCGCGTGTTGGTGGTGCTGCTCAAACTAAGATCATCAAGAAATTGTCAGGTGGTATTCGTACCGCTCTTGCACAATACCGTGAATTGGCTGCGTTTGCTCAGTTCGCTTCTGACCTTGACGAAGCAACTCGTAAACAACTTGAGCACGGTCAACGTGTAACTGAGTTAATGAAGCAAAAACAATATGCTCCTTACTCAATTGCTGACCAAGCTGTTTCAGTTTATGCATCTAACGAAGGTTACATGACTGACGTTGAAGTGAAGAAAATCGTAGACTTTGATACTGCGTTAATTGCTTACTTCCGTTCTGAACATGCTGCGTTAATGCAAAATATCGATGCTACTGGTGATTTCAACAAAGACATCGAAGCTGAAATTAAAGCAGGTATTGAGAAATTCAAAGCGACTCAAACTTACTAATTGAGCATTAGCTGGTTAGTTTAAAGTTTGGTTCACGGATCAACCTTCGAAAGCTCGGAAGGGCTTTCGAATACTAGGTTAAGCGTATGGCAAATTTAAAAGAAATTCGCGCCAAAGTAGCTAGTATCAAGTCGACGCAGAAAATTACGCGTGCGATGCAGATGGTAGCTGCTTCTAAAATGCGTCGTGCGCAAGAGCGCATGGCTGCAGGCCGTCCGTATGCCGAAAATATGCACCGTGTAATTGCTCACTTGGTTCAAGCGAATCCTGAATATAAACACCGTTATATGGTTGAACGCCCTGTAAAGCGCGTTGGCTATATCGTGATTTCTTCAGATCGTGGTCTTGCTGGCGGTTTGAACATTAACTTGTTCAAAAAAGTTGCTAAGCATGTACAGGAACAGCAAGAGCAGTCAATTGAAGTTCAATTTGCTTTAATTGGTCAAAAAGCGGTTTCGTTTTTTAAAAACTACGGCGGTAAAGTGCTTGGAGCAACGACTCAGATCGGTGATGCACCGACTCTTGAACAGTTGACAGGTTCTGTACAAGTTATGCTTGACGCATTTGACAAGGGCGAACTTGATCGCATCTATTTAGTGTCAAATGGTTTCGTTAATGCAATGACGCAGAAGCCTCAAGTTGAACAACTGGTTCCACTTGCTCCAGCAGAAGACAGCGACAGCCTTAACCGTCAATACGGTTGGGACTATATCTATGAACCAGAAGCAGAAGAATTGCTGAACGGTTTATTGGTTCGCTATATCGAGTCTATGGTTTATCAAGGCGTGATTGAAAACATCGCGTGTGAACAGTCTGCGCGTATGGTTGCAATGAAAGCTGCAACAGATAACGCAGGTGACTTGATCAAAAGCCTACAACTCATTTACAACAAGCTGCGTCAAGCCGCGATTACTCAGGAAATTTCCGAGATCGTTGGCGGTGCCGCTGCCGTTTAACATTATTAGTTTGAATTGAGGAGACAGCAATGAGTAGCGGTCGTATCATTCAGATCATCGGCGCGGTAATCGACGTCGAGTTTGAACGTAACAGCGTTCCTAAGATCTATGACGCTCTCCATGTTGATGGCACTGAAACTACTTTAGAAGTTCAGCAACAACTTGGTGACGGTGTTGTACGTACAATTGCGATGGGATCTACTGAAGGTCTTAAGCGTGGTTTGAACGTAACCAACACAAATGCACCAATTTCTGTTCCAGTAGGTACGGCTACTCTTGGTCGTATCATGGACGTTCTTGGTCGCCCTATCGATGAAGCTGGTCCAGTAGCAACTGATACTACTTGGGCAATTCACCGTGCAGCGCCTTCCTATGCTGAACAAGCTGGTTCTACTGACCTTCTTGAAACTGGTATTAAAGTCATTGACTTACTATGCCCGTTCGCGAAAGGTGGTAAAGTTGGTCTGTTCGGTGGTGCGGGTGTTGGTAAAACCGTTAACATGATGGAGTTGATCAACAACATCGCTAAAGCGCACTCAGGTTTATCTGTATTCGCTGGTGTTGGTGAGCGTACTCGTGAAGGTAACGACTTCTACCACGAGATGAAAGATTCTAACGTTCTTGACAAAGTAGCCATGGTTTACGGTCAGATGAACGAGCCACCAGGTAACCGTTTACGCGTAGCGTTAACTGGCTTAACAATGGCTGAATATTTCCGTGACGAAAAAGACGAAAACGGTAAAGGCCGTGACGTATTATTGTTCGTTGACAACATCTACCGTTATACACTAGCAGGTACTGAAGTATCAGCACTTCTAGGTCGTATGCCATCTGCAGTAGGTTACCAACCAACACTTGCAGAAGAGATGGGTGTTCTTCAAGAACGTATTACATCGACTAAGTCTGGTTCGATTACGTCTATCCAAGCGGTATACGTACCTGCCGATGACTTAACAGATCCATCGCCTGCGACAACGTTTGCTCACTTAGATGCAACTGTTGTATTAAGCCGTGACATCGCTTCTCAAGGTATTTACCCTGCGATCGACCCACTTGACTCTACTTCACGTCAGTTAGACCCATTAGTAGTTGGTCAAGAGCACTACGGTATTGCTCGTTCAGTTCAAAACGTTCTTCAACGTTATAAAGAATTGAAAGACATTATCGCGATCTTGGGTATGGACGAATTGTCTGAAGAAGATAAGTTGATTGTTTACCGTGCGCGTAAAATCCAACGTTTCTTCTCTCAACCGTTCCACGTAGCTGAAGTATTTACTGGTGCTCCTGGTAAATATGTACCTCTTAAAGAAACGATTCGTGGCTTTAAAGGTATCTTGGCTGGTGAATACGACCACCTTCCAGAACAAGCGTTCTATATGGTTGGCGGTATTGACGAAGCGATTGCTAAAGCTGAGAAACTCTAATTTAAGGAGATCATCTCATGTCGACTATGCAATGTGATGTGGTAAGTGTTAATGAGTCAATTTACTCTGGCACGATCAGCATGCTAATCGCTAAAGGTGCAGGTGGTGAATTAGGTATTATGCCTGGTCATGCGCCACTTGTAACTTTACTCCAACCTGGCGCAATTCGCGTGATTTTGGAGAACGGTACAGAAGAGATTGTCTATGTATCTGGTGGTGTGTTAGAAGTTCAACCGCACGTTGTTACGGTTCTTGCAGATACTGCAATCCGTGCTGACAACTTAGATGAAGCTGCAATTTTAGAAGCGCGTAAACACGCTGAACAATTGTTAGCAAATCAAAAGAGCGATTTGGACTCGGCTGCTGCGTTAGCTGCTTTGGCAGAAACTGCGGCTCAGCTCGAAACTATCCGCAAAATCAAAAACCGCGCAATGTAATTGACGGTTTGAGATTGAAAAAGCCACCGAAAGGTGGCTTTTTTTATGCTATAAAATCGTATTGCTTAAAACCGAGTCTATCTCATGCAACTCATAGCACATGCGCCACACTTTTGGGAACTTTATCAGGATGATCAGCAACTCTATCTCGCCATTGCTGTTGATATGAGTTCGGTGGTGTCATGTTGGGAACTGGTACTGACGCAGCAACAAATTCAGAATTATTGGCAACACGGCTGTGACAGTATTCATCATCTTGCTAAAACCATTATTGATGCCGTTTATCGCGGTGATTTTAGTTATTTAGAACAGCATCAAGCTTCAGAAGCAGTTAAAGCAGCCATGCAAAATGCTTTTTTACATTGGCGTGCAGAAAACCACTAGCGTGATTTGTTTTCGCCATCCGGTCTTTTCCTTTGAGCGTTAGTTTTTGAACAGCATGTTGCGCTATGTACATGGTTGGTTTGGCGCGGATCCGTGAATGATCGGCCCTAAATCGATTAAAAAATATACCAAATTCCAACCTTTCATTCCCGCCATTTATGTTACTCATGAATAAGATTGCTTGATAAGCATTTTACTCAACTCGAGTCTATGGAGAGTGAAAATGGCAAACACAATGAAAGCTGCAGTCGTGACTGCATTTAATCAGCCCTTACAAATTCAGCAAGTTGAAATTCCAAAAATTAGCGCTGGCAAAGTGCTGGTGAAAATGATTGCTACCGGCGTCTGTCATACCGATTTACATGCCATGCATGGTGATTGGCCGATCAAACCCAATCTGCCATTTATTCCAGGTCATGAAGGTGTTGGTGAAGTGGTGGAAATTGGTGACGGCATTGAGCATTTACAGGTTGGCGATCTGGTTGGTATTCCTTGGCTTTACTCCGCCTGCGGTCACTGTGACCATTGCTATGCAGGCTGGGAAACCCTATGCAAACAGCAGCAAAACTCGGGCTATTCCGTCAATGGGAGCTTTGCCGAATATTGTCTGGCGGATGGCGATTATGTCGGTGTGATTCCTGCAGGGGTCGACCTGTTAGAAATCGCCCCGATTTTATGTGCCGGCGTGACGGTCTATAAAGGACTGAAAATGACCGAGGCCAAAACTGGGGATTGGGTTGCCATTTCCGGTATTGGTGGTCTAGGGCACGTTGCGGTGCAATACGCGAAAACCATGGGCTTTAATGTAGTGGCGATTGATGTTGATGATAGCAAACTGGACTTGGCAAAACAGCTGGGTGCAGATGTGGGGATCAACGCATTGAAGATGAATGTCAAAGATGAGGTGCTGAAGGCGACAGGGGAAGGCTGTCATGGAGTCTTGGTCACGGCCGTTTCTACAAAAGCCTTTGAACAAGCGGTATCTATTTTACGTCGTGGCGGCACCATGGTACTGAACGGATTGCCGCCAGGAAAGTTTGATCTGTCTATTTTTGATATGGTATTAGAAGGGATTACTGTCCGAGGTTCGATAGTCGGTACCCGTTTAGATCTTAAAGAAGCCTTAGATATTGCGGCGCGAGGCAAAGTCAAAGCGCATATTCATGTCGAAGCTTTAGAAAATATTAACGATATTTTCGAACGCATGGAGCAGGGCAAGATTGATGGGCGAATTGTGATTGATTTTAAACTTTGACGCTATGTAAAGGATCAATCCTATTTCATTTTAGCGATTGATCCATTCTTGCGGACTCGATGCTGAACTTTAATTTTCTGTTGATTCGGGTTTTAACAGGAGCATTTTAGCCAGTGTCAGCATTTCGGATTGTACCAGTGAAAGTTGCTGTTCAATTTTTTTCAGCTCTGCCGCGGTCATGTCGAGTTGACCATTTAAATAGGGTAGCTCTAAGATTTGTTGGTTGCTTGAGCGAATTTTTTCACGAATGGATTCGATTTCCTGACTTTTTAAATTCAAGCTGTCCAAAGCACGATTAAAGTCCGTCAGTTGCTGACGTAATGCATTGACAGCAGTTTGCACGGATTCAGGATCTTGCGCTTGTAAGGCGTGTTTTAAATCTGCTTGGGTCTGTTTAAGTTGTTGTACATAATCGCCTGCCTTCAATTGCAGATCTGCGACATCACTCACCACATAGAGCATATTGCCACTTTTTAATTCCGAACTTCCCTCATCTGTTTGTATCGTGATTTTTTCTTGGGCATTTGAGGTATCAGGAGATGCGTGATTCTCATCAGAGGCTTGATCGCAGCCGATCAAACTTATTCCTGCCGCAAAAATGGCAAAAGGAAGTAAGGCGCCTTGCAGAAGTTTTTTCATCATCTTGCTGAATCTCAATCTAGGGGTATATCGCTGGAAAGCAATTATAGGACGGGTACTTCACTTTCTAAAGTCAGGCTGCAAAGCAACAACAAAAAGGTACAGTGCATAAAAAAAGAGTGCCTATCGCACTCTTTTTTGCAAGGCAGAGGATTACATGCCTGGAATGATTTTAATGATGTTGTGGTTTAACACGTTCGTTAACACATAGTCACCATTGACCTTAATCCACTGTTCATTTTTGCCAGGTTTGTAGAGCTTTTTGTATTTGGTGTGATCGACTTGATAGCTTTTGCCACGATATTGTGTTGGAACTGGATTACCCGGTTTCCACGCAGCTGATGGGCGAGCTGATTTGTTATAGCTCGCTTTGTTGTTTGCATCATGATGACTTGAGGCATCATGATGCATGTCTTTATGATTTGCATCATTGTGATTTTGAGTCGCATGCTGTTTATGCTCTTGCGAATTTTGCGGTGCTGCAAAAGCAGGAGCAGCCAGCAATGCAGTTGATAATGACAAAACAACAGCTTGTACTAAACGATTCATAATCTACCTGTATGTTATTTATCTTGTTCTGATCATGTTATTAAAACAGTAAGTCGCTGAGTGAGTTTGAATTTAGTGTTGTAATAATATTAAAATTATGGAGAAATTAAGTAAAACAACGCACACAATGATCAGAAAGTGATCGTCTCACTTTCTGATCATTGTGTTGAAATTTTATTTCTGCAATTCGGCCTGAATCGCTTCTAGAATACGTGGATCATCGGCAGTGATGTCTGGTGCAAAACGTGCTACCACCTGTCCTTGTTTATTCACCAAAAATTTTTCGAAATTCCATAAGACTTCTGGTGGCTCATTTGGCGTTAAGCCATAGTCGACGAGATCCTTCCACCAAGGTCCTTCACCAATACGCTCAGGAATCGCTTGCGTTAAGGTTTGGTATAACGGGTGTTTGTCTTCACCTGCAACCGAAATTTTTGAAAATAGCGGGAAATCGATTTTGTAGTTGACTGAGCAAAACTCTTGAATTTCACTATCACTGCCGGGTTCTTGTGCCAAGAAATTATTGGCAGGGAAGCCGAGAATTTCTAAACCTTGATCTTTTTGTTGCTGATAAAGTTTTTCTAAACCTTCGTATTGCGGGGTTAAACCACATTTTGATGCAACATTCACAATCAGCAGTACTTTGCCTTGGTATTGATTCAAGGTAATGTCTTGGCCTTGAATGGTTTTCACCGGAATATCATAAACAGACTGACTCATCTCTAGATCCATTGATTTTTTATTGGGTTTCCATGTTGTAACGAGAATTGCGATGAACTGCAAGTTGAATCCTACAACTGAACGGAAAAAAGATTAGATGGCCGGCGGTTATGCGTCACGTAGTTGTGCAGGAGTTTGTCCTGTATAGCGTTTAAAAAACTCAATAAAGCTAGAACTGTGTTGATAGCCCAAATCATACGCCAGTTTTTTGACCGAAGAACCAGCATGCAATTGTTCAATTGCATAGAGAATTTTTGCTCGATTGCGCCATTCCGCTAAACTCAGTTGCAATTCTTGCTGGCTTAAACGGAGCAGATGTCGTTCCGTTAAGGAGCTGGTATTCAGGATTTGTGGCAGGCTCTGTATAAAGCGATTTGGATCAGCCAATTGCTGCAAGATCGGCTTTAATACAACATGTTGGGTTTGCGGAAGATAATGTTCATAGGCCGGGGCGGCACAGAGTTGGTCGAGCAACACTTGCAATAAATGTTCATATTCTGCCGTAGTCGTTGCGTTTTGCTGCCGCAGGATTTCCTTAATTAAATGTCGCAGAAAAGGACTAATTTCGACGGTTCTGGTATCTACAGAAAATAAGGTGCAAAGCTGAGGATGTAGGTGAATACAAATATAGTGCGTGGTTTTCACCTCACGGGCGATACAGGCATGTGGGGTGTGTGGGGGAATCCAGAGTCCATAGTTTGGGGGCGATAGGTAGTGCGTGCTTTCAATTTCATAATCTAAAATGCCATTTAAGCTGAAATTGAAATCTCCCCAGATACAAGTATGCGCTGCAATTTCATCATTCTGTTCATAGAAATATTCATGCACTTCAATGAGTGCTGATAAGGGTAAAGTCATCGTCTTAAACCTGTGGGTAAAGGGCATTTTAGATGAATCCAGATAAAACATGGCATAACCACGGTATTGATGTCTGAAAAACCGTATTTTTATTATTTCAGACTTTGGCGAAAATAATAGACTCAAGATGTGATGAGTGACACAACATGCAGCAACGGCAAGCAGTTAAATTCGCAATCCTATTACCGCTTGTTGCGGTCTTTATTTGGGCTCTGAATATTGCAGTCACACGATATGTTGCCGATTATATTTCGCCAGTTAGTATCAGCTTTTACCGGTGGTTGGTGGCATTTATCGTGCTTACTCCATTTATGTTGCCGAAAGTCTGGCAACAGCGAGAACTGGTACGCCTACATTGGCGGCAATTGGCTGTGCTCAGTGCATTTGGGATGCTGCTTTATCAAGGATTGGCATACAGTGCTGCCCATTATACGACAGCAACCAATATGGGCATTGTGAATGCCTTTATCCCGATTTTCACGATTTTGGTTTCCATGCTGATTTTAAAAGAACGTCCCAATCTTTTCGCGATCATGGGTGGTCTCATTTCCTTTTTAGGATTGCTGTATGTAATTGCACAAGGCAATTTGCAGAATTTATTGCATTTGGGCGGGCATTGGGGGGATGCCTTGATGGTGGTGGCGGTGTTCTTTTATGCGTTTTATGGGGTCTTTTTAAAAAAATGGCAGCTGAAAATCCCGTTAATGATTAGCCTATATGTGCAAATTGGATTTTCTTTAATTTATCATCTGCCTTTTGTACTTTGGCTGGGATTGGATGCTTTAGATCGGCAGAATAGTGCCAGTGTTATTTATGCCGGCTTATTTGCCTCATTAATTGCCCCATGGCTGTGGATGCTTGCCGTACAAAAACTGGGGCCGAATCGTACCAGTATTTTTATGAACCTGATGCCAATTTTTACTGCCGTTTTGGCGTATTTCTGGTTAGGTGAAATCTGGACCATGCAGCATAGTATAGGCGGGATTATTATTATTACTGGAATTGGTATGGCGCAAATGAAAACCGCTGCGGAAAAAAATGCGGTGCTTAAAGCTGCCAAACTGATTAATAAATAGGCAAACAAATAAAATTTAGGAAATTTTTTCTTGGAGTAAACTACCAGTTATAAGGGCTATTTATGCGACTGTCAAATGATTATTTATTTAAAAATATTTTAAAAATAGGAGGATAGTTTGACTTTTTGAAAAAATTTCACATTTTAATCATGGATTTAAGCCAAAGCGTGCGTTAGATAATCTATTTGTATTTTCGATTTAAATGTTAGATAATGTTCACATCACGAATGAATGGTTAAGTATTTCTTAACAATGCGTTTAGCCAATTGTTCTGCGAGATTCTTGAACCCTCTGGATGTGATTAATACACATCCTTTTTATGCTCAATCAACCTATTTGATTGAGCTTTTTTTTTGTCTAAAATTTCATGTTGTTGCATATAAAACTTATGCGCGGATAACCTGTCCGGTTTCGGCATCTAAAATACGGCTAGGCTCTTGGCTTAAGCCTAAATCACCATTTAAATAGTTCAGCTGGCTGTTAAAGTATTTACTTGCTTGTTGCAATGAGCGAGCAGGTTCCAGCCCAGCAGGATTGGCACTGGTCGAGACAATAAAACCATTAAATGCACTGCATAAGGCCACACACAATGGATGGGTCGTGACACGGATCGCAACTTTAGGATGATTGCCCTTAATCCAAACGGGAATATCTGCACTGGCAGGCAGTAACCAGGTTGTGGCGCGTTCAGTCGGATTGGCATTGCTCCAAGACGCGATCACTTGCTCTCGCATCTCTGTGCTTAATCCCGTCAGCAGATGTTCAACTTGGGAAATATGGCCAGCCAGTAGAATCACCCCTTTTTCAATTGGGCGTTGCTTGAGTCTTAAGATTTCATTAAATGCACTTTCATTATAGGGATCGCATCCCAAGCCCCACACGGCCTCTGTCGGATATGCCAAGACCTGTCCGTTTTTTAACATGGCGGCTGCTTCAGCAACAGAGGTGGTAATCATGATGGTGTCCTAATTTGAGCAAAGGCTTATTCTGAACCTTATTGAATAGGACGACAACGCAAATATACCCCAGATTGTTGCACACATAATCCTAAAAGCTCTAACTCCATCAACTGTGCAGTCAAAGTTGCTGCATCTTGCTGGAGTTGTAGCGCCAAATGATCTAAGGCAAGACCGCTCCAGTTTAATTGTGCATAGAGACTGCTGAGATGTTCTGGTACTTGGGCTTCGGTCACGGGCGTTGTTATATGTGATACGGCAGGTATCTGTTGCTGAGCCTGCCATTGAGTTGGCAAAGCCACATCTTCAAGGATCTGTTCTGGATGATCGACCAAAATCGCGCCCTCCCGAATCAGTTGATGGCAGCCCTGATGCGATTCGCTATAGATATGTCCGGGGATAGCAAAAATTAATTTGCCCTGTTCAGCAGCGAGCTTGGCGGTAATCAGTGAGCCACTTTTTAAACTGGCTTCCGCCACCAAGATGCCTAGACTTAAGGCACTAACAATTCGATTGCGCCGAGGGAAATGGTGCTGGAGTGGGGGTGTGTGCGGTAAAAATTCCGTGATCACTGCCCCTGATTGTTGCAAGACCTGTTGTCTCAGCGTTTGATGCTGTGCCGGATAGGTCTGATCCAGCCCCGTGGCCATAACTGCAATTGTGCGTTGATGCGGCAGAGCGCCTTGGTGGGCTGCTTCATCAATGCCTTGGGCTAAGCCACTGGTCACGACAAAGCCTTTTTCACTGAGATAGTAGGCAAAATCATAAGCAATTTGTCGGCCATGCGGACTGGGTTTGCGACTACCAACAATCGCGATTTGAGCTTGTCGTAATAATGATCGCTGACCTTGTCCAAACAGAATAGGGGGCTTATCGCTATATGGGAGTAATTGCTGCGGATATTCAGGATCATGATAACTCAGGATAAAATCACTGCTGTGCTGAATATCTTGTAAAATACGTTGGAACTTAGATTGTTCGGCAGGGCTATAAAATTGCTGTGCCCGTTGAAGATGATTTTTATGTAAACCCAGATTGGACCATTGCGGTAAATTTTCTGCTTGTACCGCTTGGTGAATGCTACCAAAGTGCTGTTCAAGTTTATAAAAACTACTGAGGGAATGCTGAACCAAATACCACAAGGTAATGGTGTCCATTTGCTCTTGTGATAATGGTTGCAGCATGAGGTACTCCGAATTAATCGTCCATCAATGGTGGTTGAATAGCAGCTCCAACTTTGATTGGCAATGAGCTATCGAGCACATAGCCAAAACTAAAATGATCAAAGGTTTTGAACACCATCAGGTTACCAATACGTTGCCCTGGTAATTGCACCATTTCTTTGGTTTTTGGATCGCGAACCTGTTCACCTTTTTGGTTAATGCTAAATACATGCCCGACTTGAACGCCTTCAAAATTTCCACGATCAATGGTCACGACACTGTGCTTGGCAGCAGTACCAATTGAACCCATGACACGCACAATCTGCCCACCTGCGGTGACATCTTCAGCCATGGTCGGGTAGAACAAGGTCGGGAGCATTGGATCATAGACTGGAAGTACTCGGTCACCACGACGCACCTCGGCATTAAAGCTGTCCGTTAACTCAATGGTGGTGATGTCATTTTCACTTGCCACCGCAACGCCAGTTGCAACCTGATTGAGTTCAAGGCCAGCAGTATATTTTTTACCCTTTTCATTCATCAGGGTGTACGGTTCGCCTTCACGATAGACCGCATATTGCTGCCCGACTTCTAAGCCGTTACCGCGAGCATAAATAGTTTGCCCTTTGCCTGCCAAAACACGTTGATCGGCAGTACCCAGAACATAAGGTGTATCGTTAATCGACTCTGGCGCCACAATCGTTGAATGCTCGAGCCATTGTTTAATGTTTTCTAATGGAATGACAGGAATCGCATTATTCAGGGATTCAACACGGACTTGCGGTTGTAATTTTGTGCCGCCAGTATAGCGACGGATAATGCCTTCACAGCCATCTCCCTCATCTTTACCAATCAAAGGTTTACCTTGATAGCTACACAGTAAAAGTTTATCTCCGGGGAAAATCCAGTGTGGATTTTTCACGTGACGGTTGCTCGCCCAAATTTCCGGCCAGCGCCAAGGTTTGTCTAAAAATTTTCCAGAAATGTCCCATAGCGTATCGCCTTTTTTCACCACATAGACATGCGGTGCTCCTGCTTTGAGAGCAGGTGGATTGACGTTACGGGCAGGTGCAGCTTCGACCACTGCGATAGAACCAACACTGATTGCCAAGCCGACAGTCAGCGCCAGCAATTGCTGTTTAAACCCCAAGGCACTAAAAGATGGCATGCCCTTCAAAACCTTTTTCATTATCATAATTCCTAAAATTATGTGCGTAATTTGCGTTATAATAACGATATTACACACATTTTTTTGATGAAGCATTCCTTCATTTGGTTTTTTGATCAATGGCATAAGTGAGGACGTTTATGGCCTTATTACCTATTTTAAGTTTCCCCGATCCCCGTCTTCGTACCATTGCACAACCAGTCGAAGAAGTTACTGATGAAATTCGTCAGCTTGCTGCAGATATGTTTGAAACCATGTATGAAGCGCCAGGTATTGGTTTAGCCGCTACGCAAGTCGACCGTCACATTCAGTTGATTGTTATGGATCTTTCTGAACATAAAGATCAGCCCATGGTGTTCATTAACCCCAAAATTACCCCATTGACTGAAGAAACCCAGCCGTATGAAGAAGGCTGTTTATCAGTGCCTCAAATATACGACAAAGTTGAGCGTGCGTCACGCGTAAAAATTGAGGCAATTAATCTTGAAGGTCAATCCTTTGCGTTAGAAGCGGACGGACTTCTCGCTGTTTGTATTCAGCATGAAATGGATCACTTAAACGGCAAATTATTTGTTGATTATTTATCGCCATTGAAGCGCCAGCGTGCACGTGAAAAGGTCGAAAAAGTGACCCGTCAGCGTCAAAAGGAAAAAGTTGCAGTCAAGCGCGGCTAAATAGATTTTCAGTCGCACTCATCCTTAAGAATGAACCCAATTTCGATTGGGTTTTGTTATACTTGCCCGGCACAAATTGCAGGATGATAATTTTTTGCTTTTTCGTAGTGGTTTGCTGCTGGCCTGTGCTGCAGTATTTTTACAGATCGCTGTATTTTTACAGCCTTTGCTGCCGAAGCAATATCAAGTTGCTCCGGTCTGTGAAACCATTACGCGTGCACTTTTACTTCCTTCTGCCATGCAGACTCCTGCACACAGTGCAATGATGCAGCATGGACACCATCATCAAGTCGAACAAACCGATCAGCAACCAATGCATGATCATCACGACGCCCATCACCAATGTCAGTACTGTACCGTTTATGGCAATCTGGTTTTACCGCCAGAACTTCAAGTGAAGCCAGTGCTTGATCGGATACAGATTCGTCTGATTGCGTTGCAACGGGCCTATCGTCATGTTTGGTTTGTTCTTCAACAACTCTTCCTGATTCCGCAGGGACGGGCACCGCCTCTTTTTGCATAAATCCGCTTTATTACGCTTGGGTCGTTGGACTTAAGCACAGTGTTATTTATGTATTTGAGAGATAGATATGGCTCAGCCAAAATTCTTGTTACAGCCTTTATCGGCTGCGATTTGTGTTGCATGTTATTCAGGGACCGTTCTTGCGGAAGAAATGGTCGTACAGCAAAACCTTGCCCCAATTGTGGTGACGGCCCAGCAAGGTAATGATGCGAATGGTTTAATTGTACATGCGGATCCGAAACAACCGACACAACCAATTCCCGCAGTAGATGGAGCTGCTTATTTGCAAAGCATTGTCGGTTTTAATCAAATTAAAAATGGCGGTGCCAATGGGGATGTGATTTTCCGTGGTATGTTCGGTTCGCGCATTAAAATATTAACCGATGGCACGGAAAACTTGGGTGCATGTCCTGGAAGGATGGATAATCCAGCATCTTATATCTCACCGGAAAGCTACGACAAAATTACCGTGGTGAAAGGACCGCAAACGGTGCAATATGCGCATACTGGTTCTGCTGCGACCGTCATATTTGAACGTGAACCTGAACAACTCACTTCCGATAAGCCATATCGTGGTCAAGCCAGTGTCATGGCAGGCTCTTATGGACGTTTAGATCATAATATTGAAACTGCCGTGGGGGATGAAAACAAATATGCACGTTTAAATGCCAACCGTTCAGTTGCCGATAGTTATCAGGATGGAGCTGGCAATACGGTGCCTTCGGACTGGGAAAAATGGAATGCGGATTTGGCATTCGGTTGGACACCCAATAAAGATACGTGGGTGGAACTGAAGGGCGGCAAAAGCGATGGTGAAGCGGTTTATGCTGGACGCAGCATGGATGGTTTGAAATTTGCGCGTGAAAGTCTAGGACTACATCTTGAAAAGAAAAACCTCAGTGATGTGATCAAGAAAGTTGAAGCTCAAGTGGACTATAGCTATAACGATCATGTCATGGATAATTTTAGTCTGCGTGAGTTTACTCCTGCAGGAGGCATGTCTATGCCTATGGCTTCTAATGTTGCGCGCCGTACATTAAATTCACGTGCTGCAATGACAACAGACTGGGATCGAATCAATTTAGTTTCTGGACTGGATGTTCAAAATAATAAACACAGTGCACGTAAAGGGATGATGAATAGCTATAAGGATAAGCCGCGAGTGACTGATATGGATTTTCAATCCTATGGAGCTTTTGGTGAATTAAGCTATCAATTGAGTGATCAGAATAAGTTGGTCACGGGTGCGCGTGTTGATCAGGCGAAAATTGATAACTTCACCACAAAGACTCAACGCAAAGAAACCTTGCCGAGTGGTTTTGTTCGTTTGGAAAGCCAATGGGCGGATCACATTAAAACTTATGCAGGTTTGGGTTATGTAGAGCGTGTGCCAGATTATTGGGAATTGTTTAGTACTAAATACCATCAAAGTACAGGTACGACCTTTGCCAATTTAGAGAATGAAAAAACGGCACAGTTGGATATTGGTTATCAATATGAGCACGGTGCATTTAAATCATGGGCTTCGGCTTATGCGGGTCAAATTCAAGATTATATTTTGGTGGCATACACACCTACTGGCATGATGGGTAAACTTGAAGCCAAAAGCCGTAATGTAGATGCGACCATTGCAGGTGCAGAAGCTGGTGTAGGATACCAGTTGACGGATCAAATTCAGGCAGATTTAAGTGCGATGTATGCTTGGGGAGAAAATACTACCGATCATACTGCATTACCGCAAATTGCACCCTTGGAAGGACGCTTTAACCTACGTTACGTACAAGATAAATATAACCTCGGTTTACTCTGGCGTGTGGTCGCAGCACAAGATCGCACTAGTTACCGTGAAGGCAATATCATTGGATACGATGTCGCAGATAGTAAAGGCTTTGGCACATTGTCTTTAAATGGCACCTATAATTTACAAAAAGGGATCGATCTTTCTGTGGGGATTGATAATGTCTTTGATAAGAACTATGCCGAACATTTGAATAAATTGGGGAGTTCAGGCTTTGGTTATGCTGCAACAGAACAATTCAACAATATAGGACGTAACTACTGGGCACGCATCAGTATGAAGTTCTAGAGATCATCTTAGCTGTGACACAGCCATTCTTGTAAAAGGATGGCTGTTTTTTTGTTTTGGTATAAGACAATGATGAAAAATGAGGTGTAAATTTGAATTGTGATCACATAAACAGCATAAGTTGATGGAATAAAAGTCAAGTTGACTAAAATAGCGGCTAATAATAAGGGTGATCTACAAATATATTTATTAAAAACAATACTTTAAATTTAAATACATGGTGAAGAGGGGAATAAATTGAAAAAATTTAAAAATAATTAATATTAAAAAACAATGGCTTGTGAATTATGCGGTTTGAAAAATAAACATCAGTCAAATTATTTATAAAAACATGC
>NZ_JCAXDV010000011.1:0-85965 GCF_059758585.1 Acinetobacter sp. GQ146
AGCGGAAATTAATAAATATAAGAAGGAATCGAATCAATATAAATAAAAAGCTCGGTTTTAAATAAAATAAGAACTTTAATTTGGTTATTATTCTTTTAAAAATTGATTATGTGGTTAGGTTCTAGCATATTTTAAGCATGTCTTGATTTATGGGTTTATCTTATTAATTTTTGGGTTTAATTTTTTTAAATTTTTATTTAAGTACTATTAAAATAATAGATTTAAATATCGTAAGTGGTGGATTATTTTTAAATAATTAAAATTTATTAAATCATTAAATATCAATATCTTAATAAAATGTATATTTCGTGGCTTATATTTATTTACGTTAATTAGACTAATGTTGAATTTTTATACTGGTATAAATTATGTGAATATTGCTTAAATTACTTTAGTGAATGACTTCTGTTTAAACTGGATTTTCAGATTATAAAAACCGAAGGGCGCTAGTTAAAGTGCAATGAAACAATCGATTCACAGGGGGTGGGTAATGTCAGCTAAAGCAGTTAATGTAAATGATATTATTGATCACGCAAAATTTAAGCCATTTCATTTTAATGTCGTAGCATGGTGTTTACTGATTATTTTATTTGATGGCTATGATTTAGCGATTAATGGGGTGGTTTTACCCTTATTGATGGATGAGTGGGGTTTAAGTGCTGTACAAGCAGGTATGCTCGCCAGTACTGCACTAGCAGGCATGATGTTTGGTGCAATGACCTTCGGTTCTTTGGCCGATAAAATTGGTCGTAAGAAAGTCATCATGATTTGTATCGTACTTTTTAGTGGTTTAACTTTTGCTGGCGGTTTTGCCTCGAATCCTACTGAATTTGCAATTTTACGCTTTTTAGCAGGCTTAGGGATTGGCGGGGTCATGCCTAACCTGGTTGCACTCACTTCAGAATATGCTCCAAAAACCATGCGTAGTACTCTGGTAACTACGATGTTCAGTGGTTATGCCGTTGGTGGGGTGATGGCAGCATTATTGGGAGCTGCTTTTACGCCAACTTTTGGCTGGGAGATTATGTTCTTTATCGCGGGGATTCCTTTATTCTTGCTGCCTGTGATCTGGAAATTCTTACCAGAATCTTTAACTTTTATTGTGAAAGAAAATAAGCAAGAACAAGCCCGCCCAATCGTGGCCCGTTTAGCACCAGAATTAACAATCACGAACGATACAATTTTTGCATTACATCAAACCAGTGAGCCAGAAGCGGCGAATGTGGTGAGCCTGTTTAAACGTGGTCGAGCGATGAACACGTTGTTGTTCTGGTTGGCGTTCTTTACCTGTTTACTCACCATGTATGCCCTAAGCAGTTGGTTGCCAAAACTGATGATGGCTGCGGGTTATTCTATGAGTAATAGCTTAATGTTCATGATGACGATGAATGTTGGTGCTGTAGTTGGCATTATTGGTGGTGGTGTACTGGCGGATCGTTTCCACTTAAAACCTGTGCTGATGTGTTTAGGCATTATGGGGGCGATTGTTATGAGCTTGATGGGCTTTCAAACAAATCAGTTCTTGCTCTACATGCTGGTATTTTTGGCGGGTGCAGCGTCGATTGGTTCGCAAATGTTGTTATATAGCTATGTGGCGCAATATTATCCATTGGCGGTACGCTCGACAGGCATCGGTTGGTCATCAGCGATTGGTCGTATGGGGGCAATTGTCGGTCCGATTTTAATTGGGGCTTTGCTTGGTATGAATTTGCCAGCTCATTTCAATTTCATGGCAGTTGGTTTACCAGTCTTGATTACTGCAATTGCTGTGGCATTGATTATGGATGAAACTGACATCGAGAAGATCAAAAATAGTGCTTCTGTGGCGGCGAAAGCTTAAGCCGTGCATTTGAATATGGATTCTGCCAAATTTGGTCTGGAGGTAAATAGAGCTTAGAGCACTAGAGCCTTTAGTTTGCGCCCTTAAGAATCCAGCAAAAAAGCACCCAAATCAAAAGATTTGGGTGTTTTTTTTTTGCAGTTGCCCATATGGGTGATATGCTGAATCAGATTGTTTTGGCTTGGAATATGGGCTAAGTTAAAGTTGTTAAAGAAGAAAAATAAGTGTTCATATAATTAAAGATATTTGGAGATTTTGCACGTGGAACTACAGTCCGCTGAATCTGCTTTTCGTGCCGTTTGGGTTGCCCCATCCATTATTTTGAGTTTGGGGATCACCCGGCTTTGTTCTGATACAACCCTATTGGTGAGATCACGACGGGATTCTTCCTTAGATTGGATACCACTCACTTGGGCTGCCTGTATTTTCATTTGGCAGATTCAATATTTGTGGGCCATTATTGAGCTTCCAAATTTAATTCGGATCTGGACTTTGCCCGAGTTTCTCGGTTTGCTTATTTTGTCATTGACGCTTTTTTTCGCTGGTTCCTTGGTTATTCCACATCAGGAGGGGGAAATCGGTGCACGTTATGACGAGCATCAGGGCTGGCATGGTCGTGGCGCACTAATTGCTGTAGCGATTTGGGGCTGGGTTGCAGTATTAATCGATTTATGGATGTTTTCTGAATCGTTATTATCTCAGGGGATTCTGTTAATGATGCTGGTGGGGATAGTGCCTTTAATTTTTTTAATGACAGTGAATAAGCGTAAGCGTGCGGTCATTACGCTGTTTAATTTAATATTAACGCTTTGGGCTGCTTGGGTTCAATCACCGAAATCGTATTGAAACCTCTTGCCGTTTGCCTATTGAAAGGTATCGGACTTTAATTTAGCTGGTGGCATCGTTTTATGCTGGTGCTTTACGCAAGCCTCAATCTGGGAGTTCGAGTTATTTTTTTCCAGACATGGTTCATTTCTTATTTAAACGGATCAAAGTGTAAACAAAGATATCAGCTTGCGCTTTAGAAGTTCATCTCAGTTCATACTTGCAGATGAAACCGGAAAATACGGCACACTCTGTCTCAAAATGTAGCAATTGTCTACGCTTGATTGTTGCTTGAGTCAGGCTTATATTGAGTGAAATTTATACAAAAATAGGGGTGTTGATATAGACGAATGCCTTGTTTTTTTCTTATTTCTATTTCATTCACCTCAGGAGATTTAACTGATTAAGCATGAATAATTCACGCAATTTAAGCGTGAAAAGGAGCGACAAGAGGATATCCTCATGGGAACAACAATAACCCTCAATTCACGACGGCTTTCCATCATTTGGCGAAGAATTCCAGCAATTTATAATGTCGTTATTCCTCATTATGATTGTCCACCAGCCCATCCATGGAAAATCAATCGATATTATTTATTGAACGGGTTTAAATCTACAATCGCCTCTACCACAAGTGTGGGGAAGGCTGCCTACATATAAATGGAGACGACGGGCATGATTAGCGTCAATTCAAAGCAGCAAGAGGGAGGACATTTTAACTGAAACATTCAATCGATTAAGCAAGGAGATCCAGCCCTAAACCTCAGGTATTGAGTGATCAATATCAGATTTTAGATCGAGATAGTAACAATAGGTCATTAGAGTCGAGTTAACAATTTTGCCAATAAGCATCAAATCAAGATAAGAAACGCTGTGGCACAGGGTTTCTTATCTTTAAAAGCATTAATACTCTGTGATTTAGCCTCGTGATGCATATTGAAGCAGCTTATCTAGCAGAGATGCCAGTGTTTGCACTTCAAATTCATTTGCTTCAAAACTTTGTTGTTCATTACATTTAACATATCGCGTATTGCTAATACGGCATTCGGATCAATCATGCCGAAGCTGGAAGTGATTGGACGGATTTGACTGACTGAGCGAGAACCATACATCGCACCATCACTGGTGAATGCAGCAGGCTTCGCTTGCCATTCTTTCCCTCCACATAGTCCAAAGCATTTTTCAGTACCAAGCTATAACCATGTTTATATTCAGGACTGATAAAAATATAGCCATCAACTAAGGCAATTTTATCTGCCTATTGTTGTTGTTTCGGTTGATCATAAGGGCCTGTCGCAGGCCGATGTGAACCTACAAAAAAGGGTAAGTCCGATGGTTTTAGATCCATTAACTTAATTAAGCTCATTGCATGCCAAGCGCGGGATACAGTCATTGACCCAGCTGGCTACTTTAATCGCAGTTCGGCCTTCATGAACACGGCCAACAATCATGCAAATAAGCATACGTATTCCAATCTTTTTCTTGTTGTTAAATTAAGCAGATGCAGCAGGTTTTCCGAGTGTAACTGGGTGAAGCATACCTAAGCATCGTATGCTTCATATCTTGAACATGATAAAAACGTGAATAATTAAGTAATTGCATACCTTTGCAGCATATCTATATATGTAATCGGTTTTGGACAATAAAGCAGCTTTACCGCATTGTGGAGGTCTAATTTTGGACGATTTCACAGCTTGGAGGTGAAGCATGGGTACGCAAAACTTGAATATCAATACGGTGGTTGATGAAGCCAAATTTACACCCTTTCATTGGAGTGTTTTGATTTGGTGTTTACTGATTATTATTTTTGATGGTTATGACTTGGTCATTTATGGCGTGGCCTTGCCTTTACTGATGCAGGAGTGGGGGCTGAGCTCGGTACAGGCGGGTTTACTTGCCAGTACGGCATTGTTTGGGATGATGTTTGGCGCCATGAGTTTCGGGACCCTGTCGGATAAATTGGGGCGGAAGAAAACCATTATGATCTGTGTCGCGATCTTTAGTGGTTTTACTTTTTTAGGGGCCTTTGCTTCATCGCCTGTTGAATTTGGCATCTTAAGATTTCTGGCTGGTTTAGGTATTGGCGGGGTGATGCCGAATGTAGTGGCCTTGATGACTGAATATGCGCCGAAACGTATTCGTAGTACTTTGGTGGCAGTGATGTTTAGTGGTTATGCGATTGGTGGCATGGCCTCAGCCTTATTGGGAGCATGGTTGGTCACAGATTATGGCTGGAAAATCATGTTCATCATTGCGGGCGTGCCTTTTTTAGCCTTACCTATCATTTGGAAATTTTTACCAGAATCCTTAATGTTCTTAACCAAAAAAGGTGCAACAGAACAAGTTCGTCACATTGTGCAAAAAATCAGCCCTGAACAAACAATCCATGCAGACACCCAGTTTGTGTTAAATGATGTGATTGCGGGCGATGAAGCCCCTTTACGTGCCTTGTTCCAGCAAGGTCGCCTGTTCAGTACCTTGATGTTTTGGGTGGCTTTCTTTATGTGCCTATTGATGGTGTATGCATTGGGTAGCTGGTTGCCAAAATTAATGATTCAGGCGGGTTATTCACTGGGTGCCAGTATGTTGTTCCTGTTTGCCTTGAATATTGGCGGTATGGTCGGTGCAATTGGCGGTGGGGCTTTGGCGGATCGTTTTCATCTTAAACCAGTGCTTAGCATTATGTTTACCGTAGGTGCTTTAGCCTTGATCCTACTGGGTTTTAATAGCCCGCAAGCGGTGTTGTATAGCTTGATTGCGATTGCTGGCGCTGCCACCATTGGTTCACAAATTTTACTGTATACCTTTGTGGCTCAGTTTTACCCAACAGCAGTTCGCTCTACAGGTATGGGCTGGGCATCGGGCATTGGCCGTATCGGTGCGATTGTCGGTCCCATCTTGACGGGTGCTTTGCTGACGTTACAGTTGCCGCATCAAATGAATTTTCTGGTGATTGCAATTCCAGGCGTGATTGCTGCATTGGCGGTGTTTATGGTGAATCTAAAAGCATCGGTGGATGGGGCTTCCCAAGAACAGGCTGCAATACAGACCTCTAAACGTTCAGTCGTGAATTAATCACACATTCTAGACTTACTCGAAAAAACAGACCACCTGCTAGATGCTTCGGCAATTGAAAGGGTGGTTTTTGTATGTGGATTAATCGTCAAGCGTGCTATGCATTGAATGCACAGGGCTTTAATTTTCAAAGTATGATTAATTTTTAGATGCTTGTTTTTGTATATATTTTAATCAAGCAAGATGAGTGGAATTCATGGTAAAATGATCGGCTTTCATCTTTGATCTATTTTTGGATCTTCCATCTGCCAGCCGAGAATTGCTAGCCATGTCTACTGCTTATACCATGCAGACTGCGCCAAAAGCGTTGTTTGATTACGACAAATATTGGGCGTCATGTTTTGAACCCGCACCATTTTTGCCGATGTCACGCGAGGAAATGGATCAACTCGGTTGGGATAGTTGCGACTTTATTTTGGTCTGTGGTGATGCCTATATTGATCACCCGTCATTCTGTTCCGGCATTATTGGCCGTACTTTAGAAGCACAAGGTTTCCGTGTCGGGATTATTGCACAACCCGACTGGACCAATGCGGATGCATTCCGTGTTTTGGGTAAACCGAATATTGCTTGGGGGGTGACGGCAGGCAACATGGACTCGATGATTAACCGTTACACGGCTGATCGTAAGATTCGTTCCGATGATGCCTATTCACCAGACAATGTTCCCAACAAGCGTCCAGACCGTGCCGCAACAGTCTATTGCCAACGTGTGCGTGAAGCGTTCCCGGATGTGCCTGTGTTACTCGGCGGGATTGAAGGCTCATTGCGTCGTATTGCGCACTATGACTACTGGTCAGATAAAGTTCGTCGTTCAATTTTGATGGATTCGAAAGCCGATTTATTGATGTATGGCAATGGTGAACGTTCAATTGTTGAAGTGATGCACCGTTTAGCCCGAGGTGAAAAAATCCACGAAATTACCGATGTTCGTGGGACTGCTTTTATTGTGAATAAACATAATCGTGCCTCTAAAGCGCAGTTTGTTGAAATTGCTTCAAATGATGTCGATGCGATTGGTCGTGTTGACCCGATCATCAACCCTTATGTGATGACCGAAGATATTGATGGCTGTGAAGTTGAAAAAGAAAAAGGCAACTCTTTAGCACAATATCAAGATTTTCAAAAAGAAATTGTCGCCAATCCGATCGTGCGTGAAGGCGACCAACTGGATGCCGATACGCAAATCGTCCAGCTCAGAGCGGCACCTTCGAAAGCAATTAAACACAAATTACCACCGCGTGAACTTGCAGTGATTCGTTTGCCATCGTTTGAAGAGGTGGCAAATGATCAGGTGTTGTATGCGCATGCCAACCGTATTTTGCATTTGGAAACCAACCCGGGTAATGCACGTGCCTTGGTTCAGCGTCATGGTGAGCGAGATGTCTGGATTAATCCACCGCCGATTCCGTTAACCACGGAAGAAATGGACTATGTGTTTGATTTACCGTATGCCCGTTTACCGCATCCTGCTTATGGCAATGCGCGTTTCCCTGCATTTGATATGATCAAATTCTCAGTCAACATTATGCGTGGCTGTTTTGGTGGCTGTACCTTCTGTTCAATTACCGAACATGAAGGGCGTATTATTCAGAACCGTTCGGAAGAATCGATTCTGCGCGAAATTGAAAAAATTCGCGATACTGCGCCGAACTTTACAGGGATTATTTCGGATTTGGGTGGTCCAACGGCCAACATGTATCGCCTGCATTGTAAAGACCCAGAAATTGAAAAGAACTGTCGTAAGCCGTCTTGTGTTTATCCAGGCGTATGTCAGAACTTACATACCGACCATGCACCTTTAGTCCAGTTGTATCGTAAAGCTCGTGAAATTAAAGGCGTGAAAAAGATTCTGATTGGTTCGGGTCTACGTTATGACTTGGCTGTACTTAACCCTGAATATGTGAAAGAACTGGTTCAGCATCACGTCGGTGGCTATCTCAAAATTGCGCCTGAGCATACCGAGAAAGGTCCATTGTCCAAGATGATGAAACCGGGAATCGGGACTTATGACCGTTTCAAACAGATGTTTGATCGTTTCAGTAAAGAAGCCGGTAAAGAGCAATATCTGATCCCTTACTTTATTGCAGCGCACCCAGGCACCACCGATTACGACATGATGAACCTTGCGGTGTGGTTAAAGAAAAATGGTTTCCGTGCCGATCAGGTTCAGACCTTCTATCCATCGCCAATGGCAACGGCAACCACCATGTATCATACGGGTAAAAACCCATTGGCCAAGGTGGCTCGCTACACCGAAGATGTTGACATTGTGAAAGGTGAAAAACGTCGTCGCTTGCATAAAGCCTTCTTACGTTACCATGATCCAAACAACTGGCCATTACTCCGTGAAGCATTGAAGGAGATGGGGCGTGCTGACCTAATTGGTAATTCAAAACAGCATTTGATTCCAACCTATCAACCACAGGGAACCGAGGGTGAATATAAATCGGCACGTAAGAAAAACTCTACGGTTGCGGGTGATTCACAGAAACGAACCAGCACGGTTGCGACACGCAATTCGAACTCTCAAGGTCAAAATAACCGTCCGAAAAAAGGACAAGTCTTGACCCAACATACGGGTTTACCGCCACGTGAAACAGGCGAGAAACGTCCGTTTAATGCCAATGCAGCCAAGAAAAGAAAAAATCCGAAAGCGAAAGCTTAAGATGGATTAAAAAAGACGCTTCGGCGTCTTTTTTTTTGGCTTCTATTCGTCGGAATTATTTAACCCAAGACTTAAGATGAATTGCATCTGGCAGGAAAATTAGGCTAAAGTGATTGGACTGAGGCTAGATGTGTCTAAACAGCATCTCCATAAGATATCTCTCGTCAAGTGATGTGTAGTCAGTTTTTTATAATAATTTCGTCAAGATGAATGTATTTTTTTCACTTGAACGTTTAAATAACAAAAGCGGCGTTATAATCGATGACTGGCAAAAAAAATCGATATAAAGCCACAGGATTATAAGAAAAGATTAAAGGAATAAATGTATGAGTATGTATTTACTGATTGGTCTCCTATTGTTGTTTAGTTTTATGGTGTTTAAAGGTCTGAATAACCAGTCAAAACAACAGGATAGTGTGCTTAAGCGGCGTGCAGTGTTCAGTTTGAATGAACAGCTGGCGTTTGCTCGTCTAAAAGAAACCTTGCCGACGCATACTATTTTGGCGCAGGTTTCCTATGATGCTTTAATCACCACTAAATACAGCCGTACTCGCAATAAGTATCGGAATTTATTGGCGGATTTTGTGGTGCTTGATGCATCACATCAAATTGTGGCGATTATTGGTTTGAATGACCCCAATGTTTTAAAGCGTTTGCAGCAGAAACAGTATAAAGATGCGTTGCTGGCCATGGCGGGTTATCGTGTGATTCGTTATGATGAAGTGCCAACGTATCAGCAAATTCGACGCGATTTTTTTGGTGAATTACGTAAAGACTGGCATGAGACAGAGGCACAAGAATTAGATACCTCATTAAAAAAATATAATTTTTATCATGAAAAGCGTAAGTTAAAAGTCTGGGGTTAAAACAAACGCGAATATCAATTCGCGTTTGTCGGTATCAGATTATTCGGGGCGTACAGCGACCACGGTCATTTCGACCAATACATCAGGCGTATACATTTTTGCTTCTACACAGGTTCGTGGTAGGGCTTGCATATCGGCACACCAAGCATCCCAGACTTCATTCATGCCTGCATAGTCATTTTCAATGTCTTTTAGAAAAATCATGACAGACAGAATATGACGTTTGTCTGTACCTGCATCGGCCAGAAAACGGTCAATAATGTCTAAAGTTTGTTGAGTCTGACCTTTAATATCCAGACTTGTATCTGCAGCCAATTGCCCTGCGAGATGAACCAAGTTGCCTGAAATAGCAATTTCAGAAAAACGCTTTTCGACATGTAAACGTTGAACCGTCATGTGATTTCCATGATGTAAAGAGAACAAGCAGTTTACGTGATTCGATCTCATCTGCAAATGGGGATTTATGGTCACAACCTAGCGGACATATTGATGTTTAGCGGGTTCTAAGCAAGAATTTCGAGTTTTAATGGGAAAAAAGAGCGGGATTTAAATGCGAGGAAGTTATCGGGGGAATAGACATAACCCATGTTGATGTTCAGAGTTGTCCTGTAATACGGGGATTGGATCGTCGCACTCATCACAGGACAATATGCTAAAAGTAAAGGTGATTTTCAGCATCTCAGCGTTTACATGGATAATGTATCGCGTGAACTAGGTTAACCTAAAAATAAAAAAAGTGTAGAGCTAATTGTTGTATTTTTATCCTTTTGCCTAAAAAAACAACAAAAATGCAGTGCCTACCACAGGCTCAATTGCGGTTGTGCATCATCAGGACTTAATTGATAGACCCCGACACCAATCAATCGGAACTCATAGTTGCTGGGAATATGCATTTCATTCAGTAACTTTACCAACACTTGCAGCAAGTCTTCCAAACGCTGTAAGGGGGTTTTAAAGCTCTTACTGTGCTGTAGAACCTGAAAATTTTTTAATTTCAATTTGACGGTCACGCCGCGTGCGAGTAGGTGTTTTTTATTCAAACTTTCCCAAACTTGTTGCGCCAGCTTAGCCCAATAAGGCTGGCACTGTGCCAAGCTAAAATCTTGATCGAAGGTGGTTTCTTTAGAAATTTGTTGCCGTTCACGTTCGGTCTGTACGGGACGCTCATCAATTCCTTGCGCATATAAAAACAGTTGTCGTCCATATTTGCCAAAGTGGTGAATCAGGGTATTTTCATCAATCTGTTGTAAATCTCCCAATGTTTTCAGTTGCATCTGCTTTAATTTTTCTTGGGTGACTTTACCGACGCCTGGAATTTTTTTTAAGGCTAGATTTTGAATAAAACTTTGTACTTGGCTGGGCTTGATCACACAGAGGCCATCAGGTTTGTTCCAGTCCGAGGCGATTTTCGCCAGAAACTTATTCGGTGCAACCCCAGCAGAAGCAGTCAAACCGGTCACCTGAAAAATTTCAGCACGAATCCGCTGCGCCACTTCGGTGGCACTGGGAAGCTGATATAGATTTTCTGTGACATCTAAATAGGCTTCATCTAAGGAGAGTGGCTCAATCAGCGTGGTATAGCGTTGAAAGATGGTGTGAATCTGAGCCGAAACGTCGCGATATTTATTAAAGTTGGGTTCGATGACCACGACCTGAGGACACAGCTTTTTGGCTTGGCTCATGGACATGGCGGAGCGCAGCCCAAATTGGCGGGCAGGGTAAGAGGCTGCAGCGATCACAGCGCGCGGATGATGTGATGAAATAACGACAGGCAAATGCTGGAGTTCGGGACGATCTCTTAACTCCACCGATGCAAAAAAGGCATCCATATCAATATGTATGATTTTTCTCATATCGTTTCAATCATGCTACCTCAGTCTGTGAGTATGCCATGATCTTCTGCGGCAGAATAGCTTAGGGCACAGCTGTACGACAGACGATGACGTCTAGAACGCAAGACGCCGTATTGGCCGTCATTATGGTGTAGTTGGGCGAACAGGTTGCAGTCCGTTTTTCTGTAAGAAGATGTCCCAGTCATAGACTGAACCATGAAAGACGTTCAGGTCGACTGGTTTAGTGATTCCCTGAATTTTGCCTTGATTGCTATGTTGCCAGAAGGTCCATTGGGGATTGCCTTTGAGTTCGGGTTGACCTTGATATTCACGAACCCAAAGTGGCGTATGTTTAAATTCACCTGCCAACACAATGTTATAGAACGTTTTGGAAATATAGAAAATCGGTTGTTTGCCATAATGCTGCTGCAACTGGTCATGCATGACCTGAATTTCAGCCAGTAGTTGCTCTTTGGTATAGGTATTAATACAGGCACTGTCATATTCCAGATCAATCACAGGCGGCAGTGCATCGGGTTTGTTGGGCACGGTTTCAATAAAATTTTGAGCTTGAATGTTGCCATCGCGACAGAGCCGATAAAAATGGTAAGCACCCACTAAAAATCCTTGCTCGCGGGCTTGCAGCCAATTGTCCTGAAATTTGCGGTCTTTAAAATCGCCCCCTTCTGTGGCTTTTAAATAAATAAACTGGAATTTTTTTCGTGGAATTTGTTTCCAGTTAATTTCGCCCTGATGATGTGAGACATCAAAGCCTTGGACTGGAAATTCTTGAGCAGAGGCAGGATTTTGATGAAAAATAAAAACATAAAGTACAACGGCAAGACCAAATGTAGCCAGTCCTAGGCAGGATGCAATCAAGGAGTTGGATTTTTTGCTGCGTGTCGGTTTACTCATATGTCTATTGATCTGATTCAGTGTTGCTATGATAACCCGATGCTTAGCACGACGATATCCCGATTTTAGTAAGGCATCATCCGTGATGATGTTTTGGAATTTGCCAGAAAATCGCTGCGGTAATGATATTGATGGCTCCCAAACAGATTAAGGTCAGATGGAATGCGCTGGTAACCTGTGCAACGCCATAGTGAGCCGTAAACAGATTTACCAAGGTTCCAGCCAGTGCAACGCCAATGGTCATCGAGAGCATCATAATCATAGACAGAAAGCTGTTGCCGCTGCTGGCATTTTGTGCTGAAAGATCTTTGAGTGTAAAGGTATTCATGGCAACGAATTGAGTCGAATTCAGTAAGCCAAACACAAAGAAATGTAGCGTGCGCAGCCACAATGGCGTGTCAGCGGTGGTGAGTGCAAAGCTGGCAATACAGCTCCCCACCAGCAGAGTATTGATAATCAGCACCCGCCGATAGCCCAATGTTTGAATCAGGGGGCGAACCAGAGGTTTAGAGGCTAAAGAACCGAGCACTGTAGGAATCATCAATAGACCTGTGATGAAAGGCTCAAACTGAAAGGCCACTTGCAGCATTAAGGGCATGAGAAAGGGTAAGGCATTGCCACCCAGACGGGCAAAGAAGTTGCCTAAGATCCCAATCGCATACATGCGATTTTGAAAGAGTTGACTGCGGAACAGGGCATTGCGATGGCTATGGGCATGATAGGCATAAATCAGGGTGCTGATGAGCCCCAGTCCGACCAGCCCCAGTCCTTGCCAATGTCCATGTGCTGTATTGGCGAAACTTTCAATGCCTAAGGAGAGTCCAACCATGGCCAGCACTAACCAAAGAAAACCACTAAAATCGAAAGCTTGTACACTCGGCTCAGTGGCATTCGGTAGTGCTTTTAAGGTCACCACAATACCTAATAGCCCCATGGGTAAATTAATCAGGAAAATCCAGTGCCAAGTGGTCACCTCGACGAGCCAACCGCCAAGAGTTGGTCCGATTAAGGGACCAATCAATCCTGCCAAACTCATGAGACTCATGGCCGATAAAAACTGTTCTCTGGGAATCAGTTTGAGCATGGCTAAACGCCCGACAGGGAGTAATAAGGCACCACCTATGCCTTGCAGAATGCGAAATCCGATCAGTTGATTGAGACTTTGCGAAAGCCCGCAACCCAGTGAAGCCAGAGTAAAGATGATAATTGCCGCCAGATAGGTATGGCGCACCCCAAAACGATCGGCCAACCAGCCACTGAGTGGAATACAGGCTGCGACGGCCAAGACATAAGCCACCACCACGCTGTGCATATTTAGCGGATCTTCTTGCAAATTGGCCGCCATCGCAGGAATGGCCGTATTCACAATGGTGGTGTCGAGGGCTTGCATGAAAAAGCCAATCGAGACCAACAGAACCAGCAAGCGGTATTCAGGTTGTAAGGCTTGATGTGCAGGTGACTGGCTCATAGATTGGATATGTGATTAATCAATGAAATTTGGAAGATCATCATAGCAAAGAGCGGTTTAAAAATGCTCAAAAAATCGCAGAGAACTTGGGTCAGGTCGCAGATTTGGTACTGAAGTTTGCGCTAATTCTTAGGTGGGTTGGCAATTGCTTCGCAATTTTATGGGCTTTAGATTAAAGACTAACAATATGAAAATTAAGGATAAAAAAATTCATATTGGTGGTGGTGATACGCTGGTCATGATAATGTCATTAAAATGAAATAAAAATGTCATAATTTATGAGCCTTCCCCATCAGGGGGCCTTTTTTTACTGACAAGGGTTAAGGTTTTATGACAATCGAGATTTTGATGATTGTAGGCTTCTGTTTAGCAGCTTACTCAATTGTCGGAAATGATGTGCCACAAACTTTGGGGACCTTTATTTCCTCCAATGCACACCGCCCTTGGTGGGTTCTTTGGTTATATACCAGCAGTATTCTGATCGTTGTATTGTTATATGGTTGGTATGCTTCAGGTACAGGGGATGCGTCTTATGGACGTTTGGAAACCATTCCATTCCCAGAAACCGGCATTACGTGGCTGTATATTGTCCCACCGATTTTATTGATTTTACTGACCCGTTATGGGATTCCAGTCAGTACCACTTTTTTAGTGCTGACGATCTTTTCTCCAAGCAGCTTAAGTTCAATGCTGACCAAATCCATGATGGGTTATGCGGTTGCCTTTATGGCTGCGATTGTGGTTTATCGCTTTGTTATAAAAGGGATTACCATTTATCTCAATAAAACCCGTCATAAGGAACCTTCAAATATTTGGGTGGGGTTACAGTGGGTATCGACTGCCTTTTTATGGAGTCAGTGGCTGATTCAAGATTTAGCCAACATTTTTGTCTATGTACCCCGTCAGGTTTCATTTGAATTCCTAATTTTCGGTATTCTGGTTTTTGTGGTGTTGCTGGGCTGGATTTTTTACCGCCGTGGTGGAGCCATTCAAAACATCATCGATACCAAAACTGGGGTTGCGGATATTCGTTCAGCTACGATTATCGACTTCATGTACGCTTTAATCTTGTTGGTCTTCAAAGAGTGGAGCAATATTCCAATGAGTACCACTTGGGTCTTCCTCGGTTTGCTCGCTGGTCGTGAATTTGCGATGTCGATGCATCTGGCTGAAGTCAATAAATACCGTACTTCGCGTAATGTCAGCAAAGACGCCATGAAGTTGATGTTTGGTTTGGCTGTCAGTGTGTTGTTGGCGACTGGTTTGCCGTGGCTGTATCAACAGATCTCGGGTTAAGCTTACAAAGCCTGTTTCATGTAAAAAGCGAGCAAGATGCTCGCTTTTTTTGTGGCTGGAATGAGTTTAAATTACGAAGTGCGCAGGGGATTTTAGGTTCTTTAAAGCATTTAAAATCTGGTCGGCATGGTTGCAGACAATCAGTTTGGCACGGTGTTGAGGGGGCAAAAAGCCTTCTTGTACTGCATGATCGAGCTGGGCAATCAAGGCATCATAAAAGCCATTGACATTATACAGCATCATGGGTTTTTGATGCTGATTGAGTTGACCCCATGTGGCAACTTCCAAAATTTCTTCAAAAGTGCCTAAGCCACCAGGTAGGGCAATAAAGGCACTGGCACGTTCCGCCATCATGGCTTTACGCTCATGCATGGTTCGAACCACATGTAATTCGGTCAGTTGATTATGTGCAATTTCATAGTCCAGCATAAATTCTGGAATTACCCCCACGGCTTCACCCCCGTGTGTAATCACGCTGTCTGCGACTTGCCCCATTAAACCAATACTGGCGCCACCATAGACCAGACCAAAGCCCTGTTCTGCAATGGCAGCAGCCAGTGCAATGGCTTTTTCCTTATAAATAGGCCGATTACCAGAACGTGAACCACAATAAAGCGCAATTAAGGGTTGAGTTGTTTTCACAGTTAATTTTTCATGTTCTACAGTCATTTTTAATACGCTATTCATCATTCTCTGTTTCACCTTATCACTTTCTTGTTGGCTGCTCTAGCTTATGCAAGAAATATGACACTGCGATGTTGCATCGGGTGTCTGATGCAGTGTTTCTGTTGCTGCTGAGTGAACGGGTCCTATAGGCGGCTGAAAAAAAGATGAATTTATGCTTGATCTTGCCTATACTGAGTTTCTGTTTTACAACAAATGAATCAACATGAGTCGTGGTTGTTGTCGCTCGAAACGGACACACATTTTTGCCCTAATAACAGAGAATCGCTTACTGGTTGCATCGCTTATGCAGCCTTCGCATTTTTACCTTGACCTGTCTTGGAAGGAGAACATTCAATGATTTTTGAGTGGATGTCTGATCCTTCAGCTTGGGTGGGGCTCGCCACCCTAGTGGTACTTGAAATTGTGTTGGGGATTGATAACCTCGTCTTTATTGCAATTTTGGCTGAAAAATTACCGCCTGAACAACGCAATACTGCGCGTGTTCTCGGTCTGGTTCTGGCGCTGGGGATGCGTTTAATTCTGTTGGCTTCCATCGCTTGGGTCGTCACGTTAACCACGCCATTGTTCCATATTTTCGATCATCCATTTTCTGGGCGCGATTTAATTCTGCTGTTGGGTGGGGTGTTTTTGCTATTTAAAGGCACCATGGAATTGCGTGAGCGCATTGAAGGCAAGCCTTTATTAAAAGAAGAAAACCCGGTACATGCCACCTTTTGGATGGTGATTGTACAGATTGTGGTTTTAGATGCCGTGTTCTCTTTAGACAGCGTGATTACCGCGGTGGGCATGGTCAAACATCTTTCGGTGATGATGATTGCCGTGATTATTGCCATTGGTATTATGCTGTGGGCATCGAAACCGCTCATGGACTTTGTCAATAAGCATCCAACGGTTGTGATTCTGTGTCTGTGTTTCTTGATGATGATTGGTTTCTCTTTGGTGGTGGAAGGCTTTGGCTACCATATTCCGAAAGGCTACTTATACGCTGCGATTGGTTTCTCAGTCTTGATTGAATTCCTGAATCAAACGGTGAAGAAAAATCAGGAAAAAATGGTCACCACCACCGATTTACGCTATCGCACCGCCTCTGCCGTGTTGCGCATGTTGGGTGGAAAGAATCCTAGCGATGCGCCTGAACATCAAAATGAAGATGTACTGGCGACGCGTGCTTTTGCCGATGAAGTCTTTAATCAGGAAAATGGGGTCTATCACAGTGTGATGGTGCAGGGGGTGCTAGGTTTGGCTGAGCGTCCTGTGAAATCGGTGATGACGCCGCGTCCAGAGCTAGAATGGCTGGATCTGGATGAAGACGAAGCCGCGATTAAAGAGCAATTACTGAGTATGACCCATTCGCGTTTAATTGTGGCGCATGGTGAGTTGGACAATATTGCTGGGGTGGTGCTTACGCATAAAGTCATGAATGAATACATCGAAACTGGGGTGTTGAATTTTGAGAAGCATCTCCGTGATCCAGTGATTGTGCATGAAAATGCTCAGGTCTTGATGGTGATGGAGCAGTTACGCCAAGCCCCATTACAGTTGGCAATTGTATTGAATGAATATGGTTCGATTGAAGGGATTGCCACCCCGATTGATGTGCTCGAAGCCATTGCTGGAGAGTTCCCGGATGAAGATGAGCTGGAAACGGCAGCAGAGAGTCTGGAAGATGGTAGCTTGATCTTAGAAGGGTCGACGGATATCCGACATGTATCGCTATTGTTAGGCAAGGATCTGGTAGATGAGTCTGAACAGTATTCAACTTTGTCGGGCTATCTACTGTTCCATTTGGGGCGTTTGCCTGAAAATGGTTCGAGTATCGAAGCGGATGGTTGTATATTTGAAGTCGTGACCATGGATGGACATAAAATCGAGAAAGTACATGTCATTCCGCAGAATGTGGCTGAGAAAGACGATTAATTCAACCCAAAGTCTTGCTGCAACTTCAGTTAAAATAGCCTGCTAGAGCAGGCTTTTTTTTTGGAAATTTTATGTCAGAACAACAATGTCCCTGTGGCTTAGGGTTGTATGCCGATTGTTGCCAACCTTTGCATTTCGGCCAGCGTCACGCGGCATCGGCTGAACAGTTGATGCGTTCACGGTATAGTGCTTTTGCCAAACAGCAGATCAATTATATTGTGCAGACCACAGCACTGGGGCAGCAGTCAGCCTTAGATATTCCGGCAATTCAAGCTTGGAGTGAATCCAATCAATGGCTGGGGTTGGAAGTGGTGCAAGCACAGGAAAAACTGGACAAAACCCATGCGCAGGTCGAATTTAAAGCGCATTATCATGATGGTCAGCAGGCACAGACGCATCATGAAATTTCACATTTTGTAAAACATGCCCAGCAATGGTATTTCCTAGATCCGACCACGGAACAAGTCATCACCATGAAACAGCCCTGTATTTGTGGCTCAGGCAAGAAATTTAAGCAATGTTGCGCACAATTTTTATAACCTTCTGTCCAGAATTGGCTTAGAATAAGCCGCATCTTAACCCTTCAATGGAAGAGCAGGGCGATGTTACTGACCATAATTTATATTATTGCGATTACGGCTGAGGCCATGACTGGAGCATTGTCTGCGGGTCGACGTAGTATGGATTGGTTTGGGGTCATTCTGATTGCTTGTGTGACCGCACTCGGTGGTGGTTCGGTACGTGATGTATTGCTGGGGCATTATCCTTTGACGTGGGTTAAACATCCTGAATATTTAGTGCTGACCTGCTGTGCCGCGTTGTTTACTATTCTGATTGCTAAATGGATGCGTCATTTACGCAATATCTTCCTGATTCTCGATGCTTTGGGCCTGATTGGTTTTACCATTATTGGTTGTCAAATTGCCTTGTCGATGGGGCATGGTTTTGTGGTTTCTGCTGTTGCAGGGATTATGACAGGCGTGTCGGGCGGTATTCTGCGTGACATTCTGTGTAATGATGTACCTTTGGTGTTCCGCCGTGAACTGTATGCCAGTATTTCCTTTGTGGCCGTGATTTGTTACTGGTTTTGTCAGGAAATCGGACTGTCACTGGAACTGACGGTGATCTCTACCTTAATTTTTGGTTTTTCTTTACGTCTGATTGCGATTTATTTTGGTCTAGAAATGCCGAAATTTATCTATAAAGAAGATGATGGTGATTCCGCCTCTTCAACCGATGCGCATTGATGCATTTGGATTCGTGTTGATCGTTCTGCAACGACACTAGCCCATCATGACTTTGGGTTAGTGGGTTTATCGTATAAAAAGTAATTTCCTGCCCCATTGGTCTGCATAATTTATTAAAATAAGCGGATCTGCACTTCTTTTCTTTGAATCACAGTGGCACGAAATAGTACTTTCAGTAGTGTGCTGTGGTTTTCACTTTTTGCTTGAGTCATCACTATGGATTTAGTTTCACGTGTACAACGCTTACCTGTTGGAAAGTTCCACTATACCTTGCTGTGGGTGATTGGCTTGGGCTGGATGTTTGATGCCATGGATACAGGACTGATTTCCTTTATCCTGACCCAAATGGCCACCGAGTGGAATATGAGTCCGGCTGAAAAAGGCTGGGTGGTGTCGATTGGTTTTGTTGGTATGGCAATTGGTGCGGTGTGTTCAGGCGCTCTGGCCGATCGCTGGGGACGTCGTAATGTGTTTGCGGCAACTTTGGTAACGTATAGTATTGCCACGGCCCTGTGTGCATTTGCGCCCAATCTGACGTGGTTGTTAGTATTCCGCTTTATTGTTGGCTTGGGACTGGGCGGACAGCTCCCTGTTGCGGTGACGTTGGTTAGTGAATATATTCCGGCCCAAGTGCGTGGGCGCTTTATTGTATTGCTAGAAAGTTTTTGGGGACTGGGCTGGCTAGTGGCTGCTTTGGTGTCTTATTTCGTGATCCCGAATTATGGCTGGCATGTGGCATTTCTGATTGGTGGTTTGCCAGCCTTGTATGTGTTTATGATTTTAAAGAAGGTGCCAGAGTCGGTTCCGTATTTAATTAACCGTGGCCGGATTGAAGAAGCGCATGCCTTGGTACAAAAATTAGAGCGTGAATGTGGGGTGGAGGTTATTCAGCAGATTGAAGTTCAACCCGTTGCTACTAAGCAAACAGTCTCTTTTTCCCAACTCTGGTCAAATCCTTTTGCCAAACGGACCTTAATGCTGTGGTTAATCTGGTTCGGGATTGTCTATTCCTACTATGGCATTTTCACTTGGCTACCAAGTCTGTTGGTCAAACAAGGCTATAGCATCGTGCAGTCGTTTGAATATGTGCTGGTGATGATTCTGGCACAATTACCAGGCTATATTGCTGCGGCTTGGTTAGTAGAAAAGCTGGGACGCAAATTGACTCTGGCGGGTTTTATTGGTTTTTGTGCGCTATCGGCTTACTTTTTTGGGCAGGCGAATACCGTCACCTTGATTATGTTCTGGGGCTGTCTGATGTCGTTCTTTAATTTAGGCGCATGGGGCGTATTGTATACTTATACCCCCGAGCAATATCCAACCAATATTCGAGCTTTTGGTTCAGGTTGGGCGTCGGCAATTGGACGTATGGGGGGTATTGTGGCCCCGCTAGTTGTGACGCAGATGATGGTGCAGCAGAACGGATTTAATCATGTGTTTATGATGTTTACCGCAGTCTTGCTTGCTGTAGCATTGGTCATTTTAGTGCTAGGCGAAGAGACCAAAGGCAAAACACTAGAATCAATCGGCATGTAAAATCGGTCGGCTAAAATGGTGATGCATGGCTCACCATTTGGCTTTTTTCAGATGCGGTCGCTCGTTATCCAACTGCATTCTGGAGAAAATAAAAATTATAAGTTGATCATTTATTTAAAAGTGGATAATTTTACGACATCAGAGACCCATAAAGACACAATTTGTCGTGGTAGTGGATGGCATACCCTTGTGTAGTCACAGTCTGAGACTTAGCATAAGAACTTAGATAAAAAAATGATTTGATTAGGATGAAAGGTTGTTATGACGAACCTTGCGCATCACGCAACTGAAAACCGCTCCGTTGCAGAATTTACAGAACGTGCTTATCTCAATTATGCCATGTACGTGATTATGGATCGTGCTTTGCCTCACATCAGTGATGGTTTAAAGCCGGTGCAACGTCGGATTGTGTATGCCATGAGTGAGCTCGGCTTAAAGCCAAGTGGTAAACCAAAAAAATCTGCACGTACTGTGGGTGATGTGTTGGGTAAATACCATCCGCATGGGGATTCAGCCTGTTACGAAGCCATGGTGTTAATGGCACAACCCTTTAGCTATCGCTATCCCTTTATTGAAGGTCAGGGCAACTGGGGTTCACCCGATGATCCCAAGTCTTTTGCCGCCATGCGTTATACCGAAGCCAAACTTTCACCATATAGTGAAGTGCTGTTAGCCGAGTTGGGACAGGGCACGTGTGACTGGCAAGACAACTTTGATGGTTCAATGAAAGAACCAGTCAATTTGCCTGCTCGTGTGCCGAATATTCTGTTAAATGGTACCACAGGTATTGCGGTCGGTATGGCCACTGACATTCCACCGCATAACTTGCGTGAAGTGATCAAGGGCACCATTGCTCTGATTCGCAATCCCAATTTAAGCGATGAAAAAGTCGCAGAATATATTCCTGCCCCTGATTTACCGACTAAAGCAGAAATTATTACCCCACCCGATGAATTACTCAAAATTCAGACCACTGGTCGGGGTAGCTACCGTATGCGTGCTGTGTATACGATAGAAAAAAATGAAATCGTGATCACCGATTTGCCGTATCAGGTTTCGGGTTCTAAAGTCATTACCCAAATTGCCGATCAAATGCAGGCGAAAAAATTGCCTCTGGTCAGTGATGTTCGGGATGAATCGGATCATCAGAATCCGACCCGTTTGGTGGTGGTGTTACGCTCGAACCGGATTGATGCAGAAGCGGTGATGAGCCATTTATTTGCCACCACTGACCTAGAATCCAGCTATCGCGTCAATATGAATATGATTGGTGCCGATGGTCGTCCGCAAGTCAAATCAATCCGTCGCATCTTGCTAGAATGGATTGAAATTCGTAAAGATACGGTGACCCGTCGTCTGCAATATCATTTAAATAAAATTGAAAAACGCCTGCATATTTTAGCGGGTCTTTTGATTGCTTATCTCGACATTGATACCGTGATTCGCATTATTCGCGAAGAAGATCAGCCGAAAGCCGAACTGATCTCGCATTTTGGTATTGATGAAATTCAAGCCGAAGCCATTTTAGAGTTGAAATTACGCCATTTGGCGAAATTAGAAGAAATGGAAATTCGCCGTGAACAGGAAGAGCTAGAAGCCAAAGCGGCCATTATTCGGGAACAATTAGCCAATCCAGAATCATTAAAGTCGTTAATTATTAATGAATTGAAAGAGGATGCTAAACGTTTTGGCGATGACCGCCGTTCTCCAATTGTACAGCGTGCTGAAGCCACTGCAATTAGTGAACAGGACTTAATGCCTGCCGAACCAGTGACCGTGGTTCTTTCCGAAGCGGGCTGGATCCGAAGTGCCAAAGGGCATGATGTGGACGCGGAAAATCTGAATTTCCGTGCAGGGGATCAATATTTAAGTCATGCGCAGGGCAAGTCCAATCAAAAAGTCTATATTTTGGATCAGACTGGACGCAGTTATGCCTTAGCCATTAACAGCCTACCTTCGGCACGGGGGTTGGGTGAGCCATTAAGTTCTAAACTTGCCCCTGTAAGCGGTGTAGGCTTCTTGCAAGTCTTGATTGAGGATGATGAGTCCGAAATTTTGGCGATGAGCACTAAGGGGTATGGCTTTAAAACTCAAGCCAAACAGCTCGATACCAGCGCTAAGGCGGGTAAAGCCTTTCTGACCTTGTCTGATGATGCCAAACCTTTACCGTTGTATCCTTTACAGCAAGCCACACATTTGGCACTGTTGAGTTCGGCCGGTCGCTTATTAATTATTGATTTGTCAGAATTGCCAAGTCTAAATAAAGGTAAAGGTAATAAATTGATACAACTTGAAGAGAAAGATCAAGTGATCGCTATGACAACTTTGAATTTAGATGAAATAATTCAAGTGGTTGCAGGACAACAACAACTCAAAATCAAAGGTGATGATTTACAAAAATATATGGGCAAGCGTGCGACAAAAGGGCAACTGTTACCACGTGGATATCAAAAAGCAAATAGACTGTTGGTTCAGAGATAAAACTAGCATGTGGCTGTTGAAATAAGTTATATATGTGGCTGTGTTCGTGAAAATGGATACGGGTGTGTGCTTTAAGAAGGTAAATAATCATGCACATCCCCGAAAAAAAAGCTGCATATTTTAAGGACTATTGATTGGAGAGATTGGGAATATGGAAAAGATTTGGTTCGCTGAATACCGCAAGACAGGCATTCCTGAAACTGTAGAATTGCCAGCAGAAAACACATCTTTGGTTGATGTATTTGAGCGTAATTTCCAAAAGTTTGGTTCACGTGATGCCTTTATTTTCATGGATAAAGCACTTACTTTTAGTGAACTTGATGAGGCGAGCCGTAAATTTGCAACTTATTTGCAAAGTTTGGGTCTAGCAAAAGGTTCACGTGTTGCCGTCATGATGCCAAACGTTCTCCAATATCCAGTGGTTGCCCTTGGTGTATTGCGTGCAGGTCTGGTGCTGGTCAATGTCAATCCACTCTATACGGCACGTGAGCTTGAGCATCAATTGAATGATTCAGGTTCTGAAGTGTTGGTGATTATTGAAAACTTTGCCTCAGTTTATCAGAGCATTATCGGTAAAACGCCAGTAAAACATGTTGTGGTTGCTTCGGTTGGCGACATGTTAGGGACTTTAAAAGGTACGCTCGTGAACTTTGTCTTGCGCTCAGTCCGTAAGCAAATTCCAGCATGGAATATTTCAGGCCATATCCGTTTTAATGCGGCCATGTCGAAAGTTAATCCAGGCAACTATAAGCGTCCAAACTTGACGCTTAGTGATACTGCAGTATTGCAATACACTGGTGGGACCACAGGGGTATCTAAGGGTGCAGAGTTAACACACCGTAACCTGGTGGCCAACTTATTACAGTGCGATGGTATTTTCCAAAGTAAATTTGGGGTGCAAGATGGTTCAAGTTCAGACCGAATTTTCTGTGCTTTACCGCTGTATCACATTTTTGCATTTATGGTTTGCGCGATGTATGGCATGTATAAAGGTCAAGCCAACGTCCTGATTCCAAACCCACGTGATTTACCTGCGGTAATGAAAGAATTACGTAAATATCAGCCAACCTTCTTCCCTGCGGTGAATACCTTATTCAATGCTTTAGTCAATAATGAAGAATTTAAACAGCTCGACCACAGCAAGCTAAAAATGGCGATGGGCGGTGGTATGGCTGTACTGCCTTCGACGGCTGAAGCGTGGAAGAAAGTCACAGGAACCAACATTATTGAAGGTTACGGTTTGTCTGAAACATCTCCAGTGGCAACCGCAAACCCACCTGCTTCAGATGAGTTTAGTGGCACGATTGGTATTCCATTACCACTCACAGAAATTGCCATCTTGGATGATGATGGCAACGAAGTCCCACTGGGTGAACAAGGTGAAATCTGTATTCGCGGCCCTCAGGTCATGAAAGGCTATTGGAACCGCCCAGATGAAACGGCAAAAGTCATGGTTAATGGTTTCTTCCGTACTGGTGACATTGGCGTGATGGATGAGCGTGGCTATACCAAAATTGTAGACCGTAAGAAAGACATGATTTTGGTGTCTGGCTTTAACGTTTATCCTTCGGAAATTGAAGAAGTGATTGCCAAACATCCAAAAGTGCTAGAAGTGGCAGCGATTGGTGTGCCGGATGAAAAATCAGGTGAAGTGCCGAAATTGTTTGTTGTGAAGAAAGATTCCTCTTTAACCACTGAAGAAGTCCTTAATTTTGCAAAAGAAAACTTAACGGGTTACAAACGTCCGCGTTATGTCGAGTTTATGGAAGAATTACCAAAATCAAATGTTGGTAAAATTTTACGTAAAGATTTACGTAAATCTGCATAAGATTTACAAACAAAAAAGCGCCTTTGGGCGCTTTTTTTATTGGATTTCATTATTTTTTCTTCATCAGCCAGCGATCAAAATAGGGGCGACCTACACCGGCAATGCCAATAAAAATAAAGATGGTACCAAATTGACGGCTAAAGCCTGCACGGTTAAAACTGCCATAACTAAGAAAATTATCTGCCAAACAATAGATTAGGCTTATCAAGACCCAGTGCCACAAAGGTAGGCGACGTATGCCGACTGCCCAAAACGCGACCCAAAGCAGAATAAAAGTACAAACAGTCGACCCAATGTTCATATTGGCGCAAATGACAGTCAGTAAAAATGCCACAATCGGGAAGACAATCGTAAGTACACGATCCATTTGCCGTTGATGTTGATGCTGTTTTTCCAGTTCATCAAACAATTTGTGCTGATCAGCATTGAATGGCATAGTCATTCCCTAAAGGTTTGGTTATAAAAACACTATATTTAACAAAAAATATTCTCGAATTGCCATGCTATGATAAGTCTTATTTATCCATCACGAGAACAAAATTGATGCAAAGCATTAGTGGTATTGTTTATCTCATTTTAATTGCGTGCTTATTCCCCTATGTGTTTACCATCATTGCAAAAATGGCAGGGGGATTTCAGGGCAGAGATAATCAACATCCGCGAGAGTTTTTAGCACAAACAACAGGTCTAGCTGCGCGTGCCAATGCGGCACAGCAGAATAGTTTTGAAGGGCTGCCTTTGTTTATTGCTGCTATTTTGATGGCAGAATATATGGTGCTCTCCCAAACGGTGATAATGACCTTTGGTATCGCCTATTTGGTCTTACGTGTCGTCTATGGGGTGTGTTACTTGGCCAATTGGGCAACGTTGCGCTCAATTGTATGGCTATTGTCTTTATTATGTCCAATTTCTCTATTGATTTTGGTCATCAAACTCAGCTAATGAACGTGCATATTCCCTATTTTTACAGGGCAGATGTATAATCGCTGCGTGATCAAATCGAATACGATGATTTCGATTTCAATATAATTTAATTTGTTCAAGAGTGATGCTATGAGCTACAGCAATATCCCAGCGGGTAAAGATGCGCCAAATGACATTTATGTCATCATTGAAATTCCTGCAAATGCAGCGCCAATCAAATACGAAATTGATAAAGACTCGGATGCGTTATTTGTAGACCGTTTTATGGGTACAGCAATGTTCTACCCAGCGAACTACGGCTATGTACCAAATACATTGTCAGAAGATGGTGACCCATTAGACGTACTTGTCGTAACTCCACATCCTGTACAACCAGGTTCAGTGATTCGTTGCCGTCCAGTAGGCAAATTGAACATGGAAGATGACGGTGGTATTGATGCGAAATTAATCGCGGTTCCACATGAAAAATTAACGCCATTGTACAAAGATGTTCAGGAATATACAGATCTTCCTCCACTTTTAATTCAGCAAGTAGAGCACTTCTTTGCGCACTACAAAGACTTAGAACCTGGTAAATGGGTTAAGTTAACAGGTTGGGAAGGTGCAGATGTTGCGAAAGCTGAAGTACTGAAAGCCATCGAAGCTGCAAAATAATCCTGTTAACAGGATGGTGGTTTAGCTTTAGTTTTTGAAGTTAAACCTATTAAAAAACCTGCACAATGTGCAGGTTTTTTTAGATCTCTGAAAAAGACTTCAAATTAGAAGAATTTTACAGGAATATCTAACCAAATACGCCATTCGTTAGTGTCACCGATGTAAGCAGATTGGTAATCATCGCTTGCACGGTAGTAAGAGTGACGTAAACGTAGGCTTGCATCTTTCGCGAAACCAGATTGAACAGTATATTTCACTTGGTTAAAGAATTCACGTTCTTGAGCGTTGTCAGTTACGTCTTTAACTTTGATATCCCAACCGTAAACAAATGCAGTTGTCCACGTTAAACCCGGAACATTTAAACCAGCGAAGTTATAGGTATATTGTAAGCCTACTGATTTTTCATCGTTACCAATGAAGTCAGAAAGGTAAGAGTTTGGCAGGTAGATACTTTGACCACCATCAGCATTCTCACCATAGTCATAACCTGTATTACCAGCATTTTGTTGGTAAGCCAACATCATGTTGTGGTTGCCAGTGTTGTATGTACCAGAAATTGCGAAGATATCGTTTTTGCGATCAGAAAGATCATCAGTAGTTTGTGAATAAGTGCTCGCTTCTTCATCCCATTCAGTGTGATAACCACTAAAATCAAATGTTAAGCTGCTGTTGTTTGCAAGTGGGTGAGCATAGTTTGCATTGATGTAATGACGCTCAAGTGCATTTTTACTGTCTAAGCCATAGTAAGAAGCATTGATTTGGTCATTAAACTTGTATTTAGCACCCCAAACGATTGCGCGGTCTAAATGACGGCCATCAGTTTCTACTTGATCAGAATATTGGTCTTTAGTGAATTTACCAGCAGTTAATTCTAAACCGTTAATTTCACGGCTGGTTGCTAAGACACCTTCAAAGTATTCAGGAACTAAACGTGCCGTGTTACTTGCAAGTACAGGTATATCAAGTACTTGAGTACCATAGCGTACTTCGGTATTTGAAATGCGTGCTTTTACGATACCGCCACCACGACCCCAGTGATCGTAAGCATCAACGTGACCGTTTGCATCTTTTGCACCATCATTATGTAATGGAATCATTTGGTTGCCAGCGTGGTTATTTTCACCCAGTTTGAATGAACCATCACCAATCACGCCTACACCAAAACCAACGATACCTTTGGTATAACCAGATTCAATTTTAACCATAGCAGTTTGAGCAGCTGAGCTCGTATCTGCTACGCCATTTTTTTTGTCGCGAGTAAGATAACCAGTGCGGAACAATACTGATCCTTCAGCATCTTCTACAAATCCTTTTGCTTCACTTTGTTCGCTTGCATAAGCGGTAGTAATAAGGGCAGCCTGAATTAATACTGCTAATGTAAGTTTTTGCGCCTTTGGCATAAGAAACAACCTCAAAAAAAGATAGATTCAGAATTTCGTTTTTTGGCATAACTCGAAATTTTCATAAATTGTATAATTAATCTATAAAAAAGATAGATTTTTATTAATTTTATTTCATTCTTGTTACTGCCTACTTGACGAAATTGGTTTCTTGTAAACTGTGAGTGCTTAGTTATTTTTTAGGCTTAAATCATTCATTCATAATAAGAATATATTTTACTAAAAGGAAAAATTTAAGCATTTTAAGCCCCATTTAAGCTTAAAAAAAAACAGGTTCTTTTGTTTATTTTTTCTTCATTATATGTTTATTTGGCGGTTTTTTATTCTGATTTGGGCTTGCATTTTTGTTTTTGGCGGAATTTCTAATTGAAAATGAGAAATGTTTCATTTAGGTGCAGTGGAAAAATTGCTGCATAACACACATGACAGAATGCCATTGCATTTTTCTTTTAAGGAGGTTTACGCGACCCTGAGAACTTTTTTGGTGCGTAATTTTTATTCAATTTAAGGCGTGAGATGTTTAAATTGAACTTCAATGACGCATTTTTGATCGGCATCAGTGCATAGGATCGCGCTCGGATGTAAGCTGATGCATATACAAGGCGAGATCGAGATGATGCATGTGTTTAAAATTGATCGCCTAATATGCATGTTAAAAGTGATATGGGTTCTGATTTAGCACGAACACATTATTTATATATGTTTAAATTATTGAAAAATAAAAATAATATTTAAAAGTAAGAACGTTTAAAAACAAAAATAATAAAGTTGGCATAACGCTTGCTAATACATCTCTGAGTTTATTAATTACAGTAAAAACGTCGTCATGCGATGTGGGGGAACCTCAGAATGAAATTTACTTTAAAAATGTTATCTATGGCCGTAGTTGCAGCAGCGTCGACTTTTACATTTGCTGATGAAGCGACTTCAGCCCATAGTGTCTCAGGAAATATTGGGGTATTTTCGAGCTATAACTTACGTGGTATTACCAATGTGCCTGAAAACAGTGGTGCAACTGTACAAGGTGGATTGGATTATAGTCATTCATCAGGTTTCTATGCGGGTTGGTGGGGTTCAACCTTGGATTACAATGCCGAAACACCAACGGGTAGTAGCGATACTTTTGAAAATGACTTTTATGCAGGCTATAAAGGCAGTATTACGCAAGACCTCGGTTTTACCTTAGGTGGAACCTATTATCTTTACTACCCAGCAGATGATTCTAACGTATTTGAAACCTTAGTCGGTCTAAACTACAAGAGCTTTGGTTTTACTGCACAAACCTTAACGGATGATGTGAAATGGGGGAATGCGGGAGATACTTATTTCCTTGCGACTTATAGCCACGCTTTACCCCGTGACTTTAGTGCGAACTTTGCTTTAGGTGCTTATCTTTATTCAGATAGCGGTGAATTTGAAGGTGATACTTTAGATACCACGGAAGACTTTAATTTCCGTCACTTTACCGCGGGTTTAAGCCATCCATTGGGGGATACAGGTGCAAGCGTCAACATGGACTATATTGTGGGTGGCTATGACCGTTCAGACGTAAAGCAAAAGAACAAAGTGGTTTTTGGTCTGAAATACACGTTCTAAAGTTAAAAAATGCAAAGGCGACTAAGGTCGCCTTTTTTTTATGACTGATGTCGATACGACAACGCTTCGCTGAGATGTGCGCTTTGAATCTCTGCGGACTGCGCCAAATCTGCAATGGTTCTGGCTACACGCAAAACACGATGATAGCCTCGCGCAGACAGGTTTAAGCGTTGTTGAGCCAATTCCAACATGGGTTTTGTTTGTGGATTTAAACAGGCATATTGTTCCAATTGTTGTGGACTCAAGGCGTGATTCAAGCAATTTTGCCGTTGCAGTTGTTGTTCATACGCTTGAATGACTCGATGACGGACACTTTCGGAATTTTCAGTAGGCGCATGATCCTGTAATTCTTGTACGCTCAGAGGCGGTACATCAATATGCAAATCAATACGATCAAGCAGTGGGCCTGAAATGCGGTTTTGGTAGCGTTTAATGGCTTCAGCCGAACATTGACAGCGTTGATCCTGATTAAAAGCATAACCACACGGACAGGGATTCATTGCTGCAATCAATTGGAAATTGGCAGGATAGGTAATTTGACGGGATGCTCTTGAGATAACAATCTCTTTAGATTCCAAAGGTTGCCGAAGCACCTCAAGCACTTTACGGTCGAACTCAGGCAATTCATCTAAAAAAAGCACGCCTAAATGTGACAAGGTGATTTCACCCGGTTTTGGTTGTGATCCACCACCGACGAGTGCAATCGCAGACGCCGTATGATGTGGTGCCCGAAATGGGCGTTGACCAAAAGTGTGCGGTGTATTGGCAATCGAGTAGATGCTGGCGACCTGTAAATTTTCTTGTGAATCTAAGGGTGGCAAAATACTCGGTAAGCGCGAGGCGAGGAGGGTTTTTCCTGTGCCAGGGGGGCCGCGAAATAGCAAGGAATGTCCACCTGCAGCTGCAATTTCAAGACCACGGCGTGGTCGAAGTTGTCCCTTTACATCGGCCAGATCAAATTTATAGCTGTGAGATGCTGCTTGAGTTGTAGTCTGGACGGGTGTGAGTGGTTGATTCTGGGTTAAATGTGCACAGACATCTTTCAGATGTTTGGCAGCATAGACTTCAAAATGGGGCAATTGTGCTGCCTCATATGCATTTTGTTCGGGCAAAACCAGACGATGCTGTGCTTGCTGACAGGCAATTGCAATGCTCAAAGTACCTGTGGTCGGGCGTAATTGGCCATCCAAAGCCAATTCTCCAATAAATTCAAGCTGATCGATACCTTGTTCAGGGATTTGCCCTGATGCAATCAAAATCCCTAACGCAATCGGTAAATCTAGGCGTGAACCATCTTTGGGCAGATCCGCAGGCGCAAGATTGATGGTGAGGCGTTTACTGGGGAATTGAAACCCACTATTAATAATGGCTGATCGGACCCGATCTTTACTTTCTCGAACGGCCGCTTCAGCCAGACCGACAATGGTAAGTGAGGGTAATCCTTGACTTAAATGAACTTCAACTTCAATTAAAGGGGCGTGCAGACCCAATAGCCCCCGCGTATTGATCTTGGCAAAAGACATATTATTGTTCCGTTTTGGTGCGTTATTTTTGATCGTTTATTGTCTTTTATTGCACTATTAATGTGCTTATTTTTTGTTCTGAATTTTTGCTTCGAGTACTTCAACTTGTTTTAGTAACTCCGTTAGACGGAGGTTCGCATTCGCTAGCGCTGTTTTTTGACGTTCGATTTCATCACGTGAGACTAAATCCATTTTCGTCACAGCCTCATTCAGTAAGGCTCTTAAGTTATGTTCTAGGTCACTTTTCGGTTGTTGTACTTGTTCTAAAATGGCCTGTAATAAAGTTTCAATCATTGTTTTATCCATAGTGATGGAGAAGAGCGGGTGCAGTTTATCACTGCTCAGGCAGAGACTATAGTGCTTTATTAATAATCCTAAAATTTATCCACAAAAATCTCTATTTTTCGGCGAAAAATCTCGAATATTAAGGCACTAAGCTTCGATTAAATGCCAAAAATAGGGTATAAATAGAGACGTGTATAAGGTTTTTTATTTCCCTCAACCTTAAAAATCTTGGCACGAAAATTGAACATAAAACCTTACTGGTGAAAAAAGCCGAAGGAAAAACAAACATGAAGCTTGTAACTGCAATTGTAAAACCCTTTAAACTGGATGATGTGCGTGAAGCACTTTCTGAAATTGGTGTTCAAGGGATCACTGTAACCGAAGTCAAAGGTTTTGGTCGTCAAAAAGGTCACACTGAACTGTATCGTGGTGCAGAGTATGTTGTTGATTTTCTACCAAAAGTTAAAATTGAAATCGCAATCAGCGATGAAATGGTTGATGCAGTGATTGAATCTGTCACTCGTGTGGCGAGCACAGGAAAAATTGGTGACGGAAAAATCTTTGTGACTAACTTAGAGCAAGTTATCCGTATTCGTACAGGTGAAACAGGTCCAGATGCTGTTTAATTTGGCACAAAGTTTGCAGAGTATCGAATAACTCGCAAAATTAGGTTGGGGGACACGAATGAAAAAAATGCTACTTGCGCTGAGTCTATCAGGCGCGCTTTTAGGAGGTTCTGTTGCTTGGGCTGAAGAAGTAACAGCATCTGCTCCATCAGAAGAAATCACAACAACGACAGTGGATACTGCAGCCGCACTACCTGATACACAAGCGGTCGCTGCACCGGCTCCAACTGAAGCAGTTGCTGCACCAGCAGCTGAAGAACCAACCTTAGATACTGGCGACACAGCGTGGATTTTAGTGTCAACAGCATTGGTTCTTTTAATGACAATCCCAGGTTTGGCATTGTTCTATGGCGGTATGGTCCGTAAGAAAAACGTACTTAGCACGATGGCACACAGTTTCGTAGCTGCGGCAGTGGTCAGTCTTGCATGGGTGATTGTCGGTTATACCTTGGCCTTCTCAGAAGGCAATGCCTTCATTGGTGGTTTTGATAAAGTCATGCTGTCAGGCATCACCACTAGCGCTTTGAGTGGCACAATTCCAGAAATTCTATTTGTTATTTTCCAAATGACCTTTGCCATTATCACGGTTGCGATTATCAGTGGTTCTGTTGCTGAGCGTATGAAGTTTGGAGCTTTTGTTGCATTCATTGCCATTTGGGTGATTGTGGTTTACGCGCCTATTACCCATTGGGTTTGGGGGGGTGGTTGGTTATTCAACGATGGTGCGCTCGATTTCGCAGGCGGTACAGTTGTTCATATTAACTCAGGTGTAGCAGGTCTTGTTGCGGCATATATGCTAGGTAAACGAATGGGCTTGGGCCGTGAATCAATGGCACCCCATAACCTGACCTTAACCGTATTGGGTGCAAGCCTGCTATGGGTCGGTTGGTTCGGTTTCAATGGCGGGTCTGCCCTCGGTGCAAATGGTTCTGCCAGCTATGCCTTGGTGACGACTCAAGTTGCAGCAGCGGCAGCAGCAATTGCTTGGTTGGTTACAGAAAAAGTGGTTCGCGGTAAAGCTTCTGTCTTAGGCGGTGCTTCTGGTGCGATTGCAGGTTTGGTGGTAATTACCCCAGCAGCAGGTTTTGTGACTGTCGGTGGTGCTTTGGCCATGGGTCTGATCGGTGGTGTAGTCTGCTTCTGGGGGATTACAGGTCTGAAGCGTGCTCTTAAAGCGGATGATTCCTTGGATGCCTTTGGCTTACATGGTGTTGGCGGTATTGTTGGTGCAATTTTAACAGCTTTCTTTGCCAGCGAATTCATTATGGGCGACAAAGCTCCAGCCAATGTCATGAGTCAATTATGGGTGCAAGTTGAAGGTGTACTTGCAACGATTGCATACTCGGCAGTACTCACCTTCGTGATCTTAAAAGTGATTGATGTCGTGATTGGTATTCGTGTTGAAGCGGACGATGAACGCATGGGTCTCGATTTAAGTCAGCATGGCGAACGTATTGAGTAATTCAATCCTGCAATAATCAATATATTGTGTAAAACAGCCCGAAAGGGCTGTTTTTTTTCCATATCTAGCGTAATGCTCTACAAAAACCAGAATTTTTGCTACACTCTAAATTCGAAAATATTTTGTTTAATTCAACCGCCATGCATTGTCCTTTTTGCAACGCTGCAGACAGTAAAGTGATTGACTCGCGTTTGGCTGCAGAAGGCTGCCAAATCCGACGTCGCCGTGAATGTATTAGTTGCGGTGAACGCTTCACTACATTTGAAAGTTATGAAGTGGTGATGCCACGTGTGATTAAATCGGATGGTAAAAATGAACCATTTGATGAAGCGAAATTACGCCGTTCCTTAATGCACGCCTTGCAGAAACGCCCTGTAACACAAGAGCAAATCGAGGCTGTTTTAAGTGATATCCAACTGCATATTCGCCGTTTAGGTGAGCGTGATGTTAAATCTCGCACCATTGGTGAAATTGTGATGCAGGCGTTATTTGCGCTAGATCATGTTGCTTATGTGCGTTTTGCTTCGGTGTATCAAGATTTTCAGGATGTTGAAGCGTTTCGTCGCCAAATTGAACAAATGCAACAACGTGAACATGAATGAGTGGACACATGGCTGAATTAAACCAAGATCAAGTCTGGATGCAACGGGCGATTCAACTTGCACAACGCGGACAGTATTCGACCAAACCCAATCCGAATGTAGGCTGTGTCATTGTTCAAAATGGTCAATGGGTGGGAGAAGGATTTCATCCACGTGCAGGTCAGCCGCATGCTGAAGTCTTTGCCATGCGTCAAGCTGGAGCTTTGACGCAAGGTGCAACGGCTTATGTGACCCTAGAACCTTGTGCGCATTATGGGCGTACCCCGCCTTGTGCCAAAGGTTTAGTGGAAGCTGGCATTGCCAAGGTGGTGGTTGCTTGTCCTGATCCCAATCCGTTGGTGGCAGGCAAAGGCTTACAAATTTTACAAGCGGCGGGTATTGCCGTCTCGACAGGTGTCTGTGAAGCTGAAGCTGCAGAGCTGAATCGTGGTTTTTTAAAAGCGATGGCCACTGGACTGCCTTATGTACGTTTAAAAGTCGCCTCAAGCTTGGACGGTCGTACAGCCATGGCATCTGGGGAATCGAAATGGATTACCGGACCTGAGGCACGTTTGGACGTGCAGCATTGGCGTGCGATTTCAGGCGCGGTGATAACCGGTATTGAGACGGTTTTGGCGGATGATTGTTTATTGAATGTGCGTCAACTGGCCAATGTCGAAGATATTGCAGAGATTGTGCAGCCCAAGCGGGTTATTTTAGACCGTCAGGGGCGTTTGCCGTTAACGGCCAAGATCTTACAACAGCCTGACACGGTCATGGTGATGGGACCTTTTAGAGCTGAATTGGCACAACTGGGGGTAATCCAGTTAGAAATTCAGTCTTTAGAGAGTTTATTACGTGCGTTAAAAGATTTTCAAATTTATGATGTGTTGGTTGAAGCAGGTGCAACGCTGTCCAGTGCTTTTTTAAAGCAAGGATTGGTTGATGAACTCATCAGCTATGTTGCACCTACCTTATTGGGTCAATCAGCGCGGGCTATGTTTAATGCAGAATATACGCATTTGGCAGAGCAACTTCGCTTTGAGCTAAAAGAAGTTTCCCAAGTCGGAAATGATGTGCGCTTAAGGCTAACTCCCATTCAAGAGTCTATATGAATCAAGAGTCTACGGTTTATCATAAACGACGTCACGCGGCACGGACCACAGACGAATATTTATTCCATCAGCTTGTACCTTATTTAGGGAATAAGCGTCGTTTATTGCATCTGATTTTAGAAGCACTTGAACAGACAGGTACCTTGAATGCCAAGGGACGTGCGCCGATTTTTGCCGACTTTTTTGCAGGCAGCGGTGTGGTGTCGCGCTTAGCACGTCAAAATGGTTATCGTGTGATTGCCAATGACTGGGAACCCTACAGCCATGCCTTGAATCATGCCATTTTGGCCTGTGTAGATGCGCCCGCATTTAAAGAGCTGGGCGGCTATCAAAAAGCGATTGACTACTTGAATCGCCTGCCTGAAGTAAAGGGCTGGGTCACGCATAATCTATGTCCACGCAATGATGAAATCTACGACCCTGCCCGTGACCGTTTGTTCTTCAAACGCCGTAATGGGATGCGTATTGATGCGATTCGCCAACAAATTGCCACTTGGCAAGCCCAAGGCGCGATTGATGATGTCGAGATGAGTGCCTTGCTGGCACCACTGCTGTATTCCGCCAGTTTCGTGAGTAATACCAGTGGCGTCTTTAAAAGTTTCCATCATGGTTGGGGGGGTAAAACCCAAACCGCCTTAGAACGCATTGAATCCTTGCTTTGGCTTACCCCAAGTCGTTTTTGTGAAGTGGGGGATCCGAAACGTCCTGCTGCTGAAATGTGGTGTGTGGATGCGCAGCACTTGGCCAATCAAATGAGCGGTTTTGAAGTGGATGTGGCGTATTTGGATCCACCGTATAACCAGCATGCCTATAGCAGTAATTACCATGTGTTGAATGCATTGACCTTATGGGATCAGGTGGATTTACCCAGTCCCGACACCAAAGGCTTCAAGAGTGGGATTGATCGTGCTTGGCGTAAAGAACGTCCGAGTCCGTACAACTCTTCTAAATATGCTCAAGAAGCTTATGAAAAGTTACTCTCAACCATTAATGCACGCTATATTCTGACCAGTTATTCGACCGATGGTAATATTGAAGCGGCTGATTTACTCAAAGCCAATTTGGAACGTGGTCGAGTGACGTTATTAACCCAAGATGTACCGCGTTATCGCGTCAGTAAGCAGCGTCAGTCTGAGCGCGCACGGGTGTTGGAGTTCATTGTGATTACCGATACGCATGCCAAACCGGGTCCGCCATTACGTCAGTTGCTGGGTCAACTGTATCATTTTGCCGAACTCGGCGGGGTGGATACTTCTGGGGTGAGTACCCAATTGGCCTTGTGGTAAGTCCAAATTCAGGAAAGAGAAAGATTATGTTTACAGGAATTATTGAAAGCCTTGGTCGAGTAGAAAGCTTACAAAGCGTCGGTGGTGATGTGCGTTTACGTATTCAAACTGATTTGGACATGTCGGATGTGCATTTGGGCGACTCGATTGCGACCAATGGCATCTGTCTGACCGTGATTGAATGGGGTGAGAACTGGTACGCGGCCGATGTTTCGCGGGAAAGTTTAAATCGTACCACTTTAGTCCACTGGAAAGTTGGGCAGCCGGTGAATGTAGAAAAAGCCATGTTGCCGACCACGCGTTTTGGTGGGCATATTGTGAGTGGCCATGTCGATGCTGTGGGTGAAATCACGCTGGTACGCCAAGATGCCCGCTCATTATATTTTGAAGTGACTGCGCCTGCTGAAATTGCTAAATATTTGGCAGAGAAGGGCTCGGTGACTGTCGATGGTATTAGCCTGACCATTAACCATTTACGTGGTAATGTCCTGAGTTTGAATTTGATTCCGCATACGGCTGAAAGAACCAATATTGGTACGTGGAAAGTCGGTTCTAAAGTCAATCTGGAAGTCGATGTATTGGCACGTTATATCGAGCGTTTATTGCTGGGGGATAAAGCCGCAGAGACCACCGAGCAGTCAAAAATCAGCATGGATTTCTTGGCAGAAAATGGTTTTTTAAAATAAAACTTGCTTATTACCGCCTAAAACAGCCTAGAATACTAGGCTGTTTTCATTTTTATGACAGGCAAAATGAAGCAGCAATGACCTGAGTTTATAGCAGTAGATTGATGTAATGCTTGATTTTTTTCTAAATCTCGAACAAATGTTACCGATGCTGTTGGCACAGTATGGAACATGGATCTATGCCATTTTGTTTCTGATTATTTTTGCAGAAACAGGCTTTGTATTTATGTTTTTTTTACCGGGTGACAGTTTGCTGATCGCGGTCGGGGCATTATGTTCATCATCTGCCATCATTCAGCTGCACAGCATGGGCATATTGCTGATCATTGCGGCAATTTTGGGTTATACCGTGAATTATTATACTGGACAGAAATTAGGGTTTAAGTATTTGCATCGTCATTCACGTTGGATAAAACCTGAATATTTAAGCAAAACCAATCATTACTTTATGAAGCATGGTGGCAAAACTATCGTCTTGGCTCGTTTTATTCCTTTTGTGCGTTCCTTTGCGCCTTTTGCTGCGGGAGCCGGACACATGAAAGCTTCGAGTTTTATGTACTATAACGTGATTGGCAGTCTGATTTGGATTGGTGTCTTGCTCAGTATTGGCTATGGTGCGGGCAATATCTTTTTTGCTGCATTAGAGTGGCTGGAGTGATCGCTAGCGACCACTCCTAGATTTTACAGTTTCGACGGAAAGATTAATGCTTAATCACCGTGACTTCAGGCTCATTGTGCCAAGTGAAGGGGATGCTGTGTGGAGCCAGGCTGAAATGGCCTTTTTCAGATTCACGTGATAAAAATACCGAAAGTGATTGAAAATCAGCACGACTAATCAGTAATTGTTGTGCTGAAACTATCCATTGTTCGCCTGAATCGAGGGAGGCGATGCGGCGTGAAACGTGGTTCAACAGGTCCATTTTTTCTTCCTAATCTATTGCAATGTCAATCTCTGGAGTCATGACTTTAAAAGTAATTGTTTTAAAGTGATGACTATCATGTGACATTTATGTGTCAGTTTCATGACATTGTTTCAATCAGGTTAAAAAATTAAACTATTGGTTTTACATCAGAAAAATTAGAATTTTTTAATATATAGTCAATTTCTTCTTGTGCGGCTGCACGCAGCTTATTCCGGAATTGATGGACGGCTTGTTCAATTTGGGCTTCAGCTTCGAGCTCCAAACGCAAACGCACGCTTTCGAGTTCAGAGTGAATCTGTTGATCGAAATGGCCTAAACCTGGTGCAAAGTCCAAGGTTTGACTGCTGTCATTTTGATGGTAGCGCTCCGTATAGTGAAGCGTTTCTGTTTCAATCTGTTGGCGTAAATGAGCTAAAGTTTGGATTTGTTCGGCAAACTGTCTGCGCTCATCGGCAAACAATTGTTCGGCATACTGAGCAGCACTTGCGCGCTTGTCTGCCAGAGATTTTTCTAAAGCCAGTTGACGACGGATGCGTGCTTCTTCAATCAAGCGGGCTTTTAGATCGGCATAGGCCTGTTCAATGCGTTGTTGCGCATGCAGTTGAGCCTTTTGATCCGCAGCCAACCAAAGTTGTATTTCGGTTTCGGGCTGTAATAAATCACAAATATGATTGAGGTCATCCATAAATGTCTGACGTACAGCTTCAGGCGCATCTAACCAGCGCTGTTTAAAATCTGGACCGACATTTAATGCCACCATGCATCTCCCTAAAGGTTAAACAATTAAAGCTTGAAAGTTTGAGGTTCAATGCCGAAGCGTCGATATTGTTTAAATTTTTCACGACCGAGCTGTTTGGCAGCATCATTATTCTCAATAATTTCTATAATTTGGCTAAAATCATTGAATTGATCAAGTGCCTGATTGTTAAAATTAAAGACAATCCAATCTTTTTCTTTCGGTAACTGTGCCGAGATGCAGACTCGTGCCTGTGCTTGGTCAATCCCATGTCCGATAAAGCTGCTGGCGTCAAACGTCCATAAGCGTTCATCCAGTTGTTGCTGTAGAGCCGCATCCGGGCAGTATAGCCAAACTCGTTTGGGTTGACGCAGGATTTTACGGCACAGACGGCAAGTGCTATCGACTTGCCGTTCTGGACTTTTTTCAAACAGATAAAAGCTAACTTTAGCCATTCGTGCTCACACGATTCGCTAAGAATTGCATTAAAAGTGGAACTGGACGTCCAGTTGCACCTTTGCTATTGCCTGAAAGCCAAGCGGTACCTGCAATATCTAAATGTGCCCAGCGATATTCACGGGTAAAGCGTTGCAAGAAACACGCTGCCGTGACCGAACCTGCTTTGGGTCCACCAATATTGGCAATATCCGCAAAAGGCGAATCCAGTTGTTCCTGATAGTCATCAATCACCGGCATGCGCCATACGCGGTCAAATGCGGTCTGACCTGCAGCATTCAATTCAGCAGCCAGTTCATCGTCAGGGGTAAACATACCGGTTAACACGGAACCTAATGCCACCACACAGGCCCCAGTTAAGGTCGCAATATCAATCACCAATTCAGGGTTGAAACGCTTGATATAAGTCAAGGTGTCGCACAGCACCAAGCGTCCTTCTGCATCGGTGTTTAAAATTTCGACGGTTTGACCACTCATACTGGTGACAATATCCCCTGGGCGGGTTGCGTGACCCGACGGCATATTTTCAGCAGCGGCAATCGCACCCACCACATGAATGGGCAATTTTGCTTCACATAAGGCGCGTAAGGTACCTAGTACAGACGCTGCACCACACATGTCGAATTTCATTTCATCCATGCCCAGGCCTGGCTTGAGTGAAATACCACCTGTATCAAAGGTTACCCCTTTACCGACCAAAACAATTGGCGCTTGTTCAGGCTGACCAGTGTACTCAAGGGTAATGATTCGTCCCGGACGCTCTGAGCCACGACTCACCGCTAAGAAAGCAAACATGCCCATGTCTGCCATCTCTTGTTCATTGATGACCGTGACTTTGAGTTGTTCAGGAAATTGCTGTGCCAAAGCCAGTGCTTGCTCAGCCAGATATTCTGGGAAGCAGATATTGCCCGGGCGATTGCCCAAGTCACGGGTATAATTTTGCCCCGATTGAATGGCTTGAATTAGGCTTAATTGTTGGCTGTTTAATGGACTTTGAGCGGCAATTAGCCCAACTTCATTCAGCAAAAATTCATTCTTTTTCGATTTGAATTCATCATAACCATAGGCTGCCTGAGTCAGGCTCAAGGCAAATACGTAGTGCAAGGCTTCAGGCAAAGCATTCAAATCAACTTGAATCTGCTGATATTTTTTTTGTGAAGATTTGATAATGGTTTGTGCAATTTTTGCTAATTTAGCAGGCTGTAATTCTTCAGCTTTATCCAGTCCAATCAGCACCGTATGTGCATAGCCTGGAATCTTGGCCAATAATGGCAAGCTTTCATTGAAACCGGCTTTAAATTGAGTCGCTTGAGCAATCTGTTCTAAGTCATTGATTTGATATGTGGCTGCGATTTGAGCGAGTTGAGAAAGCGGGGCTAAAATGAATAAAGCCTGATCGGAAGCGGGAGCTGGTAGAGCGGTATTCAAGCTGAGTTTCATAGGGGGTCTTCACGCCTTTGAGAGTTTTAAGTCATTCAGCCATTGAAACATTTTTATCGATAGAGTTTCAATGCAGAAGCAGGGGAATAGGTTTTATATTTTTAACATTCGGGTAAACTAACGATAGTTTTTACTCTTTTTGAAATTGGAAGAATCAATTTGATTATTCGGCGTTATTTAGTCAAGCAAGTGGTCTCTACCTCATTGGTTGTTATTGCCTTATTGACCTTAATTATGATGGGTGGCCGATTAATCAAATATTTCGGTGTCGCTGCCCAAGGCCGTCTAGATGCCAGTATTTTATTTAGCATCATTGGCTATCGTATGCCGGAATTTTTAACCCTGATTCTTCCTTTGGGTTTCTTTATTGGCTTGATGCTGGTTTTTGGTCGCTTATATGTGGACCATGAAATGGCGGTAATGAACGGAAGTGGCATCAGTCGTCATCAACTGGCGCGGTTACTTATTCCGATGACCTTAGTTTTCATGTTGGTTCAAGCCGGCTTAATGCTGTGGATGTCGCCATGGGGGTTACGTCAGTTCGAACAGCTCACTACCAGTCAAGCGGTGCGTACCGGTTTTGATCTGGTGCGACCCAAAGAGTTTATTTCATCGGGTCCCTATACCATTTATGCTGGGGATTTATCCGAAGACCGTCGTAATCTGAAGGATATTTTCTTCTATCAGCGCGCGGAAAAAGAAGGTAAACCCGATGTGATGATTTTGGCCAAAGAGGCCACCCGGGTTGAAGTGGCGAATGACACCGCCAATGTGGTGGATCTAGTGCAAGGACGGCGTTATGAAATCTACCCAGGACATCCCAAATATACTCAAGCCGAGTTCCAAAGTTATCGTTTACGTTTAGAGAATGATGCCGAAGCCAAATTTGAAAGTGCTGAAGTTGAAGCACTCACAACAGGCAAGTTATGGCAGAACCGCAATGATCCAGTGGTGGCCAGCGAGTTGGGCTGGCGTATTTTTGTGCCTTTGGTCATGATTGTGGCATTAGGCTTGGCGGTGGCTTTATCTGAAGTCAGTCCGCGTCAGGGGCGTTATTTAAAACTATTTCCGGCATTGTTGATTTTTGCCAGCTTGATTGTGGCGATGATGGCGATTAAAACCCGCGTCAGTAAACAGGAAATTGGAATTTGGGCTTATCCAATGGTGCTGTTTGTGTATGCCATTGCTGCAGCGATTTTCTCGCGTAAGCAGAAACTAGCCCCAAAAATTAAGAAACAGATTCAGCGAGTGAGGTCTTAAAAATGTTTGCACGTCGTATTGTCGCGAAACATGTGACTAAGACCACCGCCTATGCCATGTTGGGGGCAACGGCGGTCTTGTCTGTCTTACAGGTGTTATTTACTTATTTAGGTGAGCTGAGTGATCTGAATGACACCTATACCGCTTGGCAAGCACTGATTTATGTATTGTGGGGAGCCCCACGCTATTTATATGAAATTTTACCCATCGCTGCCCTAATAGGTGCGGTATTGGGCTTGGGTACCATGGCCTCCAACAGTGAGCTGATTGTGATGCGCTCCATCGGCATCAGCCTATGGCGTATTGTGGGCTGGGTAATTCGTTCCGCTTTAATTCTGGTGGTCCTTTCCTTCGTGTTGAGCGAATGGGTCATTCCCTATACCAATGAACAAGCCAAAAGCGTGAAAAGCCATCGCAGTGTGGCGGCTTTAGGTGAAGTCAAAGGTTATTGGACGCGTGAGGGGCAGCGCTTTATCTATATTGATTATGCCAACTCGCAGGGTCAACTCCGTGATATTCAAGTGGTCGATTTTGACCAAGAGTATCGTCTGAATAGTGTGCTCAATGCCGAGCAAGGGCAGTTTGTGCAAGATGGGCAATGGAATTTAAAAGATACCCAACAAGTCGAAATTCAGAATGCGGGCAATTCCATTCAACGTGAGGCAGCACAGCAACCCTTGGCTTTAGCCTTACAACCGAAATATGTGCATATGGTCACCATTGACCCTGAGGATTTATCTCCAAGTCAGTTGGTCAGCTTTATGCGTTATATGAATGAATATAGCCAAGTGCCTAAAACCTATCAGCTGGCATTCTGGCAAAAAGTCGGGTCACCATTTGCATTGATTGCTTTAGTTTTAATTGCGTGTTCTTTTATTTTTGGTCCATTACGTCAGCAGTCTATGGGTTTCCGTTTGGTGATTGCGCTATTTATTGGTCTGACTTTCTTCTATTTGCAGGACTTCCTCGGTTATGCCAGCTTGGTCTATTCCCCATCACCTGCATGGTTTGTGTTTGTGCCAATTGTGTTGATGTTTATCGTTGGTGGTTATTTATTGCGCCGCGCACGCTAAAATTTCGTGCAGATTGGAGAAAACGATCTGCACAAGCGGGTTTAACCCTGTTGCATACATGGAGTCTTGAGCGAAAATTCGGTAAGATAGTGCGACCAATTTATAGACAAAGAGTGTAAATCATGACGGATGCAACTGCTGGCAAAGTTCCGCACGTATTGGTAATTATGGATGGTATTGGACATCGTGAAGCGGTGCAAGATAATGCCTTCCTGGCTGCACAAACACCAAACTTGACGGCTATGCAACAAAAGCATCCGCATGGATTGATTTCAGGTTCTGGTGAAGATGTGGGTCTTCCAGATGGTCAAATGGGAAACTCAGAAGTTGGACATATGAACCTCGGCGCAGGTCGTGTGCTGTATCAAGACTTTACCCGTATTACCAAAGATATTCGTACAGGCGCTTTTTTCGAGCATCAAGTTTTGATTGATGCGGTTGAAAAAGCCAAAGCCGCACAAGGTGTTGTGCACATTATGGGCTTGCTGTCTGAGGGTGGGGTGCACTCGCATGAAGACCATATTGTGGCCATGGCTGAATTGGCCTTGAAACGCGGTGCGAAAGTCTACCTGCATGCCTTCTTGGATGGTCGTGATACACCGCCCAAAAGCGCACAACCTTCTTTAGAAAAATTAGATGCCTTATTTGCGCAATATCCGAATCAAGGGCGTATTGCAACGCTGATTGGTCGTTACTTTGCCATGGATCGTGACAATCGTTGGGATCGTGTAGAACAAGCTTATCGCTTATTGACTGAAGGTGAAGCTGTACGTGTTGCAGCAACGGCAGTAGAAGGCCTAGAAATGGCTTATGCTGCAGATGAATCTGATGAATTTGTCAAAGCCACCCGTATTGGTGATGTTGCTAAAGTTGAAGATGGTGACAGCATTGTCTTTATGAATTTCCGTGCGGATCGTGCGCGTGAAATCACCAAAGCTTTTGTGGAAAAAGACTTCGCAGGCTTTGAGCGTAAAGTGGTGCCGAATCTTGCGATGTTTGTAATGTTGACCCGTTATCAAGCCACCATTGATGCACCTGTAGCCTATATGCCTGAAGCATTGCACAATTCACTGGGTGAATACTTGTCAAACTTGGGTAAAACCCAGTTGCGTATTGCTGAAACGGAGAAATATGCACACGTCACTTTCTTCTTCAGTGGTGGTCGTGAAGATGAATACCCAGGTGAAAAGCGTATTCTCATTCCATCACCGAATGTCGCGACCTATGATTTAAAACCAGAAATGAGCGCGTATGAAGTGACAGATGAATTGGTTGCTGCAATCAATTCGGGTGAATATGACCTGTTGGTGGTGAACTATGCCAATGGTGATATGGTTGGACACACAGGGGTGTTCCAAGCAGCCGTCAAAGCGGTTGAAGCAGTGGATACCTGTTTAGGTCGAGTCTATGAGGCAGTTATGGCGCAAAAAGGCCATATGCTGATTACTGCCGATCATGGTAATGTGGAGCAAATGCAGGACTATGCAAGTGGTCAGGTACATACGCAACATACCACGGAATTGGTGCCGTTTATTTATGTTGGCCCAACGCAAGCCAGCATTGCTGAAGGTGGTGTGTTGGCCGATGTGGCACCAACCTTATTAAGTTTGATGCAACTTCCAATTCCAACAGAAATGCAAGGCCGTAATTTAATTACCCTTCAAGCCTAAGCAGGCAGTTAACAGGTGAATCAATGACCCAACACTTGAAATTTGTTATTCCATTAACAGCTTTATTCATGTGTTGTGCTCATGCCACTGGGGCAGTTGAGGACACTCAGGCTGCTCCAGAGTTTGATGAAATTGAACAAAGTTATCCCGAAGTGCCTGTTGAATCGATTCAGCAATTTGTGCAAATTTATGGCATTGTGAAAGATAACTATGTCGATAATAAAAATGATGAACAACTCTTCCAACAAGCCATTCAAGGCTTAGTTAGCGGTCTAGACCGTTATTCACGTTATTTATCTCCAGAAGATTATAAGCAGTTGGTGCAATATACCGATGGGGATTTGGCTTCGGTCGATTTCAATTTAAGTTATGACAATCAGCGTCAATGGACAATTCAAGGGCTAAAGCCAGAAGCAGATGCCTATAAGTTGGGGCTACGCAATGGTCTGTCGGTAGTGAAAATTGAAGATCAGGAACTGAAAAAGCTCAATCGGGAGCAGGTGAATGCCTTATTATTCGGTTCGATTGGTTCTACCTTGAGTATCCAACTCAGCCAAAATTCCGCGCCTATCAGTGTGGTGCGCACCAAAAAGATTGAAACCGATATTGAAGCACAAATGTTGCATAATCAGGTTTTGCTGCTGAAAGTTCGTGTCTTTCAGCAAGATACCGCCAATGAAATTAAGCGTTTGATTGAAGAAAACAGTAACCCACGTTTAAAAGCGGTACTGATTGATTTACGGAATAACCCTGGTGGTTTACTTTCTGCAGCGGTTGAAACGGCAGACTTATTTTTAAATCAGGGCATTATTGTGACGACCAAGAGTCGTTCGGAAGGTAATCAGCAATTTCAGGCTTTACCGAGCTCTGAATTTCAGAATTTAAAAGTCGGGGTTTTAATTAATGCCCGATCGGCTTCCGCTGCGGAAGTCTTTACTGCTGCCATGAAAGAGCATCGTCGTGCTTGGGTGGTGGGGGAAAAGAGTTATGGCAAGGGTGTGGTACAGAAACTGTTCCCATTATCCAATGGTGCCGCCTTGCAAATGACCGTGTCGCATTATTACACCCCTACCGGCAAGATGATTGAAGGTATTGGCATTCAACCGGATCAAGCCTATCCCTTGCAACATGATATGAAAGAAGAAACCTATCTAGAGCATGTTGCAGAGATGTTGGCAAATCGTCGCTAATTACTCATCGGTATCGAGTCCAAACTTCTTCAGACGATAACGCAATGAGCGGAAAGACATCCCAAGCTTTTTGGCAGCCAAGGTGCGATTCCAATGCGTCATATTCAGGGCATTGAGCAAAATATCTTTTTCAATATTCTCTAAATACAGCTCTAAGCCTTCTTCTGGCAACTTCTTCGGCCCTAAGGTCACTTCTGAAGTATTGGTCATTTGATCTAAGCTCGGTACTTGAGGGCTGAGACTACGACGTAGCGGTGCGCTTTGCAGGTGCTGCACATCAATATAATCTTCATCACTTAAAGTAATCGCCCGTTCAATGATGTTACGCAATTCACGCACATTACCAGGATAATACTGCGCCAAGAGAAAGTCTTTGGCGCGTGGCGTCAGGGCTTTACTGTCAATTTCCCATTCGCGGCATACTTTTTGAATAAAGTGATGGGCGAGCAAGAGAATGTCTTGACCCCGCTCTCTCAATGGGGGGAGTACCAGATCCATGACATGAATACGGAAGAACAGGTCTTGTCGGAATTTACCCTGTTGTACCAGAGACTCTAGATCTTGGTGGCTGGCACTAATCACACGAAAATCGACATCAATTTCCGTCTCTGAGCCAATTGGGCGAATCGATTTTTCTTGGACTGCACGTAGCAGTTTCACCTGCATATTCAGCGGGAGTTCTGCAATTTCATCCAGAAATAGACTGCCGCCATGCGCAGACTGAATCAGCCCTTGCTTGTCTTGCGTGGCACCCGTGAAACTGCCTTTCTTATGACCGAAGAGCTCACTTTCCAGTAAGTCTGAAGGAATGGCACCGCAGTTGATGGCAATAAATGGCCCTTCATTACGATTACTGAGACGATGTACCAGATTGGCCACCACTTCTTTGCCCGTCCCTGACTCACCCGTAATAAAGACCGGTGCTTGAGAGCGTGCAATCTTCTTTAACGTGACACGCAGTTGCTGGATCGGTAAAGACTGCCCAATTAACATGCGTTGTTCGAGGGCATCTTCCTGTGCAGTCTGTTGATGTAAGGGCTTATTGAGGGCTTTTTGTAGCAGCTGTTCCAGATGGGTTTGTTTGATCGGCTTGCTGACGAAGTCAAATGCCCCAGCTTTCAGTGCGGCAATGGCGATATCCATATTGCCATAGGCTGTTAAGACCGCAACTGGTAATTGCGGATAATGCTGGGAAATTTCCTCAACCAGCTCCAAACCGCTGCCATCTGGGAGATTTAAGTCGGTAAAACAGACATCATATTGTTGTTCCATCAACATTTTTCGTGCTTGTGACAAACGATAGGCCACATGCGTTTCTATCCCCATACGGCTGAGCATCATTTGCATCAGTGTACATAAATCTTCTTCGTCATCTACAAATAAAACGAGTGGTTGTTTCGCCACCATAACACCCCAGTAAAAATTGAAATCATGAAGTGAGCTGTCTGCATTCAATCCGAAAGCATGCTCCCTGTTGTTTTTCTACATAGCTTAAGTTGGCTTGATTGGCCTCACAAAAGCTATGGGACAGGTATAATCCTAAACCAGTTCCAGTAATTTCGGTACTAAAAAAAGGCTGAAACAGGTGGGCCTGATCATGAACCGCAACACCTTCCCCAAAATCACACACATCAATGTGAATGTTGTTATCCTGCGCATAGCAATGCAACTCTATTGTACTGCGTTCAGGGGCATTATGTCGGATGGCATTGCGAATTAAATTAATTAACACTTGACGAAACTGGGCTTCATCAAAACTCAGTTTTAACTGTGGTGCGATATGACAGTCGATCTTATGTTGAATATCAGCCAGATCTTCTCGAATAAAGCGCGGAATAAAATCATTTAAAAGTAGCTCAATCGGTTGAGTCCCTTTATTGCGCACCATGCTCAGCGTATCTTGTATGATCTTATCAATCCGCTTGGTCTGCTTACTGATCATCTGACTTAAGGCTTGCTGTTGTGGCTCGCTACTGCCTGGAAGTAGTTCATTGGCCTGTACAATTGCGGCTAAGGGATTGCGAATTTCATGCGCAATACTGGCAGACAATTGACCTAGCGCGGCCAGCTTTAATTGTTGAACCTGTTGGTTAATTCGTTGTCCATCCTGAAGTACCAATAGAGTGAGTACTTGTTGAGGGACGATTAACTTCTGAACTTCAATATGCAAGTGATAGCGACTCAGTTGGGATTCGAACTGAAATTTTTCGCCATTTTGCAGTTGATCGAAATTCAGGAGTTCAAATAGGTCTGGCTGTAATTTGTATAAAGGATATTTGTCAAAGGCATAAAAAGGTGCGATCCCTAACAGCGCACAGGCAGCAGGATTGCTTAAAACAATATGACAGTTTTCATCTAGCACCAGATAGCCGGTATCAATCTGTTCTAAAATATAGCGATTAATATTCTGTAAGCGTTTTAATTCTTGGGATTGTGAGAAATTGACATGATCCAGCAGTTTAAAGCGACGGACAGCCAGTTGGCCGCAGGCATAAAATACAAAAAACAGTACGGCCAGAATGACACTGTTACTAATATTTTTAAGAGAGTTCAGGGTCCAGAAGCTGATAAAAAATTGTTGATAGATGACCGCGATGACGGCAATCAGAGTAATGATAAGTGCTTTTTGGGTGTTGAGTAGTAATGAGGCTGCAAAGATTGTGGTTAAGAACAGTACACTGATACTGAAGCTGGGACCATTGGTCGCCACAGTCAGCAAGCTGAGTGCAATGACATCGACAATAAAGATAAAGGCAAATTGTTGCGGGATATGCTGTTTAAAATGTCTCAGATTAAACAGTTGCACACAGTTAATAAAAAAGTAGCCCCAGAGCACATAAAAGTACAATTGCGGAAATTCATAATTATTGGCCAACTGTTCTTGAGTCAGAATAAATATGACCACCAAACAACTGGTAATGAGTAAGCGGTAAGCAGTATACCACAACCCAAAAAAGTATTGATTTAATTCGAAATATTGGGAGTGTTGCATGCTGCAAACCGATTATTATTAGATAATGAAGGTGCTGGGTATTTTAAGGTTTGATCAGACCGTAACGAATGGCTAAGTGAGTCAGTTTAACATCACTATCAATATTCAGTTTTTCAAAAATACGGTAACGATAGGTATTGACGGTTTTGACACTGACAAACAGTTTGTCGGCAATTTCTTGAGCACTGATACAATTCACCACCATCATGGCGACTTGCATTTCACGTTCCGACAGGGCATCAAAAGGCGACTGTTGCGTGTCAGATAAATAAGAACTGGCCAGCTGCTCGGCAATGTCGGCACTGAAATATTTGCCGCCTTGCATCACCTTATTGATGGCACGCACCATTTCACTCACAGGAGCGCCTTTGGTGATATAACCTTTAGCCCCTGCTTTTAATAACAAAGAAGGATAGGGTTCTTCTGCTAAGCCGCTGACAGCCAAAACTTTGGTTTCAGGTGCGGTTTGTAACAGACGACGCGTGGTTTCTACACCACCAATCCCAGGCATATTCACATCGAGTAAAACAACATTGGGGTGATGCTGACGGACCAGATTAATGGCTTCTTCGCCAGATTCCGCCTGACCAATGACCTGAACATCTGCATGGTCTTCTAGCATACGACAAATACCAGTACGGACTAATTCATGGTCATCCACCACTAAAACTGTAATCACCGATTTCTCCCTCTGGCTAAAAATTACATAATTTTTGTTACATAAAGCAAAATAAGCTTGCAATGAAACGACAAAATTAGCAATCCTATTCTTATTCCGAAATTAAAAGTTTTGCACAATAGCGTGAACGAAATTTCCCGTTGCTGTGTAAATGTAAGGCATATTTGAGGTAATACGCAAATGTATCTTACCTCCCTGAGTTGAGTAAACGATTGTGAAAAATTCTAAGAAGTCATTCATGCATGTGTTGAGTATGTCTATTCTACTCAGCCTGAGTTCAACAAGCTTTGCTGAACTCGTCATTAATCCTTCCTCGGGGAGTACAGGTCAGGCTTCAATGAGCTGGTCTTCAGAGGAAGCAAGTCAATTATTAAATAGTGATGTTTCTGCGCTCGGCGAGGAAATATCTCCGCAAGGTTCAACCAAGGTGACCACGACGGTTCGCAGTTCAAATGGGGTTCCTACCACATCTGCACCGAAAACGGTTCATATTATTGATACCTCTGCTGGCTATAGCAGTCAACCGTCTGTCAATGCCCGTGCCGCGCTGGTCATGGATGCACAAACAGGTGAGGTGCTCTATAGTAAAAATACCAATACGGCTTTACCGATTGCTTCAATTACCAAATTAATGACAGCTGTTGTAATTGCTGATGCACGTTTAGATATGTCAGAAGAAATTACTTTGCAGTCGATTGATTTTGCAGGGGCAGGTGGTAAAAACTCCAGTTCAACCTTACGTGCGGGCGATACCATGAACCGTGCCGAGGCGTTACTTTTTGCTTTAATGAAATCAGAAAATCCAGCGGCAGCCGCGTTAGCGCGAACGTATCCAGGAGGACGTAGTGCTTTCATTGCTGCGATGAATGCTAAAGCGCGGGCTTTGGGCATGAATTCAACCCGTTATGTTGAGTCAACGGGCTTGGATCCACATAATGTTGCATCAGCACGTGATTTGGGAATTTTAGTCAGTACCGCATCGCAATATGGCTTAATCCGTCAGTTTTCAACCACGGCCAGTTATGATTTTAATTTGGGATATCGAGTACTCAAATCGAATAATACCAATGCCTTAGTTCGTAACGGTGGTTGGAATATTAACTTGTCTAAAACAGGTTATATTAATGAGGCAGGGCGTTGTGTGGTGATGCATACGACCTTAAATTCTCGCCCTGCGGTTGTCGTCATTCTAGGGGCAAGTTCATCTCAAAGTCGAACTGAAGATGCAACCCGCCTGATGACGTGGGTAAGTCAGTTACCAAAACGTATTTAATTGAAAAAAATAAAAAAACTCTTCTTCGTGAAGAGTTTTTTTATAGGTAGTGATTGGTATTCACCCTAAGCATTTCAGTTGCGTTATGGTTTGATTAAGGTATAAAAAAACCAGTTGCAAGCAACTGGTTTTTTCGTAAGTTCAAAACTTACATATTTGAAAGAATCGAATCTTTGACTTGCGCCATGGTTGCATCGATAGAGAGCATGACAGCATCAGCACATTGCTTAATGGCAGTGTCAGGATCTTTCAGACCATTACCTGTCACGGTGCAGACAATTACAGAACCTTCAGCAATTTTACCTGCTTTAATGTCACGAATTGCACCACCAATTGAAGCTGCAGAAGCTGGTTCAACAAACACACCTTCATACATAGAAAGTAGACGTTGCGCTTCTAGGATTTCAGCATCTTGGAGTTCATCGAACCAACCTTTAGAATCGCGTACTACGGCTTTGGCATGGTTCCAGCTTTGTGGGTTACCAATACGAATGGCAGTTGCAACGGTTTCAGGATGTTCTACTGGTGCACCACGTAAGAATGGCGCAGCACCTGCCGCTTGATAACCAACCATGGTTGGTAAGCCTTCAGGCTTAGGACCCGTGAATTGGTCTGTCGCAGCATCATAAGTCACGTATTCAAACTGATCCGCAGGTTGGTTTGCTACGGCTTCGGTATAACCCATCCAGTGCGCCGTAATGTTGCCCGCGTTACCGACAGGTAAGCAGTGATAGTCTGGCGCACGACCCAACGCTTCTACGATTTCGTAAGCAATGGTTTTTTGACCTTGTAAACGGTACGGGTTGATTGAGTTTACAATCGTTACCGGAGCTTGATCAGCCACTTCTTTCACAAGGCGCATGCCATCGTCAAAGTTACCGCGAATTTGCATGGTAATCGCACCATACATCATTGCTTGTGCCATTTTACCCATGGCAATTTTGCCTTCAGGGATTAACACGAATGCTTTAATGCCCGCACGTGCTGCATAAGCAGCCGCAGCTGCTGAAGTGTTACCTGTTGACGCACAGATAATGGCTTTGGAACCATCTTCAACGGCTTTGGTCACGGCCATGGTCATGCCACGGTCTTTGAATGAGCCAGTCGGGTTCAAGCCTTCATATTTCACATAAATTTCAACATCTTTACCAATAATGCGTGGAATATTCTCTAATTTAATCAGCGGGGTATTCCCTTCGCCTAAAGAGATTCCACGAGTAGTAGCAGACACTGGTAAACGGTCACGATAACGGTCAACTAAACCAGTATAACGATTGGCATTCGACATGATGATGTTCCAATTATGGGTAGAGCTTGGCAAGGGGGAATCGCCCCCTTGACCCGATTAATTATCAAGCGATTCTAAACGAATTCGCACAATTTCGCCATGAATAGCTGGCAAGGCTTGAATTTGCTGTAGAGCTTCATCCATTTTTGACTCCACCACAGGATCGGTCAGAATCACGATTGGAATCAGGTCTTTTAAGCGAGACTGCTGCATGATGGCATCAATACTAATGCCTGCGCGGCTTAAGATTGAGGTGACATCTGCCAGTACACCCGTTTGATCTTCGGCATTGAGGCGAATGTAGTAGCCAGTGGTCATTTCTTCACGGCTCAAGATTGGCATGTCGGTTAATGCTTCAAATGCCAATTGAGGAATCGTGCCTGCACCATCTTCGGTATAGGAAATATCACGTACGATATCAATCACATCGGCAACAACCGCAGATGCTGTTGGGCCTGCACCTGCTCCCGCACCGTAATACAGTGTTGGACCGACGGCATTGGCCTGTACCAAGACCGCATTTTTTACGCCATTTACATTGGCAATCAATTCTTCCGCAGGAATCAGGGTAGGGTGAACGCGAAGTTCAATGCCTTTATCCGTACGACGCGCAATCCCTAAATGCTTGATGCGGAAACCAAGTTCTTCCGCATACTTGACATCTTGAGCCGTCACTTTACTGATGCCCTCGGTATAGACTTTGTCAAACTGTAAAGGAATACCAAATGCGCAGGACGCCAAAATTGTCAGTTTATGCGCAGCATCAATGCCTTCTACATCAAAAGTCGGGTCAGCTTCAGCATAGCCCAACTCTTGTGCTTCTTGTAGGACATCTTCAAAGGTACGACCTTTATCGCGCATTTCGGTCAGGATGAAATTTCCTGTGCCGTTAATAATGCCAGCCAGCCAGTCAATTTTATTGGCTGCCAGACCTTCACGAATCACTTTAATAATCGGAATGCCACCCGCGACTGCCGCTTCATAGGCAATCTGTACAGCATTGTCTTCTGCTGCTTTAAATAACTCATTGCCGTGTTCAGCCAAGAGTGCTTTGTTGGCTGTAACCACTTGTTTGCCATGCTTGATGGCTTCCATGATGACGTCATAAGCCGGGTGAATCCCTCCCATAACTTCAACTACAACATCTACATCAGGTTGACGTACGATGTCCATGAGGTCGGCACTTTGTTTAACCGATGCTGGAAGATCAAGGTCTGGACGCGGACGACGAGTACCCACATGGGTAATTTCAATGCCTCGACCGGTGCGACGTTTAATCTCAGCAGCGTTTTCTTTTAGTAGTTTAAGGGCACCACCACCCACAGTACCAAGACCGAGGATTGCCAGACGAACTGGTTTCACGTCACACTCCATATATTTCTTCAATTTTACGCGAGTCTAGATCATAGCTAAAAAAACGTTCAGACTCTAGGGTGGAGAGAAGATAATCTCCACCTATAACTAATAGTAAAATAACAAATAAAAATTAGTTATTTAAGCGCTTGTCTAATTCTTCAGGGCTGAGGTATCCACCTAAGTAAACCCCTTCGGTGCTGTAGATGGCAGGTGTTCCATTCACGCCCATATTGAGCCCCAATTGATACTGCTCACGCACAGGATTTTTACAGGTGGCTGTTGGTAGTTGTACCCCTGCAATGGCTTGATCAAATGCGGCTTGACGATCTGCACTACACCACACGCTTTCCATGGCTGGCATGAACTGTTCACCACGTGGCCATGCAATATAACGAACTTCAATGCCTTTGGCAGTGATTTCAGGGATATGTTCATGCAGTTTGTGACAGTATGGGCAGCTGGCATCGGTAAATACATAAATCACATGCTTGGTTTTGCCTTGTGCTGGATAGACCAAGAGATCTTCTATTTTTAGGCTCGCCAAATGCTTTTTGTTCGCAGAGGCTTGTAAATTCTCGCTGACATTATGTAATTGTTTATCGCCTAGACGAATGACATCGCCCTGAATCAAGAATTTACCATCACTTGTGGCATAGACCGAGCTCATGCCTTCCAAGTTGACCCAATATAAATTTGGCACTTCAGTCGGTTTGACATCGATGATTTTGGCATTGATACCCGCAGTTTTGAAATGTTGTGCCAAAGTTTTGATTAAACGTTGTTGCGCATTACGTTCCGACAGATTGGATGCTTCACCCGTTGCAGGCGTGCTGGCAGTCAATGTGTTTTGCTTTTTGTCATCATTATTTGAATTGGAACATGCGGTGAGAGCAAAACTGCTTGCCAAAGTACATGCAATCAATAATTTTGTGCGGGTAAATGACATATAAAACCCTTTCTTTTAGGTATAAAAACAGGAAGCTAGCATAGCAAAAAAAAATTCACTCAGGCGTATTTCTTGGTGTGAACTCTGTGAAGCAGATCGCAATCTGCTTGTTGCTTTAAGCTCGGGGATGAAATTCTGCATGCAGTTGCTGCATCCGTACTTGTGCCACATGGGTATAAATTTGTGTAGTGGATAAGTCGCTATGCCCTAACAGCACCTGTACCACACGTAAATCTGCACCATGATTGAGAAGGTGGGTGGCAAAAGCATGTCTGAGCGTATGGGGGGAGAGTTCAGCTTGAATCCCTGCTTGTAAGGCGTAGCGTTTAATCGCATACCAAAAGTTTTGCCGACTCATAATGCCGCCTTGTAGCGTCAGGAAGACATAGTCGGTGGCCGATTTATACAGTTGTGGGCGGGATTGTGCCAAATAGCGCTCAATCCATTCACAGGCTACTTGGCCTAAAGGCACAAGACGTTCTTTATTGCCTTTACCCACAATGCGTAAATAGCCTTGTTTGAGATTAATCAGCTCCAAACGTAAATTTAACAATTCTGATACACGTAAACCGCAAGCATACAGAACTTCAAACATGGCGCGGTCGCGTAAGCCCAATGCCGTATTGGTATCTGGTGCAAGAATCAGAGCCTCCACATCGTGTTCAGATAGATCTTTGGGGAGCGCTCGGCCTATTTTAGGGGTGCGATGACTGGCGACAGGATTGTCACTGCGAAGCTTTTGTTCGCGCAGAAATTTGAAAAATGACCGTAAGGCGGAAAGGCTGCGTGCAATGGAGCGCGGGCTTTTGCCCTGTTTGGTTAAGCTCAGTAAGACATCGGCAATGTCTTCACTGTGCCAATCAATCATGGCTTTATCATGACATTCACTGCATTGAATCAGGTCGGACAGATAGGCATTACGGGTATGCGGGCTTACTGTTTGAGCAATTAAATAATCACGAAAACCGTGTAGAAAGCTGAGTTTTTCAGGGATCTGTACAGGTGTAGGAATTCTGGGTTTTTTATTTAACATTGCAGGTTCAAATTCAGGAAACCGATTTAGAACCCTCATCTTAACTAATTTTACAACATTTTTCTGGATTGACCTTGTGGTATAAAGTGAATGCGAATTGGAATCAAACCTTACTTGGTAATTATTCTCATTTGCTTGTATACTACAGAAAATATTAAAGGGTTTAGTGCGGTGCTTTTATCTGATTTGAAAGTCAAGCAAACAGCCATCATACGTAATGTAAAACGCAATACGGATGATGATGCGGCTCAGACCGACCTTGTTGCTAGTCGTTTGGAAACTTTAGGCTTTGTGCCAGGTACTTCCGTTCAGGTGGTGACCAAAGGTGTTTTTGGTGGTGATCCGATTTTAATTCAGGTCGGCTTTACCCGTTTTGCACTCAGAAAAATAGAAGCAGCCAAAATTGAAGTTGAGATGGAAGGAGCACCTGCATGAGTGATGCGTTGCGTATTGCCCTTGTCGGGAATCCAAACTGTGGTAAAACCTCTTTATTTAACCATTTAACTGGGACTCGTCAAAAAGTTGCGAACTATGCAGGTGTGACGGTAGAACGCAAAATGGGACAGTTTTCTTTGCCTTCGGGTAAAGCGGTGCGTGTGCTGGATTTACCGGGCACCTATAGTCTTGATGCGACCAGTCCTGATGAAGCGATTACCCGGGATGTGGTGCAAGGCAAAATTGCAGAAGAAGGGCATCAAGATGCATTTTTATGTGTGGTGGATGCCACCAACTTGAAACTGCATTTGGGCTTGGTGCTGGAAATGATCGAATTGGGCCGTCCAATTCTGTTGGTTCTGAACATGATGGACGAAGCACGTCGTCGTGGAATGCAGATCAATACCCAGAAATTGTCTGAACGTTTGGGTATTCCTGTAGCAGAAACCGTGGCGGTGCGTAATGCCGGGATTGAAAATTTACTCAATGCCTTAGATCAAGCCAAATATACCGTACCGCATACCGAACTCAGTGGTCTCAAAGGCTCACATCACCAGAAAATTGCCACAATTTTGCATGACGTGGTGCAGTATGCCGATCAGGAAGATAAACGTTCTGATTTTCTGGATCGCATATTCTTACATCCAGTACTCGGTTTGGTCACCCTTGCGGTGATGATGTTTGTGATTTTCCAAGCCGTTTTTGCTTGGGCCGCGCCATTTATGGATGGCATTGAAAGTCTGTTTGGCTGGCTGGGTGAAGTGGTCGGGGCTTATATTTCCCATCCTTTACTCAACAGCTTAGTGGTTGATGGCATTATCGCGGGTGCGGGCGGTGTTGTGGTGTTCTTACCACAGATTATTATCCTATTCTTCTTTATTTTGGTGTTGGAAGAGTCGGGTTATTTACCCCGAGCAGCCTTTTTGCTCGACAAACTCATGTTTAAAGCGGGGCTGAGTGGTCGTGCGTTTATTCCCCTATTGTCGAGTTTCGCGTGTGCGGTTCCTGGCATTATGGCAACCCGAAGTATCAGTGATCCGCGTGACCGCTTGACCACGATTTTTGTCGCACCACTGATGACCTGTTCAGCCCGTTTACCCGTATATGCCTTGTTGATTGCCGCATTTATTCCGGCGCAAACCGTGTGGGGGATTTTCAACTTACAAGGTTTGGTGCTGTTTGCCCTCTATATGGCGGGTATCGTCAGTGCACTGCTGGTTTCTTTTGTCCTGAAGTTTTTCGAGAAAGATAAGTCACAACACGCGTTGCTGATGGAATTGCCAAGTTACCGTTTTCCGGATTTAAAAAGTGTTGGCATTGGTTTGTTGGACCGTACCAAAATTTTTATGAAGCGCGTCGGTGGCATTATCTTTGCGTTGTCCGTTTTGCTTTGGTTCTTGTGTACTTTCCCGCAACCCCCTGTGGGTGCCAGCATGCCCGATATCGATTATTCCTTTGCGGGGATGTTGGGGCATGTGATGCAACCGATTTTTGCGCCATTAGGTTTTAACTGGCAGATCTGTATTGCGCTGATTCCAGCCATGGCGGCACGGGAAGTGGTGGTTGCTGCACTAGGCACAGTCTATGCCTTATCCGCTGTCGATGATGATGCGATGTCGCAAGGCTTGGCTGCGATTATTGGTGGTAATAGTGATTTAGGCTGGTCATTAGCAACTGGTTTATCTCTACTGGTTTGGTTTGTGTATGCGCCGCATTGTTTGGCGACCTTGGCAACGGTGCGCCGTGAAACGGGTTCATGGAAAACGGTGAGCTTTATGACTGCGTATCTGTTTGGCTTGGCTTATTTGATGTCATTCCTGACCTATCAAATTGCATCGCACTATTTCGGTTAATCTGAGAGGAGATTCTGCACATGGTTGAAATGATAATTGTTGCGGCATTAGTGCTGTGGAGCACCGTGGTGGTGTTTAAGAAAGTTTTTCCGAAAACTGCCAATAAAACATTCGGAGCGCTAGCAGAATTGACGCGAAAGCAGGGTTGGAACACGGTATCGAACTGGCTTAAACCAGCTCCTATTGCAGGTTGTGGTGGTGGTTGCGGCTGTAGCCAAGACGATGCACCCAGCTCGAATAAAAACCCTGAGATTCAAGCGGTGAAGTGGAAATAAGCAATTTTTCCTTTATCTTGCCCAAGCCGTCAAATTTGACGGCTTTTTTACGCGCTGACACAAAAAAACAGAGAGAAAGTCAAAACATAAAAAGCATTCAAAACAGCAAAGTGCTAACATTTTGTCAGTTTTACCAATCAACCAAAACATGGGGCAAAAATGTTAATACAGCGTGGTGGATTAAAAGTCGTTGCAGGGCTGGGAATTTCAGGTGTTGCAGCAGTAAATTTTTTACATGAAAATGGCTACCGCGTTGCAGTAACAGATTCACGAGAAACCCCTCCCGGACATGATCAGATTCCTGCTGAGGTACAAACCAGTTTTGGTCAATTGGATCAAGAATTACTCTTACAAGCCGAAGAAATTATTGTCAGTCCAGGTTTAGATCTCAAGCTTCCAGAACTGCAAGCCGCTGTGGCACAGCAAATTCCTGTGGTCAGTGAAATTCAAATTTTACGTCGTGCTACGGATAAGCCAATTGTGGCGATTACAGGTTCTAATGCCAAAAGTACCGTTACAACTTTAATGGGGTTGATGGCGCAAGAAGCAGGCAAAAAGGTCGCAGTTGGCGGAAATTTAGGACGCCCAGCACTGGATTTAACCAAGGATGATCCTGAACTTTATATTCTGGAACTTTCCAGCTTCCAACTCGAAACCACCTCGAACTTGAATGCTGCTGTTGCGGTGGTCTTGAACATGAGTGAAGATCATTTAGACCGCCATGGCGATATGTGGGGGTATCATCAAGCTAAACACCGTATTTTCCAAGGTGTAAAAAAAGTGGTGTATAACCGTGATGACTCATTGACGCGTCCTTTGGTACCAGATGTAACCCCAATGCAAAGTTTTGGTTTGAATGCCCCAGACCTGAATCAATACGGAATTCTAAGAGATAGTGATGGCAGCATTTGGTTGGCTCGCGGGCGTGAGCGTCTATTGAAGAGTTCGGAGATGTATATTCAAGGCACGCATAATGTGGCGAATGCTTTAGCATGTTTGGCTTTGGGTGAAGCGATCGGTTTGCCCCTCGAGTCGATGTTGAACACCTTGAAACATTTTAAAGGCTTGGAACATCGCTGTGAGTTTGTGAAAGAGGTCAATCAAGTCCGTTATTACAATGATTCTAAAGGCACCAATATTGGCGCAACCTTGGCTGCAATTGATGGCTTAGGTGCCGCGATTGAAGCACAGCAAGGCAAAGTGGCGATTATTTTAGGTGGACAAGGCAAGGGGCAAGATTTTACTGCCTTGAAAGATTCGCTCGCAAAATATGCCAAACTGGCGGTGCTGATTGGTGAAGATGCCCACCTCATTGAACAGGCAATTACAGGAACCACAACCATCTTACATGCTGCTACATTAAAGCAAGCTGTAGAATTATGCCAAGCACAGACACAGGCGCATGATGTGGTGTTATTGTCTCCTGCCTGTGCAAGTTTCGATATGTTTAAAAGTTATGGTGATCGTGGTCATCAGTTTGTCGATTGTGTGAATGCTCTAAATTAAGAAGAATCATAAGGAGAGAGTTGTATGGCGAGTTTAGCGCAGACAACGATCAATAAAGTTCAGCAAGTTTATGACCGCGTCAGCCCGAGAATTCCTGCTGAATTCTCGGCGCGGAATGTTCTCATTTTTTGTGTGATTGCTTTGCTGTGTTTAGGTTCCATCATGGTGGCTTCAGCTTCAATGCCCTATGCAGAACGTATGCATGAAAATGCTTTCCATTACGTGGTGCGCCATGCGATTTCAATTGGTGTTGCGTCAGTAGCTGCCTTTTTGGCGTATCGTGTGTCTTTGAATGTTTGGTTTAACAACACTTTTCCACTGTGGTTGATCACCATTGTGTTGTTGGCCGCGGTCTTGGTCATTGGGACAGAAGTTAACGGTTCCACACGTTGGATTCGTATTGCTGGCTTTACCCTGCAAGCCACGGAAGTGGCCAAAGTCATGATGGCGATCTTTACGGCGGACTATGTGGTGCGTCGAGCTGCAGAAGTGCGGAATACTGTCAAAGGCTTGGTGCGTCTTGCGGCGATCATGATCTTGACGGTCGGTTTGATTATTGCCGAACCCGATTTGGGTGCAACGGTGGTGATTGTACTGATGATGTTGGGGGTGTTCTTTTTGGCAGGGGCGCCCGTGATTCAGTTTGGTATCGCGCTGGGTGCGATTCTAATCGCCTTCTTCTTCCTGATTGTATTTGAGCCTTACCGTTTTGAGCGTTTGATGTCGTTCTCGAATCCATGGAATGATCCTTTGGGGGCTGGTTATCAGCTCTCGAATGCTCTGATGGCATTTGGTCGTGGGGAATGGACGGGCGTCGGTTTGGGGCACAGTATCCAGAAAATGTCATATTTGCCTGAAGCACATACCGACTTTATGTTGGCAGTATTGGGTGAAGAGTTTGGTTTTCTTGGGATTACCGCAGTACTGTTGCTGTCTTTTGGTATGCTGGTTTGCTGTATCAAAATTGGGCATCGTGCGCTACGTAATCAATATCTCCGCGCAGGCTATTTAGCCTACGGTATTAGTATTATTTTCTTGCTGCAAATTCTGGTGAATGCGGGCATGAATATGGGCATGTTACCGACCAAGGGCTTAACCTTGCCGTTTATTAGTTATGGTGGCTCTTCTTTAATTATGTGTGCGGTGATGATTAGCTTGATTCTGAAAATTGATGCCACTACACAAGACATCAACCCAAGTAAAGAAGAATCCAGCTTCTAATCGAGTGTTGTTGCTTGAGGGATTGAGCATCACGCTACATATAGTTTTCAATAGAGAAAAACCTCTTGTCTGCTGAGATGAGAGGTTTTTTATTGAGCTTGAATCAGAGGTAGTGTCCTTCCAATTCGATACAGTGAGGAATGAGATCGGTATTCCACTGCGCCACAGCTTGTTGCAACATGAGCTCAGGTTGGTCTAAGTCCACCTTGGGTTGATGCAAAGCGTGTAGGGCTTGCTGCAAAAGCTCAGGGGCTTGGCTGGGGTCTAAGGCTTGTGCCAGATTCTGTTTCGAGAGTTTTTGACCCTGATCATTCATAGCAAGAGGAAGGTGCATGTAGTTTAGAATCGGATAGCCCAACAGCTGTGCCAGCCAAATTTGACGTTCGGTATTGTCGAGCAGGTCGGCACCGCGCACCACATGGGTAATGCCCTGCAAATAATCATCCACCACCACAGCCAGTTGATAATTAATAATGCCGTCGCGTCGCTTCAGCACAAAATCACCTAAATCATGTTTTAAATTGGAGCAGTGTTGGCCTTGTAGCCGATCTTGAAAGCAAATGCGCTGGTCTTCGACTTTTACGCGAATGGCCTGATGCTCAAAAGGTAAGGCTAAATCACGGCAAGTCCCAGCATAGATATGATTGGAGCCGAGCATTTTACGGGTACAGGCACAGGCATACACTTGATGGGCTGCTTTTAATTGCTCAAGTACCGCTTCATAGAGATCTAAGCGATTTTTCTGAAAGATAATCTCGGCATCTGGATACAGCTGGAAAGCTTCGAGGCATTTTAAAATATGCTGTTCACTGCCAGGATAAATTCGTGGAATATCGGTGTCTTCGACCCGAACCAACCACTGGCCTTGATGTGCCTTAGCATCACAATAACTGGCGACTGCGGTGAGCAGGGAGCCAAAATGCAAAGGGCCGGTTGGCGATGGCGCAAACCGACCCACATAAGCCATCCTGTTGTCCCCCTTCTGAGGTAAAGAAGGGGTTAGGGGAGGATTATTCAATAACATGCTTAACCGTTATTTTGTTTCTCTTTGATTTCAGCCAAAGTTTTGCAATCAATACAAAGGGTCGCAGTTGGACGTGCTTCTAAACGGCGTAAACCAATTTCGATACCGCAAGTTTCACAGAAACCGTAGTCATCATTTTTGATGGCTTCAATGGATTGTTCAATTTTACGAATCAATTTACGTTCGCGGTCACGCGTTCTTAATTCAATTGCAAATTCTTCTTCTTGCGTTGCGCGGTCATTCACGTCAGGCAAAGCAGTGTTTTCGTCTTGCATGGTGTTGAGGGTACGATCCACTTCAGACATGAGCTCAGCTTTCCATGCCAGTAAAATCTGACGGAAGTGCTCAAGCTGCCCTTCAGACATGTATTCTTCATTCTTTTTTGGCTGATAAGGTTCAATACCAAATAAGCTCGCAGTAGAACCACCTTCTGTTGCCTTCGGCTTTGCTTTACGTACGCGCTTGGTAGATTTGTCATCTACAACATCTGTATGTTCATCCAAGACTTGGGTTTGGTTGTCATTCGCCATATAGGGCATTCCTCATCATATACGTACATCTATACGCAAAAAATATGGTGATATGCAAGTGTTTTTATCTACCGCCCATGCGGAGATTGTTCCACAGGGGTCGTCATCATATAGACTTTTTTCAATTCTGGATAGTCTTTGATGTTTCGATTTAAGCTATCACCTTTTATTTAGCAGCCATAACATAATGGAAATAAAATGAAATGAAAAGTTAGTACCCTGTAATTTCAATATTTATTTTTTTCTGTATGGGCTGTGTACGATGAATTTGTGTGCTGAACTCTCCATTGGCTTTTAAATGTACAACCCGATAGCCAGGCGCTTCATCATCCAGCGCAAAATCATCGCTATGCGGTTTGAACTGTACACATGTGGAAGGCGTCGATAAAAAGTGAATGCCATGCCATTGATTTTCCGAAGTTTGATGCACATGACCGCAAAGCACTAACTTGACATTCTGATGCTTGGCCAAAACATCGGTGAGATGTTCCGTATTCTTCAGAATATGTTGATCAATCCAACGCGACCGCATTTCAAAAGGATGATGATGGCAGGCAATTAAGATATGTTGCTCGGCATGTTGCTTGAGCAACTGATCTAACTGTTTTAATTGTTCGCTCTCAATCCAGCCATCAATTTTTCCTTTCACCGCACTATTCAACAGCATCAGACACCAATTCCCCATCGGAATGGCGTGAACTTTGTTTTGTTGGTCATGAAAAGGAAAGAATTCCGCACTATCATGGTTGCCAGGCACCTGATAATGCGCAAATCCTGTACTTTGCATAAACGACAGATAACGCTGATAGGTTTCAGGTACAGGCACTTGTGCCAAATCACCCGTATGAATCAATGCGTGAGCCTCTGGATATTCTTGTTGAATTTGAGCCATCACACGATGAAAACTTTGTTCAGGATTCATATGCACAAATTCTAAATCGTCCTGATTCATTAGATGTGTGTCTGAAATCTGTATGATGGTCCAGCTTTGTGGCTGTTCATGTTGTTTAGAAGTCATGTCTGTCCCCTTAGACATTCCTTATTGTTTTAATATGCTGTGCCAGCCATTGTAATGCCATGATGACAGGTGCATTTCTGAGTCGACCATTGCTCAACAAGCGGTCAATATCCGAATAGTGCAGTATATGCAATTGGATATTTTCACCTTCATCCGCGACACCAAAAACACCACCATGCTCAGGCAATTCAGCTTCTGCACTATATAAATGAAATAATTCTGCACACGCACCAGCAGATGGATAAAAGCTAAAAAGATGCTGTAACTGTTGTAATTCACAGCCCGATTCTTCCAGGCTTTCTCTGCGAATACAGCTTTCTGGTGATTCATCACCATCCAAAACACCCGCAATCACTTCCAGTTGCCAAGGTGAGTCTTGATCATCCATGGCGCCAATTCGAAATTGTTCGATTAAGGCAAACTTTTGTTGCTGATCATTATAAATTAAAACCCCAGCCGCTTCGGGACGTTGAATTAATTCCCGATGAATGACCGAGGTATATTGGCTTTGTTGAAATAAACGATGACGCAGGCTGACTTTTTCAACCTGAATAAAGCCGCGAAATAAATATTCTCGAGAAAGAATGTCTACTTCGTCACTGCTATACGTGGCTCGTTTAATAATATTCATAAAGCTCGGTCAGGATGAAAATGACTATTTCATCCTAACGGAGTTTTTTATGAACACAAATCTTTTTTTTAGCCAATTACACCTTGTGGTATAATTTTTGACCATGTTCGTGATAGGCATTTTTCATTGCTTCTAGACCAGATTCAACTTCTGAATCGATGGCTTCTGAAATGGACGCATTTTTTTGATTTTGCGCATAATCTCGCACATTCTGAGTGATTTTCATCGAACAGAATTTTGGTCCGCACATGGAGCAGAAGTGAGCCGATTTATGTGCTTCTTTCGGCATGGTTTCATCATGCATGCTACGCGCCGTGTCTGGATCTAGAGCCAAGTTAAATTGATCTTCCCAGCGGAATTCAAACCGAGCTTTAGACAGCGCATTATCACGTGCCTGAGCACCTGGGTGGCCTTTTGCCAAATCTGCGGCATGCGCTGCAATTTTATAGGTGATAATGCCATCTTTAACGTCTTTTTTGTTCGGTAAGCCCAGATGTTCCTTTGGCGTTACATAACACAGCATGGCGGTGCCATACCAGCCAATCATGGCTGCACCAATGGCAGAGGTAATATGGTCATAACCTGGTGCAATATCCGTCGTTAGTGGGCCTAAGGTATAAAATGGCGCTTCTTTACAGACTTCTAATTGTAGATCCATATTTTCTTTAATCATGTGCATAGGCACATGACCCGGACCTTCAATCATCACCTGTACATCATGTTCCCATGCGCGGTGCGTGAGTTCACCTAGCGTTTTCAGTTCGCTAAATTGCGCTTCATCGTTGGCATCTTGTACACAACCTGGACGCAAGCCATCACCCAAACTGAAGGATACATCATAGGCTTTCATAATCTCGCAGATTTCATCGAAATGCGTATACAAGAAGTTTTCCTGATGATGTGCTAAACACCACTGTGCCATGATCGAACCACCACGTGACACGATGCCAGTTAAACGGTTGGCGGTCATTGGGACATAGCGCAATAACACGCCTGCATGAATGGTGAAGTAATCCACACCTTGTTCGGCTTGTTCAATCAGGGTGTCTTTAAAGATTTCCCAAGTGAGGTCTTCAGCCACACCATTGACTTTTTCCAGCGCTTGGTAGATCGGTACAGTACCAATCGGTACTGGAGAATTGCGGATAATCCATTCACGAGTTTCATGAATATTTTTGCCCGTAGAGAGATCCATAATGGTATCTGCCCCCCAACGGGTTGCCCAAGTCATTTTTGCCACTTCTTCATCAATGCTCGAACCCAATGCAGAGTTACCAATGTTGGCATTGATTTTGACCAAGAAATTGCGCCCAATAATCATCGGTTCAATTTCAGGGTGGTTAATGTTGGCGGGAATGATGGCACGACCTGCTGCGATTTCTTGACGTACAAATTCTGGGGTGATTTCACGTAAATTCTGTGCCCCGAAATTTTGTCCAGCATGCTGACGCATATCCACGCCTTCACGTTGGCGCTGATTCTCGCGAATCGCAATATATTCCATTTCCGGGGTGATAATGCCTTGCTTGGCATAATGCATTTGCGTGACATTTTTGCCTGCTTTGGCACGACGTGGGTTTTGAATGTGAGCAAAACGAATGTCCGCGGTGCGAATGTCTTTGAGGCGTTCTTGACCAAACTTAGAGCTTAGGTTTGCTAAAATTTCGGTATCTTGACGTTCTTCGATCCAGTTTTGACGGACCCAAGGCAGCCCTTGGTTGAGGTCAATCGTTACATTCGGGTCAGTATAGACGCCAGAAGTATCATAGACCCGTAACGGCAGATTTTTTTCGCCCCCTAAACCGGTTGGGGTGTCGGTTAGGCTGATTTCACGAAAAGGCACACGAATATCAGGGCGTGAACCTTGAATATAGACTTTATTTGACGCGGGTAAAATTCGAGTTAAATCTTTTGCATCTTGCTCATGTTGAGCTGAAACTTCAGCAGGGGAAAGATTCGTTAATTGGTTCATAGCATGATCCTTATGAATGACATCAACGAATCAAGCACGACCAAAACTTGGCAGTTTATCTGGGTGAATGAGAGTAATGATTACACCAGATAGACTTAGGGCGAGAGTTTTAGAGAGCGCTTGATTCCTACGCAGGTGTTAACCTGATCAGGTTCAACGGTACTTGTGCTCATGTTTTAAACTGCACAATCTCAGCGAGGTATTACTCGCGCTCCGTCAAGCTAGGTCAAATGGTAGCATGCAATCTAGTAAATGCCCATGTATATTTCATGACAATCGCGAATGCAAAAAATGTTTTGACGGTTTGAATTGGGTGGGCTGAAACGGATAAAAAGACAGCAGTTTATGGCGCAGGGGGAAGACAAATTGCATCGCGGAAACAGTCGCGAGGGGAATGGGTATTGAGTTCAGGCAGAGCCAAAAATTGATCCAGCTGTTTTAACGTGAGTAAATTGCTTTGACCCATCTGTTTTTGTTGAGCATTTAACTGGATGGGAATGTTGGTTTTACGCTGTTGCTCAGAGAGTTCGAGAAATGCCAAAAAGCGTCGTGCTTGCCAGGCTAAATGTGAGTGCTGCAATTTCGCCAACTTTTCAATTTCAAACAGATGACTACTGCGAATTGCGCTTGGATCGCTATAACTTTCTGACACCAGCGAGTTATTCATACCCTTAAATAAAAAATGGGTATACATCTGCAATAAGTAATTCGCATCACGACGATAACTGCTGTTTGGGTATTGCTGTAGATAGTTTTCCCAGAATAAGGCGCGGGCAACCATCTCTTGTGGCTCAATGGTTAAGGCGCCATCCTTAAAAGGAAGCTGCATGTTTTGCTGTGCCAGTTCAGTGATAAATACTTTCTCTGCTTCAGGCATGTAAGGTGCAAACACAATCGCCAGATACTGAGGGCTACGGCGATAATTCAGTAAACCTTCACCTTGATCAATCAGCTCGATATAAGCCTGACCTTGATGTTTAATCAGATACTGGTCACGTAAGGCAAATTGCTCAAAATGGCTTTGCTGAATGGTTGGATGCTGTGCCATATCAAAGGCATATTGCTCGAACGCCAATTGCTGTTGCGGGCTACGTTCGACTTGCAAGAAGTTGTCGTACATCAGGGTTGAGAGTTTGAGTAACTCTTGCTGTTCATGCAATTTTAGCAGGGGAAGGCAAACTTTGAGATCCTGATTAATTTCTTCTAGGGCAAAAGTGGTGCGCTGATTGTTGATTTCAGCCATATTCTTTTTCAGGTCTTTACACATTTCGGTCAAGTCGACGGCGATATCTTGCTGCTGTTGTTTGGGAGGTTGTTCCTGAACCGCCTGAGATTCAGGTTGTTGACAGCCCACAAATAACAGGCCGCATAGCAAGACTAAGCAGGGTTTTATAGAAGGCATAAACTTGAATTTCACAACCGTTAGAATGTCGACCTAAAGAGGAGTAGCAGGAGATGTTTTATTCTAAACGCAATTGTGGCTTGGGATTTGTACTCTTCTGAGGGATTTTGGTTACCAAGTCGTAGCTTTTTAATCCTGTATCTAGGATTGAAAAGCCGTGCAAAATAAAATTGATCACGTTAATTTATCAGGACTTGTTTGGGTGCCGTGCTGTCCAAGCAGGCTGCAATAATTCACTTAGGGATAAAAATGAAGAAACACTGGTTGTTGGGGCTGGCGTTATGTGTCTGTGGGCTGCATGCTCAGGCACTCGATTTGGTTGAAGCCTATGCAAGGGCTCAACAAACCGATCCAACTTGGCAAGCCAACCAATTGCAGTACGAAGCAGATCAGTTGAATCTCGGCATTGCCAAAGGCAATTTATTGCCGACCATCAGTATTTCTGGCACTAGTTTGCGTAAAACACAAGAGCAATCCAAGAACAGCTCTTCAGCCTTATTGATTCCCTCTGCAAGCACGACCCATCAATTGGCGCTGACTGCACGACAGCCGCTATTCCGTTGGGATGCATGGCAAGGCTTTAAACAGGTGGAAACCTCGGTCAGTTTGAGTGCAGTGACGTTAAAGCTTCAGCAGCAACAGCACATTTTAACCGTGGCGGAAAGTTATTTTGATGTGCTGCGTCAGCAAAGTTTGACTCAAGCCTACCTGCAAGAAGAACAGGCTTTATTGCAACAATTGAAGATGATGAATGCCAAGCTAAAAGAAGGTTTGGTGGCTCGAAGTGAGGTGAGTGAAGCGCAGGCACAGTATCAAAATGCCCGTGCCAATCGTATTGCGACACAGGTGCAATTGTTGTTGGCGCAAGAGCAGTTACAACAGTTGATTGGAACTTATCGCGAAAATTTGGCGGTAATAAGTGATGACTTTGCTTATCAGAAGCCGAATCCTGCTGAGCTGTCAGCTTGGGAAGCTTTAGCACGTACACATAATTTAGAAATACAACAAGCACGGTTACAGCAGCAGTATGCTGAAGACCAGAAACGCGTTGAGAAAGCGGCACTGTATCCGCAACTCGAAGCCGTCGGTACTTATGGGTATACCCAACAGCAACCTTCGAATGTCCTTTCCAATGAGGGGCAGTTTGATCAGGTGGGGATTGAGCTGAGCTGGAATGCATTTACTGGTGGCAGAACCCAGCGTTCTATTGAAAAAGCTGCGGTCAATGTGCGTAAGTCGCAAGCACAATTAGAGGCAGTCATCCGCAAGACCCAGACAGAGGTGAAAAAAGCCTATTATCAGGTGGAAACCGATCAAGCCAAAATTGAAGCACGTCAGGCCGCCATGCAATCTTCTCAAGTGGTGTCTGAGGCTTCGCAAGCACAGTATCAAGAGGGGCTGAAAACCATGGTTGATGTACTGTTGGCGCAGCGCAATGCATTCTCCACCAAACAGGAGTATCTGAATGCAAAATATGATTACATTTTGAATGTGCTGAGATTGAAGGCGGTGGTCGGGCAATTAAATGAGCAGACTTTGGCACAAATGAATGTTTGGCTGGTCGAAAAATAGAGATAACAAATTTTATCCAGATCCTGATTGTCATCAAATGTTCATAATCAGTATGCTTTAATATCAAGCGAAAGCGTTTGCCTTTAACCGCTGCTGTTGTGGAGTATGCACTTTGAGTCCAAGTAATCCTGTTTTAAATCATCACATCTCTTCGCAATTTAACGAAGATTTGCAGGCTGTAAATACTAAATTTATGACCATGGGTGGTTTAGTTGAACAACAAGTGGCAAATGCAATCCACGCACTTTTAGATACGGATGCCAATCTCGCGATTGATGTGCAATATCAAGATAACACCGTGAATCGCTATGAACGTGAAATTGATGAAGCTTTAACTTTAATTTTAGCGCGCCGCCATCCTGCAGCGATTGATTTACGTATGGTGATTGCTATGAGTAAAGCCAATACCGATTTAGAACGTATTGGTGATGAAGCTGCGAAAATAGCCCGCATTGCTCAAAGTTTATGTGAGGAAGGGGGCTCGCCGCGTGGTTATATGGAAACCCGTCATATTGGCAATCAGGTACGAGTGATGATTCATGATGCCTTGGATGCATTTGCCCGTTTAGATGTCGATCAAGCGCTACGTGTAATGCTGGCAGATGCCGATATTGACCGTGAATATCAGTCGGCTACGCGTACGCTCATGACCTATATGATTGAAGATCCACGTCATATTTCGCGTGTGATTAATGTCATGTGGGTGTTACGTTCACTGGAGCGTATTGGTGATCATGCCCGTAATATTTCTGAGCAAGTCATTTATATGGTGAAAGGGCTGGATGTACGTCATACCAGTGTCGCTGAAATTGAAGAAAAAGTTCAAGAACGTTAATTTTTGCGGCTTTAGGTTGCAGACTTAAAGCAGTATATCTTCTTCGAAAAGCTCATCCTTTAAGGGATGAGCTTTTTTTATGGGCATTCATGCCATTCGAAGCGTGTTAGGGCCGAAGTACAAGTTAAAAAAAATCCCAGACTTTGGGGGAAATCTGGGAAGAAAATAAATTGGGGGATATTTTTCTAGTATTCAGAGATGTCTCCATCTCCTTAATTGCCATTATAGTGAGAGGATGCACATGACTCATGTAGGATATTGTGTGCAAATGTAGCCTTATTTATGAATATGTAGCTTTTTATATATTCTCACTTGAAATCAAGAAGGCCACCCCAAAGCTTGATGCATAGGTGTTTTTAGACTTTAAAATTCAATTTTATAGCCATAAAAAAAACCAGCACCTTAATGCTGGTTTTTTACCGTAGAAACCCGCTGAAGCTTAAGCTTCAGGTTTCCAGCCTTCGGCAGTTTCAATGCTGCTGTCATTGCTGAAAAATTTCTCGCGTTGTTCTTCCAAAAACTTTTTCGCTTCAGGTTCAAACACGTTTAAACGCTTTTCATTAATTAGCGTGGTTTGGTGTTTTAACCATTCTTGCCACGCCTGTTTGGAGATATGGTTAAACAGTTCTTCACCTTTGGCACCTGGAAAAGGTGCAAAGTCTAAACCTTCCATTTCTTTTTGATATTTACGGCAGAATACTTGTCGAGACATCTCAAGACCTCTTAAGCGTAAAGCTTTTCTAAACGAAGATGGGCACGTGCAATCGCTGCTTCAACTTGCGCAGGCGCCGTACCACCAATGTGATTACGTGCATTCACGGATGCTTCAAGCGTTAAAGCTTTTTCAAAGACATCGGCTTGAATCAGGTCAGAGAACTGCTGAAGCTGTTCCAGGGTTAATTCTGATAAGTCTTTGCCTTCTTGTACACCCAGCGCGACTGCTTTACCGACAATTTCATGTGCATCACGGAAAGCAACCCCGTTTTTCACCAGATAATCCGCCAAGTCAGTTGCAGTTGAGAAACCACGCAATGCTGCTTCACGCATAATTTCAATATTCGGTACTAACGCAGGAATCATGTCAGCAAATGCCATGAGCGAACCACGAACGGTGTCGATCGCGTCAAATAAAGGTTCTTTGTCTTCTTGGTTGTCTTTGTTGTACGCCAAAGGCTGACCTTTCATCAGGGTCAGTAAGCTCATCAAATCACCGTAAACACGCCCCGTTTTACCACGTACCAATTCTGGCACATCCGGGTTTTTCTTCTGCGGCATAATTGAAGAGCCTGTGCAGAAACGGTCTGGAATGTTGACAAACTTAAACTGTGCCGAAGTCCACAGAATGAGTTCTTCAGACATACGCGATAAATGCATCATGATTAAAGATGCCGCGGCATTAAATTCAATCCCGAAATCACGATCTGATACAGCATCCAGCGAGTTTTCAGAAACGGCTTCAAAGCCTAATAATTCAGCGGTAAACGCACGGTCAATCGGGTAAGTCGTGCCTGCAAGTGCAGCAGAACCTAAAGGCATGCGATTGACACGTTTACGGCAGTCAATTAAACGCTCTGAATCACGTACCAGCATTTCAAACCAAGCCAGCAAGTGATGCCCGAAAGTCACGGGTTGCGCCGTTTGTAGATGGGTAAAGCCAGGCATAATGGTATCGGTATTTTTGGCTGCCAATGACAGAATGCCTTTTTGCAGTTTGGCCAATAATGCTAAGATGGCGTCGATTTCATCACGCACATACAGGCGAATATCGGTTGCCACTTGGTCGTTACGACTACGTCCGGTGTGTAATTTTTTTCCAGTGATGCCGATACGCTGAGTCAAACGTGACTCAATATTCATGTGTACATCTTCTAAATCAATGCGCCATTCAAAATTACCTGCTTCAATTTCAGCCTGAATGGTGCTTAAACCTTGAATAATGTCATCACGTTCAGATTCAGTCAGTACCCCAACTTTTGCTAACATAGTGGCGTGGGCAATAGAACCTGCAATATCTTGTTTATAAAAGCGTTGGTCAAATTGAACAGATGCGGTAAATTCAGCTACAAAAGCATCCGTCGCTTCAGTAAAACGACCGCCCCACATGCCAGAAGTCTGGGCTTGTGACGGATTAGAGGAATTAGAAGATGTGGTCATGTCGGCTCAGTAAAATAAAAAAACGGCAAATCAAACAGAGTATAGCAAATTCAAAAGCAGTTGCCGAAGCCAAAGCATCGCAATCTTTGTCAGATAATCGTGTGCAATCCTCCTATTCCTATTTTTTTAATAGTGCAGGGCGTTGGCAAAATTTGCTGGAACTCTGTGTTGCAGGCAATCTCTTGGCAATTTTACTGGCCTTAGCAGAAGCAGGCTCGTGGCAGGCATTGAGTGCAACTCACGTGCTTTTATTCATGCTGTATATTAATTGGGTACTGCTGTGTTTTAGCGCCATTCAGGAACGTCTACAACCTCGATTGAGGCGTTGGGGGTTGAGCTCAACTTTAATCTTCGGTTTTGTGCTATTGCAAAGCATCATTTTCGTTACCACGATGACGTTGAATATCTTTCTCTTTTTTGGAAAAAATTTCACTTTTACTGGCTTAACTTTAGCCACGGCATTAGAGGGCGTGCTGTTACATTTAAGTTATGGCGGTTTGTTGGGGGCTTTTTGCTTTCGCTATTTATATATTCGTGAACAATGGACGCGTCAGCAGCACAGTGAACTGAATGCTCGTATTCAGGCCATGCAAGCGCGTATTCACCCTCATTTTCTGTTTAATAGTTTAAACAGCGCGATTAGCTTAATTGCGATTGACCCCGACAAAGCCGAACAGATGCTGTTGGACTTGTCGCGGTTATTTCGTGCCAGTTTTCAGGAATTAAAGCTGGTCAAGTTGCAAGATGAAATTGAACTCTGCCAACGTTATTTGGCCATTGAGCAGATTCGCCTAGGCAATCGCTTAAAACTGGATTGGAAATTGCTGCATCCAGAATTATTTTCACAGGTACAAATTCCGTTGCTGACTTTGCAACCTTTGCTAGAAAATAGTATTTTTCATGGGGTTGAGAAAAATTTATCAACCAGTACAGTCAGTGTATTGGTCGAAATTACACAAAATCAAGTCAATATCGTCATTACAAACCCGTACACACAGGATAAAATAAATTTACGACAAGGACACGGTATTGCCATTGATAATGTAAAACAACGCCTGATGGCATATTATGGGCGAGCGGTCATCTTTCGAACCTTTGCAGGGGATGGGATGTATACCACTGTGGTGCAATATCCGTATAAGTAGAACAGTGGCAGTTAACTTATAAAAATAAACCACGTTAACTGAACAAAGGAGGACTAATGGACATCCTGATTTGTGATGATGAACCTCTTGCAGTAGAGCGTTTATCGCGATTGGTCACACAAATGGGGCATCATGTGATTGCAACAGCGGCTTATGGTCAGCAAGCAATTGAAATGGTGCAATTTTATCAACCCGATGTGGTGTTGCTTGATATTCAAATGCCTGAAATGGATGGTTTGACCTGTGCGCAATATTTGCGACAGTTAGACCCTTCACCAGCCATTGTATTTTGTACTGCCTATGATCAGCATGCACTAGATGCATTTAAATCCCATGCCGAAGGCTATTTGCTAAAACCAATCATGCAACAGGAATTGCAGCAGGTTTTGGATCAACTGACTAAACTCACGCAAGCGCAAATGAGTAACCTAAAACAAAAAGAAAATATGGACGATAAATCACACCGTCACCAAATCGCTGCGAAAACTTATCGTGGTGTTGAATTGGTGCCCATAGAAAATATTTATTATTTTTTAGCCGATCAAAAATATGTCACGGTTCGTCATAAACATGGCAGCGTATTGATTGATGAAACTTTAAAAGATTTAGAACTGGAGTTTGGCGAACAGTTTATTCGCATTCATCGTAATGCGCTGGTTTCGGTACATTACCTCGATGGTCTGGAGGTGATTAATTCTGGACAATATCAAGTACGTTGCCGTGAATTGGATGATCGTTTGTCGGTGAGCCGACGACATTTACCCAATTTGCGTGAGCGAATTCAGAAGCTTTGAACCTAAATCTGTGATTTACAGAGTGGAATTGGTAATTCTACTTGCATTTTAAAGTTTGCAGGTTAAGTTTAGAATAACTGACTTCATTCAATGTATCTAAAATTTATGAAAACTTTGAAGATTGCGACTCGCCAAAGCCCACTTGCATTATGGCAGGCAGAATATATTCGTTCTTGTTTAGAGGAACGCTATACCGACCTCAAGGTGGAGTTGGTGACATTTGTGACCCAAGGCGACAAAATTTTAGATACGCCACTGGCAAAAATTGGTGGTAAAGGTTTGTTTGTGAAAGAACTGGAAGCGGCCTTACTGGATGGTCGAGCAGACTTGGCGGTACATTCCATGAAAGATGTACCCATGGCCCTGCCGGAAGGTTTGAGTCTGGCGGTCATTTGTGAGCGTGAAGACCCGTTTGATGCTTTTGTTTCTAACCACTATGCCCATTTTCATGATTTGCCACAGGGTGCAAAAGTTGGAACGTCCAGTCTGCGCCGTAAATGTCAGATTTTAAAACATCGCCCAGATTTGGAAATTATTGATTTACGCGGCAACGTGGGAACACGGTTGTCTAAGCTGGATCAGGGCTTGTATGACGCGATTATTCTTGCCAGTGCTGGGTTAAAACGCTTAGGACTGGAAGAGCGGATTCGTCATGCCCTGCCTGCACAGGTGAGTTTGCCTGCAGTAGGGCAAGGTGCCTTAGGACTTGAGTGCCGTACAGATGATCAGCAGGTGCTCGATTTAATTCAGCCCTTATTACATGCCGAAACCTCGGCTTGTGTTCGCGCTGAACGCGCTTTTAATGCTTATCTTGAAGGCGGGTGTCAGGTTCCGATTGCGGGTTATGCAACCCTACAAGCAGACGTGTTGCATCTTGAAGGGCGAGTGGGAAGTGTCGATGGCAGCCAACTTTTGGTCGCAAGTTTACAAGGTGCTGTCACGGATGCGGAACAACTGGGTGAAACACTGGCGCAACGTTTGCTTGATCAAGGCGCTGGAGAGCTTTTACGAGCTTTACATTAAGCTATGCTATTTATTAATACCCGACCTGAGGAGCGCGCAACCGCGCTGACCCAGGATTTGCAACAAGCTGGGATTCAAGTCGCAGAATTGCCTTTATTGGAACTGAACGGTTGTCCTTGGACGGCAAGTTTACAGGACTTATATCGGCTTTTGCCAAGTGCGAATTGTATTGTGGTGGTGAGTCCTGCTGCGGTCGAATTTGGCATGGCTGGTCTGCAGCAGAGTGGTTTATCCCTCCAAGATTTAGCAGCAGTGCGCTGGGTGGCTGTAGGCGAGCAAACTGCGCAGGCTCTGGCCAAATATGGCATTACAAGTGAAGTTCCTGAAGTAGAAACGTCTGAGGGGATGCTGCAAATTCCTTTATTAAGGAATTTGACCTCAGCATCCTGTGTTGCATTTTGGCGTGGTCAAGGTGGGCGTCAGTTTATGATGGAAACCTTGCAGCAACAGGGTATACAGGTTTTAAACTTTGTGTTGTATCAGCGGCAGTGCCCTAAACAGACCATTCAAAATTTTGAGCAGCTTGTCGTACAATTGCAACAACAGCACTATAGTGTGCTCATCAGCAGTGAAGCCAGTTGGTTGAATTGGTTGGCTTTGATTCAGGATCGCACGACTTTACTTGAACATGGGCATTTCATGGTTTTGGGTGATCGATTGTATCAATTGCTGTTAAATGCTCAGTCAGCGCAGCATTTAAAATTTCATCTTTATCCATTATTCGATTTACGCTCCGAGACCATAATGCAATGCCTGAGGGCGATGCCGAGAGACGCATGAAAAAGTTTTTAATTTTTTTGATTTTGCTTTGTGTGGCATGGATTGCCAAATTGAGTTATGACCTCTTGCAGTTTCAGCAGGCGCAAACTGAAATGCAGCAAACCTTACAACAATTGGAAAAAAATAGTGCGAACCTGAATGACCAGTTGGTGGCCTTGCAACGACAAAACCCGACACAGGGTTCAAGTGCCTCTTCAGCGGCTTCAACTCAGCCAGATGGCACAGCATCGGCTAATCTATTGTCCATCGACCCAATAGTGCTGATCCGACAGCAATTGGATTTGGTCGATTTTGCATTACAACAGCAACAATATCATTTTGCTTTAGAAAAACTCTCGCAGTTGAATCTGAAGATTGAAGAATATGCTTTGGCACCTGCACTGAAACAAAGTCTGCATCAAGTGATAGCCAAAGATCAGCAGTTAATTCAACAGGCTGTTCAAGCTCGTAATGACCAACAGCAGCAGATTAACCAGCTGTTGCAACAATTGGATCAGGCCTTAATACAGGAAGGGCAACAGTCACAAATGAAGCCAGCTACGGCTGAGGATCGTTCATTTTGGCAGCGTTGGTTAGTTGTGGAACCTGCAACGGCTCCTGCGACCGACTTAATGCAGCGTGCGGTAATTTTAAAGGAAGTGCAGTTCAGGCTGTTACTGGCTCGACAGGCATTGAATCAAGGACAGTATCTGGAATATCAGAAAGATCTGACTGAGATTATGAAAATCTTGGCTCAGCTCCCCGATGCCCAAGCCCAAAAATTGCGTAAGCAGGTGGAAAAAATTAAGGGACTAAGCGTCGTTCCAATGCCAATTTTAAATACTCGTGCATTGTTAGGGGCTTAATATGAAACAGATCCTGTGGGCATATGCATTTATCTGTCTGATTTTTATTGCGGTAATGAGTGTGCTGAGCTATGGCTTTGGCGCGGGTTATGTCTATATTTTTTGGCGTGATTGGCAGTTACAAAGTAATGTCTGGTTCATGTTCGTGTTCTTGGCGGTATTGGGTTTTGTGTTTCAGTTGCTATGGCTGCTGTTGAAACGCTATTTTACCCGAGTGCAGAGAAAGCAAACAGAAGTCTTTGATTTTAAAACGTTGCACCCGTATGAACAGCTTGCGGTGATTTGGCTGTTAGATGCGGGCCGCGAGCAGCAGCAATTTATTCAGAATGCCTTTACTCAATCGGGCTTATTGCGAGGGGTGATTGACTCGCGCTTATATTTAATGCAACAACAATATGCACAGGCACTGTCAGTATTAACACGAAGTCATGCTATGGCTTTTGAGTTAGCAGAATTTCAACGTATTCAGGTTTTTCTGGCACAGCAAGATGGTGAGCAAGCCCTAACGCATTTAGAGTTTTTAACCCAGCATGAGTTGTCGCCTTGGCTGAAAGATGTCCAAACTGCGTATGAGCATCGACTGGCAGAGCTTTGGGGATTGTTTGCAGTGCAGTTTCCGTGGTTGTATTTGCGTTCAATGCGTTACGGGCATTTGGATGAGGCCATGAAGCAGGCCTGGCTAGAGCAACTTTTGGTGCAGTTTGATCAAGCCAGTGCAGAAAATTTGCAAGATTTACAACAACGCTATTTGGATTTATCGGTAGAAATTGAAACCCGAAGTTATAGCATTAAAACCTTGTGGCTGAAATTACTCTCCCGCTTACCCGATTTAAGTGTGCAACAAGAGAATTTGGCCTTGCATTTGCTTGATCAGCAATTTAATGCGGAAGTGTTTCATTTATGGTTTCAACAGCAATTGTTAAAACAGGTGCCCAATTATAACGAGGTTGAACAGCATATTTATGCTTGGGAATTAAAATATCCTTCCTTACCAGTTCTGACGTTTGCCAAGTGGCATGTACTTGACGCGACTGGTCGGTTCACAGAAGCAGATGCATTATTAACGCTATATCCTGATAATGTGCTGATGAATTATTTAAGGATTAAATCGACTTTGAAAAATCGTGAAGATTTGATTCAACAGTTAAATTTTATCTTTGAAAATAATGCGAATTTTGTGAAAATTAAGATTTAGGGAAAATATAATGACATTATTAAATGAATATCCAGTTGTGCATGAACAAAATGTGGCATGGGGGGATATGGATGCTTTTGGTCATGTAAATAATGTCATGTATTATCGATATATTGAAAGTGCTCGTATTCAATATTTTGATGCTTTAAATATATTTGAACAAAGTGTATTGACGGTTGTTGCATCAAATCAGTGCAAATATATGCGTCCGGTATTTTATCCGGACCAACTCAAAATCGCGACGCGCGTAGAAGAATTAAGAAATAGTGCCATGCGTATGAGTTATCTGCTTTGGAGCACGGCACAAAATGCTGTTGTTGCAAGCGCAGAGGCGGTTATTGTTTGTGTGGATAATAAAAACATGCAAAAAACCGCAATTCCTGAACATATTCGTGAAAAAATCCGCACAATGGAGCAGCACGTCGGTCATATTGTTTAAGCTATTTATTTTTATTTTAATATAAACAGCTAAAAAATGATTTTAACTGTGTGAATATTGTTGTGAATTTAAATATAAGTGTTGAATATTGGGGTTAATAAAAATATGATAATCCAGTGTGAATAAATTAAATCGTATTTAATGGAGTTAATATGATGCCAGACATTAGTAATTTATCTGTAGAAGAGTTAAAACGTTTACAAGTTGAAGCGGAAGCTTTAATCGTTTCTAAAAAAGATCAAGCGATTGAAGATGCTTATACTCAGATTATGGATATTGCTGATAAAGTAGGTTTGAGTATTGAGCAAATCTTAGAGTTTGGCGCAACTAAACGTAAGAAAAGTACTCGTAAATCTGTAGAACCACGTTATCGCAATAAATCAGATGCTTCAGAAACTTGGACAGGCCGTGGTAAACAACCGCGCTGGTTAGTGGCTGAATTAGAAAAAGGCGCAAAACTTGAAGATTTTCTGATCTAAGCTTCATTAGATTGTCATTCAATCTTGTTAGATTATTCAAACCAAGCAAACCTGCTTGGTTTTTTTATAACGATGAATTGGCGATGTGAAAAAAGTGTGCATAATGGGTGACAAAGATAAAATACAGATTCAAGGAATAAAAATAGTGATGTTGGTTGTGGTGGGATGACGAAAAAAAATAAACACCTGACATGGTGGATCTTTACCCTAAGTAGCTTTTTAATTTTTGTCGTGCTGCAAATTCCTGCGGCATGGTTAATTTCTAAATTTTATAAAAATAATACGGTGTTGCAAAATGTCAGTGGCAATATTTGGCAAGGGCAAGCAGATTGGCACCAAGGTAGTGTAAAAGGCTCTCTAAGCTGGAAAATTCGTCCACTGGATTTATTGCTGTTGCGTTTAGGTGCACAGGTCGATGTCCATAGTGGTCGAACGCAATTACAAGCTGTGGTTGCTTATGGCTTTTCTCAACGCTGGAGCGTGAGCGGGCTGACAGGTGAAATTGCACCAGAAACATTAAAGCGAATTGCAGACTGGCAGTGGCCTAGTAACCCGATTCAATTACAGGATGTTCAATTTAAATATCAGAAAGAACAAGGCTTTCATCAGGTCGATGGTGCTGTGCAGTGGGGTGGTGGAGAGTTGGTCTATACGTTTGCCCAACGTCAGGAACAAATGAATATTCCTTCACTAAAAGGTCAATTGCGTGATCGTGATCAAGTCTTGAGTGTAGATGTGCGTGATCAGCGCGACCAGAAAATGCTGAACTTGTTACTAGATAAAAATCTGATGCTGGATGTGCAGATCACCCAGCGCATGTTGATGAATGTTCCTTCCTATCAAGGCAAGGCAGGTTTAGATACCTATGTGGTCAGTTCGCGCCAACCTCTATTGGAAGGAGGGATGTAATGCGTTCATTTAAGGATCAACTGCAACAGTTTCATTTCACTCAACTTGACCGTGGTGCACCGTGGCTATTGGCGGTGTTATTGGTTTGTTTAAGCTGGAAATTGGCCAGTATATTTTGGTTGTGGATTGCACCGCCAATGCCTATGCAACTAGAACGTGTAGAGTTAGGTTCACAACAACCACAAGTTCCAAACATTACAGCTTTTGCTTTATTCCAAGAAAATGCGGCAACCAACAGTGCCAATTTGGCGAATTTGCTTTTGCAGGGTGTGGTGGTGTCTTATCCAAATCAGTATTCCTCAGCAGTTATTAAAGTGAATGAGGTTTCAGACCGCTATCGTGTTGGGGAAATGCTGGATGGAACCAATTATCAATTGGCCGAAGTGGACTGGGATCATGTGGTATTACGTGATGCTGCGGGGCAAACTCAGGAACTGACTTTTAAGCGGATTGCCAATGGGCTGAATCAGCCGATAGTACCCCCCGTGAATCCGAGTGGGGTGCCGAATCAAGCTGGATCTCAAAACACCCAAAATGCATTGGGCCAGGCGGTACAGCAGATGCAACAAAACCGCGACCAGTTTCTCGCAGACATGGGGGTTGGTGCAGCGACAGGTGACGGGTATGAAGTGAGCAGTAAGACACCTGCCGCATTGCGTAATACCTTAGGATTACAGCCTGGAGACCGTATTTTGTCCTTAAATGGACAGCGTGTAGGGCAAGGGCAAAATGATGCACAATTGCTTGAGCAAGCCAAACAGGCTGGGCAAGTGAAAATAGAAATAAAACGTGGTGATCAGGTGATGACCATACAACAAAATTTTTAAATGATGAGAAATCGCCCGTATGGGTTAGGAAATACAGAAGTATATGGCTTTATTTCATAATAATCGTCCAGTTTGGGCTTTGTTTGCAAGCGCACCTTTAATTGCCATGATGAGCACCAGTGTCTATGCGCAAACATGGAAAATTAACTTACGTGATGCAGATTTAACGGCGTTTATTAATGAAGTAGCCGATATTACAGGTAAAAATTTTGCAGTGGATCCTCGTGTGCGCGGCAATGTCACGGTCATTTCAAATAAACCGTTAAATAAAAGTGAAGTTTACGATCTGTTCCTTGGAGTCTTGAATGTCAATGGCGTGGTCGCGATTCCATCTGGCAATACCATTAAAATTGTGCCTGACAGTAATGTGAAGAGTTCGGGGATTCCCTATGATGCGCGCAATCGAGCCAGCGGGGATCAAATTGTGACTCGGGTGATTTGGTTGGAAAATACCAATGCCAATGACCTGATTCCGGCATTACGCCCATTGATGCCGCAGTTTGCACACTTGTCTGCTGTTGCGGGAACCAATGCCCTGATTGTTTCTGATCGTGCCAGCAATATTTATCAATTGGAAACCATCATTCGTAATCTGGATGGAACCGATCAGCATGATATCGAAGCAATTACGCTGCAATCCAGCCAAGCTGAGGAGATGATTGGTTTATTAGACTCCATGACCGCCACGGGTGCCGCGAAAGATTTGCGAGGGGCTCGGGTTCGCGTGATTGCGGATAATCGTACCAATCGGATTCTGATTAAAGGGGATACCACCACGCGTAAGCGCTTGCGCCAACTGATTGAAATGCTGGATGTCCCCGCGGCAGATCGTTTGGGTGGGTTGAAGGTTTTCCGCCTGAAATATGCCAGTGCTAAAAATCTGGCGGAAATTCTTCAGGGTTTGGTGACTGGGCAGGCAGTTTCGGGATCAGATGGTCGTGCGAATAGCTCTAGTAACGCGAACAGCAGCATGCTGGGAGCGAATAACACCACCTCAGCAAGTAGTTCATCTTCGGGTATTTCCACACCAGCGATTAATTTGGGTGGCAGTAATTCAAGCGCTAATCAGAATAACATCACCAGTTTTAATGCCAATGGCATTAGCATTATTGCCGATAGCTCACAAAATGCCTTGGTGGTGAAAGCCGATCCGCAATTGATGCGCGAGATTGAGTCGGCGATTCAGCAGTTGGATGTACGTCGTCAACAAGTGTTGATTGAAGCGGCCATTATTGAAGTAGAAGGCAGCGATGCAGATCAGCTAGGGGTGCAGTGGGCTCTCGGAGATATCAGTAGTGGAGTCGGCTTAATCAGTTTTGATAACGTTGGCTCCAGTTTGGCCAGTTTAGCAGCGGGTTATTTGACTGGGGGCGCTTCAGGATTGGGGCAGGCGCTCACGGGTGCGGGAAGCTCATTGGTGCTAGGTGACTATAAAGAAGGCAGTAATGGTTCCCGTCAACTTTATGGGGCACTGATTCAGGCACTCAAAGAAAATACCAAATCTAATCTACTGTCCACGCCTTCAATTGTCACCATGGATAATGAAGAAGCCTATATTGTGGTGGGTGAGAACGTCCCATTTGTGACGGGTTCGGTCAGTACGGGAACAGGTGGGACGGTCAATCCTTATACCACCATCGAGCGTAAGGATGTCGGGGTTACCCTGAAAGTCATTCCTCATATTGGTGAAGATGGCACAGTCCGTTTGGAGGTTGAGCAAGAGGTTTCTGGGGTTAAAAACAGTAAAGGTCAAGCCTCTGATCTGGTCACCAGTAAGCGCGCCATTAAAACCTCGATATTGGCAGAGCATGGGCAAACCGTGGTGCTGGGGGGGCTGATTTCGGATAACTCCATCTATAGCCGCCAATCGGTGCCAGGATTGGGTGCAATTCCAGGGGTCGGGCGGTTATTCAGGTCCGATTCAAAATCAAACCAGAAGCGTAATCTTTTGGTGTTTATCCATCCGACGATTGTGGGAAGTGGGGATGATGTACGCCGCTTATCGCAGCAGCGTTATAGTCAGCTCTATAGCTTGCAGTTGGCACTGGATAAAGATGGGAGCTTTGCCAAGTTGCCTGAGCAGGTAGATGATGTTTATTTACAACGTTTACCTGTGAAACCTGGTGCGCCACGGACCAGTCCTTATCAAGCGATTCCATCAGGAGCACAGCCCTCCAATGCTGCTGCAGTGACAACACCAGTTGCCATCGAACCGCCTGTAACCAGTACTCCTGTTGCCAAATCAGCCGTGGAAAAAACCAAGAACACCGTAACCACCATTAGCGTTCGTCCAGCTTCATGAGGCGAGATGGGCAAAATTGAAAAGTCTAAGTTGCATGGTATGATGAAGCAAAATCATAAAGAGATTGTGTGATGACTTGGAAGATACAGGCAATTACTGGTGAGTTTACGGGGCAGGAAATCAGCATTGATCGCGATATGTTGGTTGGGCGTCATCAAGAAGCAGATGTGCTGTTGCAGTCAGCAGAAGTGTCACGTAAGCATGCGGCTTTGCTGTTGAAAGAACAGAACTTATGGGTGCAAGACTTAAACTCATCCAATGGCACTTTTGTGAATGACTTGAGAATTGAGCAAGAAAGCCAATTGCAGGATGGGGATATTGTACAATTTGCCAGCTTTAAGTTTTCGGTATTGGCACCTGCTGTACCTAAAGACGTTGTTGAGGTGGAAGCACCTGAAATGCAACAGCCTGCAGAGGCTGTTGCACCTGCTGAAATTCCAGCCGCAGTAGAGAAAAATGCAGCACAGCAAATGAATGAGCAAGGGATGCCAAGTTTGACGGAGCGCGATAACAATGTTCAGCTGAGTCGTGATGGCATGCCGCAGAATGTGTCGATTCCAAAACCAGCACCTATTCCAGAGGGTGTGGATGTGTCTAAGGCCACACCAAATCCAGAGCCTATTCCTGTCGAGCAGCCTGTTTCTCGTGTAGAGGAAGAGCGCACAGAGCAGAAGAATGCCTCTTTGGGTTTAATGACCCTGATTATTTTGGTTATTTTGGCAATCATCGCTTGGGTGATGTTTAAATAATCTGTGAATTCCCTACAATAAAGGCATGCGAAAGCATGCCTTTATTTTTTAACAGGATAATTGGGGTCGTATATGAGCATCGCGCAATTAGACCGCCGTGAATTAATTTTATTTGATTTAGACGGTACATTAGTAGATTCGGCTTCAGATTTATATCGTGCCATGAATATGAGTCTCAATGTGCTGCAATTACCCTTAGTCACGGAGCAACAAGTCCGTGTTTGGGTCGGCAAGGGAACTTCAATTTTTTGTCACAGTACCTTGCAGTATCTGACGGGTGAGGTTGATCCTGCACAGCATAAACAGTTACTGGATACTTTTTTGCAAATTTATAATGCAGATCCTTGTGTTGATACACGGCCCTTTCAAGGCATTATTGAATTTTTAGAATGGGGTATGCAGCAGAATAAGACCATGATCTGTGTGACCAATAAACCGGAGCAGCCAGCACGTAAAATTGTCGAAGCGCTCGGAATGTCTAAATATTTTGCCGATGTCATTGGTGGGGATCGTTTTGAAGAACGCAAACCGCATCCACGCCAATTGTTGCATTGTGTCGATGCTTATCAGGTCGATAAATCACAAACCCTTATGGTGGGAGATTCGAGTAATGATGTTGAAGCAGCACGCCGTGCGGGTATTGATTGTATTGTCGTAAGCTATGGTTATAATCATGGAGAAGATATACATGATTGCCAACCACAACAAGTGGTGGATGATTTACGAGAATTAATCACAGCATAATTTGTAGATAAGGAATAATGACACATGAGTCGTTGTAAAGCTTTTCGATGGCGTCGCTCAGTCTGATGTAACGAAAAATTGAATTGACCCTAATCGAAAATTTAAAGAGAACCTTATGACGACTCAAGTGCAATACGAACAATTAAAAACACAAGGCTACAACCTGATTCCAGTTTACCGTCAGCGTTTGGCTGATACCGAAACCCCATTATCTGTTTTTGCTCGTCTAAAGGGACATCAGCAAGCCTACTTATTCGAGTCGGTTGAGGGAGGGGAAAACTGGGCACGCTATTCGATTATTGGTTTGGGTGAATCGACCGTGTTTTCCTGTAATGCGGGTCAACTCACCATTAAACATGTCAATGGTTCACATGAAAAGCAAGCCTGTGCCGATCCTTTCGAATACATTCGTGATTTTCTATCGCAGTTTAAAGTGCCTACACAAGCAGATTTACCTGCTTTGCCAAACTTTACAGGTGGTTTGGTGGGCTATTTCGGCTATGACGCAGTCCGTTATATTGAACCACGCCTCAAAAATGTACCTGAAGCCGATCCAGTTGGGTTACCTGATATCTGGATGATGCTGTCTAAAACCGTAATCGTGTTTGATAACCTCAAAGACACCCTGTTTTTGATTGTGCATGCCGATGTGAATGAACCAGAAGCTTACTTTAAAGCGCAAACTCAGCTCGATATATTAGAAAGGTTGCTAGCAACCCCTGTGAGTTTGCAAGCCAAGAAACATACCGCACCGCATTTTGAATCGTTGACGGGCAAAGACAAGTTCCTTGAGTCGATTGAGACAGTCAAGGAATATATCCGTGCAGGGGATGTGATGCAGGTGGTACCAGGGCATCGCATGGTGTCGGATTTTGATGGTGAACCGTTGCAGGTTTATCGTGCCTTACGTCATCTTAATCCGTCGCCTTATTTGTTCTTGGTGCAAGGTCGAACTTTGGAAGATCACAAACCGTTCCATATTGTCGGTTCATCACCTGAAATTTTGTCGCGTTTGGAAAATGGCATAGCGACGGTGCGTCCTCTAGCAGGCACACGTCCACGTGGCAAAACCAAAGAAGAAGATTTAGCGCTGGAAAAAGATTTACTTTCCGATGAAAAAGAAATTGCAGAGCACTTAATGCTGATTGATTTGGGGCGTAATGATGTTGGGCGCGTATCAAAAATTGGTAAAGTCCAAGTCACTGATCGAATGGTGATCGAACGCTATTCGCATGTCATGCATATTGTCTCCAATGTACAAGGCGAAGTACGTGATGATGTTGATGCCTTGGATGTTTTTAAGGCAACTTTCCCTGCGGGCACACTTTCTGGAGCACCAAAAATTCGTGCCATGGAAATTATTGACGAAGTAGAGCCAGTAAAACGCGGAATTTTTGGTGGTGCTGTGGGTTATTTAGGCTGGCACGGTGAAATGGACATGTCGATCGCGATTCGAACCTGTGTTATTCGTGAAAATAAGGTCTTTGTTCAGGCTGGAGCAGGGCTGGTTGCGGACTCAAATCCTGAATCTGAGTGGAATGAAACCCAAATAAAAGCTCGCGCAGTGATCAAAGCGGTTGAATTATCATCAAATGGATTGATTTTGTGAGTTTTTGACGTTTTTTTTGAAAAAAACACTTGCAAGGATTTCAAGTTTTGCTAAACTGCACACCGTTCCGATACGAAACGTACGAAACACTAAGAAGCGCCGGCATAGCTCAGTTGGTAGAGCAACTGACTTGTAATCAGTAGGTCCACAGTTCGAATCCGTGTGCCGGCACCATCTTAAAGGTGTGTAGTAGTGAAGTAAAGAACGAACACTGAGTAAGTGTGAAATGGTGAGATTCCCGAGCGGTCAAAGGGGGCGGACTGTAACTCCGCTACGAAAGTTTCGAAGGTTCGAATCCTTCTCTCACCACCATTAACTTCGATTGAAGTGGTTAAGTACCAACATTAAGCGGGAGTAGCTCAGTTGGTAGAGCGGTAGCCTTCCAAGCTACATGTCGCGAGTTCGACCCTCGTCTCCCGCTCCATCGAAGAAGATTGCTCTTATAGCTCAGTGGTAGAGCACTCCCTTGGTAAGGGAGAGGTCTCGAGTTCAAATCTCGATAAGAGCTCCAGATACAGTTTAGTAGATATTCTACAAAGATTTTAAAAAGCAGGCTTATTAGTCTGCTTTTCAAGTATTGGGTGTCTGCTTTTTTAGGCGATATGTCGATGCTGAGCTTTTCTCAGAAGTGTGTTCGACGTAAACGAGGAATATAAACATGGCTAAGGCTAAGTTTGAACGTAATAAGCCACACGTAAACGTGGGCACAATCGGTCACGTTGACCATGGTAAAACTACTTTAACTGCTGCGATTGCAACAATT
>NZ_JCAXDV010000012.1:0-45276 GCF_059758585.1 Acinetobacter sp. GQ146
GATAGTTGCAATCGCAGCAGTTAAAGTAGTTTTACCATGGTCAACGTGACCGATTGTGCCCACGTTCACGTGTGGCTTATTACGTTCAAACTTAGCCTTAGCCATTTGATTTTCCTTTTTAAACTACTCATGCAGGATCACTGCATGAGCAACTGGTTATTAACTAAAAAATTAGTTTGGGCTTATAGTAATCGAAAGATTACTCGTCGTCACCTTTTTTACCGCCAGATTGGAATTTAGCGATAATGCCTTCAGCCACGTTACGTGGAGTTTCAGCGTATTTAGCAAATTCCATTGAGTAAGTCGCACGACCTTGAGACATAGAACGCATTTGAGTCGCGTAACCAAACATCTCAGCAAGTGGAACTTCAGCTTTAATTGCTTTAGTACCGCCAGGAAGATCGTCCATACCTTGAACCATACCACGACGACGGTTTAAGTCACCCATGATATCGCCCATGTAGTCTTCTGGAGTTTCTACTTCAACTTTCATGATAGGCTCAAGAAGAACAGGATCTGCTTTCATGAAACCGTCACGGAATGCGTAAGAACCCGCCATTTTGAACGATAATTCGTCAGAGTCGACATCGTGGTAAGAACCGTCAAATAATGTCGCTTTGATACCCACAACAGGGTAACCAGCCAAGACACCATTCTTCATACGTTCTTGAATACCTTTGTCAACCGCACCAAAGAATTCTTTAGGTACAGTACCACCTACAACTTCTTCAGCGAATTCGTATTCTTTACCAGCTTCATCAACATCCATAGGTTCTAAACGAACATATACATGACCGAATTTACCTTTACCACCAGTTTGACGAACGAATTTACCTTCTTGCTCAACAGTCTTTTTGATTGTTTCGCGGTAAGCAACCATTGGTTTACCAATGTTCGCTTCAACACCGAATTCACGCTTCATACGGTCAACGATGATGTCAAGGTGAAGCTCACCCATACCAGCAATAATCGTTTGACCAGATTCTTCATCTGTACGAACGCGGAATGATGGATCTTCCTTAGCCAAACGACCTAAAGCGATAGACATTTTTTCTTGGTCAGCTTTAGTTTTTGGTTCAACAGCCAATGAAATTACTGGCTCTGGGAATTCCATACGCTCAAGAGTAATGATGTTTTTCTCATCACAAAGTGTATCACCCGTAGTAACGTCTTTAAGACCTACACACGCTGCGATGTCACCTGCACGAATTTCTTCAAGATCTTGACGCTCGTTCGCGTGCATTTGCACGATACGACCGATACGCTCACGCTTAGACTTAACTGGGTTATAAACTGGGTCACCTTGTTTAAGAACACCAGAGTAAACACGTACGAAAGTCAAGTTACCTACGAATTTGTCGTTCATGATTTTGAACGCTAACGCAGAGAACGGAGCTTCGTCTGATGCTTCACGAGATGCTTTAGTTTCAGCTTTGTCGTCAAGAACACCTTCAATCGCTTTAACTTCTGTAGGAGAAGGTAAGAATTGAATTACTGCGTCCAACATACGTTGAACACCTTTGTTTTTGAACGCAGAACCGCAAAGCATTACTTGAATTTCAGATGCTAATGTACGAGCACGTAAACCAGCGATGATGTCTTCTTTAGAAAGATCACCTTCTTCTAGGTACTTGTCCATTAACTCTTCTGAAGCTTCAGCAGCAGCTTCAACCATGTTGGTACGCCATTCGTTAGAAGTATCAACGAGGTCAGCAGGGATTTCGCCATACTCGAATTTCATACCTTGAGACGCTTCGTCCCAGATAATCGCTTTCATTTCGATAAGGTCAACAACACCTGCGAAAGTATCTTCAGCACCGATTGGCACAACGATAGGTACAGGATTACCACCTAGACGAGTTTTAACTTGCTCAACTGCACGGAAGAAGTTTGCACCAGTACGGTCCATCTTGTTCACGAATGCTAAACGAGGCACTTTATATTTGTTCGCCTGACGCCATACAGTTTCAGACTGAGGTTGTACACCACCAACTGCACAGTAAACCATGCACGCACCGTCAAGAACACGCATAGAACGCTCAACTTCGATTGTGAAGTCAACGTGTCCCGGGGTGTCAATTACGTTAATACGGTGTTGTTCGAATTGGTTAGCCATACCAGACCAGAAACAAGTCGTAGCAGCAGAAGTAATGGTAATACCACGTTCTTGCTCTTGTTCCATCCAGTCCATTGTTGCTGCACCATCATGTACTTCACCAATTTTGTGAGATACACCTGTGTAGAACAAAATACGTTCAGTGGTAGTTGTTTTACCTGCGTCAATGTGCGCAGAGATACCAATGTTACGGTAACGAGAAATTGGGGTTTGACGAGCCATGATTTCTTGCATTCCTAAATTTTGTTGTTTAAAACAGGACGCTTTAAGCTGGCGAACAGCTTAAAGCGATTCGATGACAATTTAGCGTAAGCCAGCTTGTCACCCTCCTGAATAGGGGCTGTTTTAGTCGCTTAGAAGCGGTAGTGTGAGAATGCTTTGTTGGCTTCAGCCATACGATGCACGTCATCACGCTTTTTAACCGCTGCGCCTTTACCTTCAGCTGCATCAAGCAACTCACCAGCAAGACGTAAAGCCATAGTTTTTTCAGAACGCTTAGCAGCAGCATCTACTAACCAACGCATAGCCAAGGCAGTACGACGGGATGGGCGCACTTCCATAGGTACTTGATAAGTAGCACCACCAACACGGCGTGCTTTTACTTCGACCATAGGACGAACTTTTTCAAGAGTAGTCTCGAAAAATTCAACTGGGTCTACTTTGTTTTTTTCTTGAACGCGGTCTAAAGCACCGTAAACGATACTTTCAGCAATAGATTTTTTACCATCTTGCATTACGTGGTTCATGAATTTAGCGATTGTTTGGCTACTGAACTTCGGATCCGGAAGGATTTCACGAGCAGCAACTACGCGACGTCTTGGCATTTTAAACTACCTATATATATGACACTTCAGGTTAATCCAGCAGTAGTACAAAGTGTCATGTACTTTCGCTGGCCTTACTACACGTCGCTTGAATTTCACAATTTTAAATGCAGAAATCAGACAAGCGAGACGATAAAGGATTGCGGTTTCTTAGTGTCTTAAGAAATTATTTCTTAGGACGCTTAGTACCGTATTTAGAACGTGACTGGTTACGATCTTTAACGCCAGCACAGTCTAAAGAACCACGAACGGTATGGTAACGTACACCTGGTAAGTCTTTAACACGACCACCACGGATAAGAACAACACTGTGCTCTTGTAGGTTATGGCCTTCACCACCGATGTAGCTAGAAACTTCAAAACCAGAAGTTAAGCGAACACGGCAAACTTTACGCATTGCTGAGTTAGGTTTTTTAGGTGTAGTTGTGTAAACACGTGTACAAACACCACGACGTTGTGGACAAGCCTTCAACGCAGGAACTTTTGATTTTTCAACCAAAGTCGTACGACCCTTGCGGATCAACTGATTTGTTGTTGCCATATGGCAATTCTCCCGTTAATAAAAAGCCCCAAAAAATACTACTTTTTGAGGGCATGCAATTGTAAGTCAAGATGCAAAAATGGTCAACACAAGCAAGGCACCAATCCATCAGCCTTGCTGCTTTTCTTGCCATTTTTTGAGCACTTTTGAAGGTTTACTCTTCAGTTGGAGAGATTGGCTTTTTTGTAACCCTTTTTGTTGAGGGCTTACGAGGGCGTTTTGCTGCAACAACAGGCTTGGCCAATGGATTCTCAATTTGTTCTGTCACACCATCGACTAGGACTTCTTGCGTATTAACACTCAAAGCTGGTTGTTGTGCTTGTACCTCGCTGTGCGGTTCAACCAAATCATGCGCCAACTTTTCTAAACCTTGCTCAATGTGCTGCTGTTGCACTGTCTCATCGACTGGTGTTTTGCTGCTTTTTTTCTGCACTCGGACTTTGGCAATATTTTTATGATTTTCTGGTGTGACATCTGTGCCTTCATTGAGCGCGATCGCTTCGACTAAACTCGGTTGCACAGTTTCGGTCAATAATTTGGGCGCAGCCTGAGCCAATAAAGCCAATGAACGCTCATAGGCCGTGACCACTGAAAGCTCGACGTCTTTATGCTGCTGAATGTATTGACGCGCCTGAGCAAAAACCACTTGGGCTTTTTGATTGACATCTTCGATCAGTTTCCAATTATATACCGCACTTAAAGTGGCACCAGCTACAGGGGTGAGCTTACTCAAGAACGCATAATCGGGAACTTTATTCAGCCAGGCCCATTTAAAGTCACCTTGTTCGTTATGCAACCATTTTTTTAGCATTTCAATATCATTACTGGAACCCAGTAAATGTTGTAGCTGACCAAGATCATGCGTTTGCAACATTTGTGAAACGGCTTTCAGCGCCATTAATAGTGTCTGCTTTTCAGCAATCAGCCCCAAATCAATTTGTTTAAAAATAAACTGAACTATATCTTGCTCGGTTTCTTTGTTCAGCTCGAAACCGTAAGAACGCCCTACTTGATAAATCGTTCTTAAGGCCAGTATAAGCGACAGTGGAATATCAACACTGGCACCCAGAGTTCCAGTTGCTCCAGTCAGCATACCTTGCAAAGAGGCAATCCACTTATTCTGTTCCGCCAGCGCTTGGCTAATCCGCTTGGAACGGTCAACATCCTGAGTTAAGGTTTCTAGGTCTTTGACCCCAGCTTGATCGAGAACATAGTCAACAGAACTCAGATCTGAACTGAATGCATTCAATCGCTCAAAAAAGTAGTCGCTAATTTTATCGGTATATTGCGGTGCTAAAAAATTTGCCACATTATTCACTTTGGAATAGTGGCGACCTAAAAGTTGGCGAGAAACTTGCGGAAAGTGTTCACGTAAAATTTGTTGCGCATCTTGATATTTTTTGGTCTCGAAAGCCGATTTTGAATGTGCTTTTCCTTCAATAAAAGCTGTATTTCCCGCACCTTGCGGATAGGCAGCCACAGAGCCTGGTGCAACATGTTGCAAAACATCAATTCCTGTTTGGCTGAGCTTTTTAGCCACCCCAAAGGCGTTTGAGAGGAATCCGGTTGATTGTTTATTATTAGCTTCTGTCATTCTAGACCCTTCTTGTTCAATTCTTTCATTTCTCGCTAAATACTAGGTATAGTCTAAGTTTATCTCAACATCAAACTGTTTCTTTTAGTTAAGAACTTTGCACAAATTGAGTTTTTTCTACTGTTCCAAATACGCATCATATTTGCCATAAGAATTCAAAAATCTTTCTGCTATCATGATTGCAAATCAACATATGAAGACTTGTAGCATAAAGGCTCTCCCCTGACTGCATACGGTTAAACAAAATATCACCATATAAGGGATCTGTAGATGAAACGTGTTGTTATTACTGGTATGGGCATCAACTCATGTATCGGTAACACTTTAGAAGATGTCACTCATTCATTGCAAAACGGGATTTCTGGAACACGTTTTAACCCGACTTATGCTGAACTTAACTTCAAAAGTCACATCAGTGCCGCAGCAGAGCAAGATTTTGACCACATCGACCGTAAATTAAAACGCTTTATGGGTGTATGTGCGATGTATGCTTACAACGCTGCCGTGGCTGCTGTGGAAAATGCAGGTTTAACTGCAGAACAAATTGGCGGCAATCCACGTTACGGTATTGCGGGCGGTTCAGGTGGCGGTTCAACAGCGTCTGTCATTGAAATGAAAGAATTACTCGACACTAAAGGTGCGCGTAAAGTAGGTCCTTTCTTCGTACCACGTAACATGTCGAACACGATTACGGCTAACGTCGGTGTTGCCTTCAAAATGCAAGGTGTTGCACACACGATTACTAGCGCATGTGCGACTTCTGCTGATGCGATTGGTTATGCTTACAACCTCATCCAATTAGGTAAACAAGACTTGATGCTTGCGGGTGGTGGTGAAGAAGATCATTGGTCTCAAAGCTTATTGTTTGATGCGATGGGTGCACTTTGCTCGAAGTACAATGACACACCAGAAACAGCATCTCGCCCATATTCTGCAGACCGTGACGGTTTCGTGATCGCTGGCGGTGGCGGTTTCGTGGTACTTGAGTCACTTGAACACGCTCAAGCACGTGGTGCTAACATTTTGGCTGAAGTTGTTGCTTACGCTGCGAACAGTGACGGTGCTGACATGGTTGCGCCATCTGGTGAAGGTGCAACACGTTGTGTACTTATGGCACTTGAAGAAGCAAAACAACACGGTGTAGACAAGATTGACTATGTCAACACCCACGGTACGTCTACCCCTGCTGGTGACGTGACTGAATTGTTGGCAATGGAACGTGCGTTCGGTGAAGGTCAAGTTCCGCCACTCAGCTCAACTAAATCTATGACTGGTCATAGTTTGGGTGCTGCAGGCGTACAAGAAGCCATTTACTCTGTATTGATGATGCAAAATGACTTTATTGCACCAAACATCAACGTGACTGAACTGGATGAAGGCGCAAAACCTTTTGACATCGTACTTGAAAAACGCGATACAAAATTGAATACTGTGATGAGTAACAGTTTCGGTTTTGGCGGTGTAAATGCTTGTCTCATTTTCAAAAAATGGGAAGGCTAATTTAAGAAATCTTGATCATTCATTGCCACTGCAGTGAATGATCAACTTTCCACACTGCCCTTAAAAGGGTAAATTGATGGATGCTCCTTCAGATGCTTTCCTTTGGGTAAAAGCGTTACATATCATCGCAGTTGTATGTTGGTTCGCTGCACTCTTCTATCTTCCTCGTTTATATGTTTACCATGCCATGAGTGATGATGCCGTCAGTCATCAGCGCTTTGAAGTCATGGAACGTAAGTTGTACCGCGGCATTATGTGGCCATCCATGATCGCTACGCTGATCACGGCACATTTCTTGGTGGATTGGGGCGATGCAACCCGCCACTACCATGAAGCCTTATGGTTTTATCTCAAAGTCGGTTTAGTGGGATTATTGGTGATTTACCATTTGATTTGTGGTTACTACCGTAAAAAATTGATTGGCAATGCTCACTATAAATCGCATAAGTTCTGGCGCTTCTTTAATGAAATGCCAACTCTGATTCTGTTTGCCGTGGTAATTTTGGTGGTAGTGAAACCCCATTTTTAAGCCCGAACAAAAACCTCCGTCAGGAGGTTTTTTATTGTCGAGGCTTCATCAAGAAATCCTCAACTACATAGTTCCAGATCATTCCACTTTACACGCAATCCGCCATTTTTTTTAAGCGAGCATAGACAGCATGCATCAACATCAAATTGATGTGCTAGGTTACTCGGCGCAGTGCCAAGCATGTTTTCCTATTTGCTAACGAAAGCTTTTAGTCATCTGCTACATCTATATCCATCTGAAGCAATCATGAATTTTGAGCATAAAAAAACCCACCCGAAGGTGAGTTTTCATCAATCAATTAAACTGCTTAACTTAACCAATCACTTCATTATTGCTTTGCGCATTCAGTTTTTTCACGCGTGGTAAGTACAGTACGCGATAGGTAATGGCCAAGATGATTAACCAGAGTGGACTAATAATTAAGGCGCGCAAGGTATCAGGTTCTAAACTTAAGATGATTAAAGTAAAGAATAAGAACACCAAGACTACGTATGACATCCATACCCCACCTGGCATTTTAAACTTGGATTGGGCATGTAATTCAGGGCGTAGCTTACGGTAGCGTAAATAGCACACCATAATGAGCCCCCAAATACTGATAAACAGAATCACACACAATGAACTGGCCAAAGTGAAGGCTTCTACTGTGTTCGGTACGAAATACTGGAGTGCAGCACCCGCCATAATGAAGATACAGGAGAACAATAAACCTTTGGCTGGCACAGCACGGCTCGATAATTCAGCCAAAGCTTTCGGTGCCTGACCACCTTTCGATAAACCATACAACATACGACTGGTCGAAAACACGCCGCTGTTCATCGATGACATCACTGAAGAGAGCACCACCAAGTTCATAATGATGGCAGAAGTTGGAATACCAGCATGCAAGAATAAGCTCACAAATGGGCTTTGATCGGCAGGAATTTCATTCCATGGCGTAACCGACATTACAATAAACAAAGCCAACACATAGAACAAAATAATACGGGTTGGAATCGCATTGACAGCCTTCGGTAAGTTCTTTTCAGGGTCTTTGGCTTCAGCCGCCATCGTACCAATCAGTTCCACACCAACAAAGGCAAAGAGTGCAATCTGGAAGCCAGCCAAGAAGCCACTGGTTCCTTTCGGGAACATGCCATTGGCCCAAACATTACTAAAGCTGGCCACCGAACCTTGCGGTGCTTGGAAATGACTGAGGACCATATAGCCACCAATCACAATCAGCCCCAAAATAGCTAAAATTTTGATTAAGGCAAACCAGAACTCAATTTCACCAAACAGCTTAACCGTTAACAAGTTCAGTCCGAGTACAAACAGTACACAGCCCACACTGATTAAAGCCTGCCCTATCGGGGTAAATGCCATATCGGGCGGCAACCAGAAATTGAGATAATTAATAATGGCCGCAAGGTCAGCAATACCAACCAAGACCCAGCCGAGCCAATACGACCAGCCGATATAATAGCCAGCAGCAGGACCAATCAGGTCGTGCGCCATATCAATAAACGATTTGTAATGCAGATTTGAAAGTAGAATTTCGCCCAATGCACGCATTAGAAAGAAAAACATACCGCCAATAATCATGTAGATAATTAGAATTGAAGGTCCAGCGAGAGAGATCGTTTTCCCGGAACCCATAAATAAGCCTGTACCAATTGCTCCACCAATGGCTATCAATTGTAAATGACGATTGGAGAGCTTGCGTTGCAACTCATGGGTTGACTGTTCTGCTTGTGGCTGACGCGTCGTGGTCATAACTCAACATCCTTTTTTAATTCCTTTATATGGCTTAACTTTATCTCGCTCCTCACGAGCAATAATCGCTGAGATAAAGCCAAGCCTTCGTCCTTGTCAGTACACTCTAAACCGTCTTGGTTTATCTGATGACTGCACTGACCTTCGGTACGTTCCTCCGTCCGTAGATTAGGGTGTTACTTCTGTGCAGCAACAACTGCAATTTCAATCAACCATTTTGGATTGACCAAATCTGCTTGAATGGTGGCGCGGGCTGGTGTGGCATAGCCATCAAGCCAATCAATCCAGATTTCATTGACGACTGAAAAATCAGCTAAATCTTTTAAAAAGAGTTGGGCAGACAAAATACGGCTTTTATCGCTATTGGCTTGTGCCAACAATTCATCAATCGTATTTAAAACATCTTGAGTTTGCGCTGTGATATCCGAATCAGGATTTTTAGGAACTTGACCCGACAAATACACCACGTTGTTAAAAATGGTCACAGCACTCATTACTGGTGTCGTGTTAAAGCGCTGAATATCTTGTTGTGACATGGTTAAAATTCCTTATTCCTGAATTGAAAAATTGACACGTGCAGTAACGCCGCACATCAGTTCATATCCGACCGTTCCAGAAGTTGCAGCCACCTCATCAATTGGCAAGACAGCCCCCGAGCTAGACTGCCCCCAGAGCACCACTTCACCGCCAATTTGTGCCTCTGGAATCGGGTCAAGGTCAACTGCGAGCATGTCCATGCTGACTCGACCTAAGGTGCGAGTACGAATCGAGTTCACCAGTACTGGTGTGCCTGTCGGTGAAATCCGTTGATAGCCATCGGCATAGCCACAGGCCACAATACCTACGCGAATGGGGCGATCTGCGACAAAACTTGAGCCATAACCAATGCTGTCATCCGGATTTAACTGTTGGATGGCAATGATTTCGCTACGTAAACTCATGCTCGGTTGCAGATTCCAGTCTTGAATGCTATGGCTTGGAAAATCTGGCGAACTGCCATAGAGCATAATGCCGCTACGCGCATAGTCCGAGCGTAACTGGGTGGAATATCTTAAAATTGCAGCACTGTTGCTGATTGAGCACGGTGCTGGATATTGTTCTAGAATTTGTTGAAATACTTGATGCTGGTAATCAATCCCCGCCTGCCCCTGACGCTCGCCATCGGCATCGGAGAAATGCATCATATGCACCAGCTCATGGACTGAGCTCAAACTTTTCAGTTGTTGCCAAGCCTGCACATAACGTTCTGGGGTGAAGCCTAAACGATTCATCCCGTTATTCATTTTGAGGAACACTTTAAATTGTGCTGCGACTGGAAATTGCTGTAACCATTGAATTTGCAGTTCATTATGTACGGTAAAATTCAATTGATACTGTGCACAATCATACAAATCCTGAGGCGAAAAAATACCTTCCAGCAACAGGATTTCTCCTGTCCAGCCCAAAGCGCGAATGCGTTTTGCTTCTTCAAGATCCAACAAAGCGAAGCCGTCGGCCGATTTAAAGGCCTGATACACGCGTTCAATGCCATGCCCATAGGCATTGGCTTTGACCACGGCAAAGACTTGACTGTCTGGCATTGCGGCACGCGCAATAGCCAGATTATGTTTGAGTGCGGATTGATGAATCACCGCGGTAATTGGACGTGGCATAACCCTTCTTCCCTAAAATTCAAACAACTCCCTGAATTCAGGAATTATGCTGCGCTTAAATAACGCTCAATCGATAGACCATCAATGCTGATGTCTGGTTTATGGTTCATCACCAAGTCACTGATCAGCTTGCCTGAACCACATGCCATGGTCCAACCTAAGGTGCCATGTCCCGTATTCAAGAACAGATTTTTGAAGCGTGTCGCCCCAATAATTGGCGTACTGTCTGGTGTCATTGGGCGTAAGCCTGTCCAGAACGTTGCATTCGGTAAGTCGCCGCCCGGGAATAAATCTTTGGTGACCATTTCCAAAGTACCACGGCGGTCATCATTGAGTTTCAAGTTGAAACCACTTAACTCAGCCATACCACCCACACGGATGCGTTGGTCAAAACGGGTAATCGCAATTTTGTAGGTTTCATCCAGAACCGTAGATTGTGGTGCAAATGCTGGATCCACAATTGGCACTGTCAATGAATAACCTTTGACTGGATAAACTGGTAAATTCAACTCCAGTGGTTTTAAGAAATCACGTGAATAACTACCAAATGCCAATACATAACGGTCTGCGGTCAGCACCTTACCATTCACCACCACACCTTTAATTTCATCGCCTTCAACCACTAAACGCTCAACGTTTTGGTTGAACAGGAAGTTCACCCCATTGGCTTTAGCAATATCAGCCAGTGCATTGGTAAACTTGTAGCAATCGCCTGTTTCATCATTTGGCAAGTGTAAACCACCGACCAATTTATCTTTGGCAAAACCAAGTGCAGGTTCTACACGAGCCAAGTCATCTTTCAATAACAACTCATGCGGCACGCCACACTCTTTTAACACTTGAATATCACGTTGTACCGCTTCTAATTGCGCTTCATTACGGAATACCTGTAATGTGCCTTTAGAGCGATTTTCGTAGCTGATGCCCGTGTCTTTACGCAATTCGCGTAAACAATCACGGCTATATTCTGCTACGCGAGTCATACGTTCTTTATTGATAGAATAGCTTTGTGCATTACAGTTTTTCAGCATTTGTGCCATCCACTGTAACTGCCACATGCTGCCATCCATATTGATTGCCAAGGGTGCATGGTGCTGGAACATCCACTTCACGGCTTTAAACGGAATGCCGGGTGCAGCCCAAGGCGTCGAATAGCCTGGAGAGATTTGCCCTGCATTACCAAAACTTGTTTCTTCTGCTGGACCAGTTTGACGATCCAATACAGTGACATCTGCTCCCTGCTGCGCAAGATAATATGCACTTGCTACACCAATTACACCACTACCTAAAACGATTACGCGCATTTCCTTTCTCTCACTGCACCGCCAGTTTATTTAACTAGTATATTTCCACATCAATAGTGAATTTCACTGATTTAACAGGTATAGTTAAGATATATTCATGCCATTTTCACTAAATAAAGGCTAAAAACAGAGAAAAACTTATGCGCAAATTAGACCGTGTAGATCGCCTGATTTTGGATATTCTGCAAATGGAAGGCCGCATTGCAATTAGTGAATTGGCTTCACGGGTCAATTTATCCACCACGCCTTGCTCGGAACGGGTCAAGCGACTGGAGCGCGATGGCATCATTACCGGCTATCATGCACGGCTGAATCCTGCGCTGGTCGACCGAAATTTACTGGTATTTTTAGAGATTAAACTCTCTGCCAAATCTGGCGATGTCTTTGACCAAGTGGCGCGTGATTTGGTCGAAATTCCTGAGGTGTTAGAGTGCCATCTCATTTCTGGCGAATTCGATTATCTGGTCAAAGCTCGACTCAAAGAAATGAGTGCTTACCGCCGACTGTTGGGGGATTTATTGAAAAAACTGCCCTCATCCGCCTCTTCTCACAGCTACATTGTGATGGAAGAAATTAAAGAAACCTTATATTTAGATATGCGCTAAGACTTAAGTGTACTGCACAAGCTTTTTTAAATGCATATATTGAATCCTATTCATCTTCATTATCCGCAATTGGAATTTCTGCATCATGTTCAATAAACTCATGTCGAGCCTCGGCTTACAAGGTATTCAGGTCGATACCCGCTTACACAATCCCCAGCTACAAGCAGGTCAGGTTTTAAATGGCGAAGTGATTTTTAAAGGGGCTGCATCGAATAAAACCATCAATGGTATTTACTTAAAATTAATGACCACTGCCGAAGTCGAAGCGAATGATTCAGAATACAATACCAGTTTAAGTATTGCCGAATGGCATATTAGTGGTGCTTTTGAATTACAAGCCAACCAGTCCCACACCTTTCCTTTTTCAATTCAGCTACCTTTTGAAACCCCATTGACCGATTTGGCGTGCCAGCATAATAAAACCCGCGTCTGGCTACATACCCATTTGGATGTAGATTGGGGACTAGATGCCACCGATAAAGACTTTTTACAGATTGCCCCGACACCGACCATGCACGCCTTTATTCAAGCCATGCAAGACTGTGGTTTACACTTAGTTTCGGCAGATGTCGAAAAGGGGCAATTACGAGGTAACGGCTTTTACTCGACTCTTGGCTGCTACCAAGAATTAGAGTTTAAACCAGCACAATTTTTTAGTGGTATTAATGAAGTTGAAGTCTCTTTTGTGGCGGAACAACATCAGACTCACGTGCTGCTAGAAGTGGATCGTAAATTTAGAGGGGATGGTTTTAAAAGTCTGAGCATTCCGCATCAACATGCCAATCCCGCAGTTTTAGCCAATGAAATTCGCCGTTTGTTAGGTCTATAAACACATAGCCCCCATTTTGATTTCACAAAATGGGGGCTAATTCATCCATCACATGCCAATTAAATCAGTTGCAACAAATCAGCAAAACGCTGAATGCGTGCCTTGGGTTGCGCCTGATCCAGTTCTTCGGAAGAACCATAACCATATTCGACGGCAATCGTTTCTATGCCATTGCTGCGTGCGCCAAAAATATCATGTTCACGGTCGCCGACCATTAAACACTCTTCTGGTTTAAGCTGCTCTTTTTCTAAAATATAGGCAATCAACTCGCCTTTATTGGTGCGTTCACCGTTCAGTTCACTGCCATAAGGATAGTCAAAATATTGCAAAAGCTCAAAATGATCTAAAATTTGACGGGCATAAACTTCAGGTTTTGCTGTGGCTAAAAATAAGCGATAGCCTTTGCTTTTTAAGGTCTCTAAGGTCTGTGCCACATCATCAAATACATGGTTTTCAAACAAGCCTGTTACTGCAAAGCGTTCGCGATACCCCAATAAAGCTTGATCTGCCAAGACATCATTGCTTTCTACATTGAGCAACTTTGCTAACGATGCTTTTAACGGCGGCCCAATAATCCAGTCAATATTTTCCGACTCTGGAATAGGATGTCCGACTTTTGCCAAACCATAACGTGCAGAGGTGGTAATCCCCACTTTGGGATCTGTCAGCGTTCCATCTAAATCAATTAAAATATTCTTAATCACAACCCGACCCTAAACCCAATAAATTACGCTCGAGACTTCGCTCAAAGTTGCCTATACTATCGCAAATTTAATGTATTAAGGAAATGTACATGCGCCCTACTGTACTTTGCTTTTCGGGTTTAGACCCTTCTGGCGGTGCTGGTTTACAAGCGGATATTGAAGCGATTGGTCAAAGTGGTGCGCATGCCGCAATTGCATGTACTGCGCTAACCATTCAAAACTCACAACAAGTCTTTGGCTTTGAAGCAACCTCCAAAGAATTACTCTTGGCGCAAGCGCATGCCGTGGTTGGCGATTTACCAATTCAGTGCGTGAAGTCTGGCATGCTCGGCACCACGGACAATATTGCTGCACTGGCAGAATTTCTGCGTGAACATCCAGAATATCGCTATGTGCTTGACCCAGTTTTGGTGGCCAATAGCGGTGGCTCATTGGGCGATCAGGCCACGCTGGTCAAAGCCTTTGTTGAGTTAATTCCACTGGCCACCATTATTACCCCGAATACGGTTGAACTGCGTGCTTTAACTGGTGAGCAAGACTTAGATGCTGCCACGCAAAAACTGTTTGCCATGGGGGCAAAAGCGGTTTTGGTCAAAGGTGGACATGAAGACACGGCGGACTATATTCGCAATGCTTTATACATTGATGGTGAGTTTGTTACTGAAAGCCATTGCCCGCGTTTAGCTGGTGAATACCACGGTTCAGGTTGCTCACTTGCCAGCTTTATTGCAGGACGTCTCGCCATGGGTGATGAGCTGAAAATTGCGGTACAACATGCGGAAACATGGTTATTTGGCGTATTAAAGCAGGCTGAAACACCCGTACCGAATGGACAGAAAATCCCAAAACGTTTCTAAATCAGACAATCCCCCACTCTGGTGCAACGCCCAGTGGGGGCCTTTTTATTCACTGCGATAAGTCTTTAAATTTTCCACATGCTGTCGATTGGTTTTCCACGATTTTTCTAGCACTTCCTTTTCAATCCGCAATTGAATCCGCTTTAGTTTCATGGGTGGAATAACCGGTGCGGTAAAGCTCTTGATATAATCCGTCCATGCCGCGCCACGAAACACATTCTCAGGCATCTGCGTTTTAAATTCACAATCGGGCATAAAGACCACCACCGAATGAATCAGAGCAGGATCGACAATATCCGCTAAAACTTGTTCCAAAACTTTCTGATGCTTATAGTTTTGATGTAAGGGATTTTGAAATTTATAACTCTTTTTATAAATTTTTTGCGTCCAGATTTTTTGCCGCTCACTGCCAAAAATCCAGCCTTTATAGTTTTTGGTTTCAATCACAAAGACACCAAATGGGCTTAACAGAATATGGTCAATTTGCGTGGTCTGATTCTGCTCGTCTGGTAAGGTACAATCGTTCAGTAAAATATACTGCTCTTTGTCTAAATACAGTTTGACATGCGCACTGACAGCAAACTCACCCATTTTCCCTTTTAAAAATGGTTTAAATGCCTTAAATACAGCAACCACAATAAACAACAATAAAATCCACCCAAATGTGGACAGTAGCGGAGAGAAAATCTGTGAAATCATTTTTGAGTTAAAATTATAATGAATTAAGTTGAGTAGTTTATTGAAGTTGCTCGATTTTTAAAAGAATATCTTTATTGGCTAATCCACCTGCAAAACCGACTAATTTACCACTCGAACCAATTACGCGATGACATGGTGCAATAATGGAAATTGGATTCTTGCCATTGGCTGCGCCCACAGCACGAACTGCTTTAGGATTACCCAACTGTTCTGCAATCTGTTTATAACTGCGGGTTTCACCATAAGGAATCGCAAGCAAGGATTGCCAGACTTGCTTCTGAAAAGACGTTCCTTCAAAGTCTAAAGGCAAGTCAAACTGCTGCCGAGTTCCCGCAAAATATTCCGACAATTGCTGCTGGGCTGCAGATAAAATCGGATGATCCGGCTGTTCAACCAATTCGGCCAAGCGCACACGTTTCGGATTTTCATTCTGCCAAAGTACCGCCACCAGTGCAGTTTCATGGGCAACCAATTTAAGTTGCCCCACGGGAGTGTGCATATACACAAATGAAAGTTGCATGACACACACCTCGCTGGCTCAATCGATAAAATAAATAGATTAGTTGGATGCCACTTTCATCAGTACCAGTCCTGAAACAATCAGCACAGCGGCCAGCATACGCAGCGCAGAAGCCGGTTCACCGAGCATCAAAACACCGACCAGAAAAGAACCAACTGCCCCAATGCCTGTCCAAATGGTATAAGCCGTTCCGAGCGGTAAAGATCGCATCGCATAAGCCAACAAGACAAAACTCAGTACCATAAAAACCACGGTAATTGCGCTCGGGACTAAACGGGTAAATCCGTCGGACATTTTCATAGCATACGCCCAAACCACTTCAAAAATACCCGCCAACAGCAACATCATCCAGGCCATTTGCCTTCCTCCAATTGATTAGAGTCAGGTCGTCCTGACGAATTTTCTTGGTGCAAAACTTATTAATTTTGCCTCAAGGGAGGTCGTTCCTCCATAAACTGAACCTTATTATACGCAAATCTGCTTCAAAATAGCGCAATGACCAAGTTTTCAAAATACTCGGAGTTTCTGGCAATCAAAAATGGGCTGACCCTGAACCTGAATCAATCGGCACAGAATCAACCCAATCCAAACAATTCAAACTACATTTCTGAGCAAGGTTTAAAATTTAAACCGAATGCCCGCACCATAGAGCCACCCCTGTTCGGAATCAGTTCGCTGCTGCCAGTGTGTTTCCTGATTGCCTTTTTGATATTCATAAGACACATCAATAAACGGCATCATTTTCTTACTAATTTCGTAACGAGTTTCCAAACCGCTCGCAATACTGCTCAAACCCGTTTTCTTGGCATATTTAGAGTCATCACTCAATACCACATCCATATCCAGATAAGGTTTAACAATCAGTTTTTGGGTCAATAAAAGATCCCGCTCAGTTTCCAAGCTTAAACGCCATTGCTGATCTTGACCTACGTATAGATAGGCATCCGTTTCAAAGAAATAGGGCGCCATACCATGTAACCCGATAACGGCATCCACTTGATTTTCATCCACCTGACGGTTTGGATCATTACGGTATTGTATACCCGCCTGTGCATCCCAAAAATCAGAAATCATGCGGCTATACAAAACTTTGGCTTCGGTCTCCGCACGATGCGATTCTGCCTTATCGCTATGCAGCTTGATAAACAGTTTATTTTCATCAGTACCAATGCGGGTCTCTAGTTCGGATTTTAACGTTCCCTCACCCTCTTCATTACGCAACCAGCGACTTTCCAAGGTCGTCGATTGATAAATCTGCCCACCATGTTCTTTCAAATGTGCCGCGTGATCAGCAGCATCTGTGCCAGCCGAAGTAGCAACCATGGTCTGATGCTGCATCATAGAATGCTCATGCTCTGTCCCCATCGTGGTCATGGACATACTTTCACTTGGCATCGGCATATGCGCGTGGTGTGGTGTAGTAGCATCTTCCGTTGCAGCCCATGACATTGAACTGAGCAAGATTAACGATGAGCTGAACGCCATAAAAGAAAACTTAGTGATGTGCATGTTCAGCTCCTTGTGTTACAGGTTGCGCAGATGGCTGCTTGGTTTGCTGAGGATCAACGTTGGCCACGATCAATTTACTCATCATGCCTGAAGACATGTGATAGAGCAGATGACAGTGAATCGCCCATTCACCTAATTCATCCGCAGTCAGGAGTGCGGTGACTGTTTTGCCTGGTGGCACCACCAAAGTATGCTTATTCGGCATATTGGCAGCACTTTGTCCATTTTCCAGTTGCATAAACATGCCATGTAAATGCATAGGATGCGCCATCATGCTGTCATTAATAAATTTCAGACGAACACGTTCACCATATTTCACTTGCAAAGGCTGCATCTCAGTAAACTTTTTACCATTGATGGTCCAGATATAACGCTCCATGGTGCCACCCAAACGGATTTCTAGTTCACGTTCGGCTGGTCGAGTGTCTTTTTGTGGTTCCAAAGCCACCAAATCGGCATATTGCAAGGCTTTATGTCCCTGCGGTGTGGACGCATTCGCCCAACCCTGTACTGGTGTATGCGCTGCTGAACTTGCGGTTGTGGCCTGATGCTGAGCATGTGTTGAATGCTCCATATCCTGCTTCTCGACGTGATTCGTTTGAGCGTGATCCATGCCCTGCATCTCAGCATGATTCATTTGGGAATGATCCATGCCCTGCATCTCCGTATGGTTCATTTGGGAATGATCCATACCCTGCATCTCAGCATGGTTCATTTGGGAATGATTCATACCCTGCATCTCAGCATGATTCATTTGAGAGTGATCCATGCCTTGCATCTCAGCATGATTCATTTGGGAATGATCCATATTTGTATGCGCTGAACCATGTCCCATATCTTCCATGGTCAGTAATGCTCGTGGACGTGCAGTAGGCATACTGATAGGCGCTTTTACACTGCCTTCACGCTGTAAAGTCGCCAATGCAAAACCTGTACGGTCTATCGACTCGGCTTGAATCTGGTAGTGCGTTTGTTGCGGCTCAACCACGACATCATAGGTTTCAGCAGTGCCAATGCGGAATTCATCCACTGCAACAGGTTTCACTGGCTGTCCATCGGCACTGACCACGGTCATTTTTAAGTTGGGAATACGCACATCAAAGAATGACATGGCGGAAGCATTGATAAAACGCAAACGAACTTTTTCATTCGGCTGAAATACTCCCGTCCAATTCTGTTCTGGCGTTTTACCATTCACCAAAAAGGTATACCCTGTTACATCAGACAAATCCGTTTTTAACATGCGCATCTGGTTCCACATGGAACGGTCTTGCCATGTGCTTTTCACCCCAGCGCGCTGTGTTTGCTTGAAGACATCTGCCAGCGTTTCTCGCTGATTCTGATAATACTCTGCTGATTTTTTCAGATTCTTCATGATCTGCTCACTGCTCGATTCATGAAAGTCTGACAACATCACCACATAATCGCGTTGCGCTTGTTCGTGCTGGGCAACAGGTTGCTTGCCTTTAGGATAAATGACCAAGGCACCATATAAACCGTCTTGTTCCTGACCTTTGGAATGTGCATGATACCAATAGGTGCCGTTTTGACGAACTTTAAAGCGGTAGACAAAATCGGCATTCGGCTTAATGCCTTTAAAACCGTTAAATCCCGGTACCCCATCCATTAAACCTGGCAGCAATAAACCATGCCAGTGCAATGAAGAATCCTGATTTTTGAGCTGGTTATGCACATGAATCACTGCCTCATCACCCTCTTCAAACTCTAAAAGGGGGGCAGGAAATTGACCATTTACGGTAATACGTTTGACGGGCTTACCCGTTAAATTCAAGGTCGCTTCAGCAATGGTGAGGTGATATTCCTTAACCGCAGCAAATGCCCATGAAGAGGAGAATATGCATAGCCCAACGATGAGGCTTTGACGAAATAAAATAGACATGACTTAACCTTTATTCATGAAATTAATGAAAATTTTGTTCTGAATAAAGTTAAGCTTTGGGTGGACGGAGAATCTCTTGCCAATAACCAATCAAATGTTGTGCGTTATAACGGCTATGTAAATTGGATGCTCGATCCGATTGAAGCTGTTGCAAGTCCTCAGCTACCGCTGTGTCTAACCAAACCGTTAAGCTTTGGCAATGCAACTGCGCACAGTCTGCACATTGCTTTATCGAGGTGCTGTTTAGATCACGGTCACAGGGGCTACTTTGAACATCAGCAGCAGCCTTATGATGCTGCATGCTCGCTGCATGGCAATCCGACTGAGCGGTATGCATCTGCTTTTGGTGTTGCTGATGCTCAGTGCTAATTACTTCAGTCACTGGCTCAAGTGCAGACAATTGCTGCTGCAACATTTGGGCGTGCATCGGCATGCTAGACGCATAGACAAGACTACTCCACCCCATGACAAAAGCCATCAGGCAAACAAACCAAGACTGTTTGCGAAGTAAAGTGCTCATGCGAAAACCCATTAGCCAGAGGTAATGACACTCAATAATGAAATTACAGCATACCCAAGAATGCCGTTATACACAATTTTTTCTACATAATCGCTACTTATTTCAAATCCTGTAACGCTTCAAACATTGCTTGTTATTCATTATTTTTTAGTCTGTATTATTTTTAAGCCCAGCTGAATAAAACAGCAATTTTTTCAAGCATTAATTTGCATAAAAAAGAGCACATTCGTGCTCTTTTTATACATAATAAGTCTAATGTCTAAACGTTTGATGTGGAATCGTTTATTGTTTAAACAAGATATCCATAAGGTTATCTACATAGATATCGACAAGCTTATTCACAAAGTTATCCACAACTCGCCGCATATTTATCCATAGGACTTATACATTCACTGAACCGACTTTCGCCAGTTCTGCACGCATTTCATCAATCACGGCTTTGTAGTCTGGCTTACCAAAAATCGCTGAACCAGCGACGAACATATCTGCACCCGCTTCGGCAATTTCGCGAATATTGGCTGGACCTACACCGCCATCCACTTCCAAGCGAATGTCACGTCCTGAAGCATCAATAATCTTACGAGCCTGACGCAATTTTTCCAACGTCATCGGAATAAACTTTTGCCCACCAAAACCAGGGTTTACACTCATCAATAAAATTTGATCAACTTTATCCAGTACATAGTCCAAATAATGTAACGGGGTTGCTGGGTTAAACACCAGACCGGCTTTGGCACCGCCCGCTTTAATCAGTTGTAAAGAACGATCAATATGTTCCGTAGCTTCTGGGTGGAAAGTAATAATATCTGCACCAGCATCCAAGAAATCACCAATCATACGATCCACTGGCGAAACCATTAAATGCACATCAATTGGGGCTTTGATGCCATAGTTTTTTAATGCCTTGCAGACACCCGCACCAAAAGTCAGGTTCGGTACATAGTGGTTGTCCATCACATCAAAATGCACCACATCAGCACCTGCTTCTAATACTTTTTCAACATCTTCACCCAAACGAGCAAAGTCAGCAGATAAAATTGAAGGTGCGATTAAATAGGGCTTAGACATGGATCAACCTGAGAGTTCATGAATTTAATGCCAATATTATAGCAAACTGCGACCAAGGTCTGTGACATTTCATTTTTGCAACGGAGCGTTGCAAAGGACTACTGTTTAAGCACAGCAAATTTGTTAAGGTGAAATTCCTACATCATGGTCGAAGAAAATGAAAAGCAGCAGTCAAATTGCCACACTCGAATCTGCCCGTATCGCCAAGCGTTTATACAATCACTGGAAACACAAATTTGAAGTCAAAGAATCTGAGCAACAATTTGAAATTATCATGCCTGAAGCGCAAGTCAGCCTGATTCCACAGGCTGAATACTTAGCCGTTGAAATTACTGCAGCAGCAGAAAAGCTGGATCATTTGGAAAAAGTGGTGCTGGATCATTTAAGCCGTATGGCACAGCAAGAGTTTGCAGCAGAATGGCAGCGGAGTTAAACTCCGCCCCATCCATAGTGATTAAGATTCGAGTTGTACCGCATGAAACTGTAGGTGATCATCCATAAAACTTTGAATAAAGTAATAACCATGATCATAACCTTCATGTTCACGTAAAGTCAGTGCCTGCCCCGCTTGCGCACATGCCTGTTTAAAAGCTGCTGGATGTAATTGCGCATAAAACTGATCTTGCAAGCCTTGATCAATCAAAATTTCATTAAATAATGCACCTTTCTCTATCACCAAAGCCGTTGCATCATGCTGCTGCCACTGGCTTTGATCATGGCCTAAATAATTAGAAAAGGCTTTTTCTCCCCAAGGACACTGACTTGGTGCACAAATCGGGGCAAATGCTGATACAGATTTAAACTTCTCTGGGTATTTAAACGCCAAAGTTAATGCGCCATGCCCCCCCATCGAATGTCCAAAAATTCCAATTCGATGCTGTTGAACTGGAAACTGCTGCATTACAAGTGCATACAGCTCATGTGCGATCAAACGTTCCATTTGATAATGTTCAGCCCACGGCGCTTGTGTCGCATTAATATAGAATCCAGCCCCTTGTCCGATATCCCAATGATCACCTTGAGCCACTTGTTCACCACGTGGCGAAGTATCTGGACTAATTAAAATCAGCCCCAATTGAGCTGCCAGTCGTTGTGCATGTGCCTTAATCGCGAAGGTTTCTTCAGTACAGGTTAAACCCGCCAAATAAAACAAGGCTGGACAGGCCTCACCTTCAAGTGCTTGTGGTGGGAGAAATACCCCGAAACGGCTATCGCCTTGCAGCGATTCAGAATTAAAACGATAAATCCTTTGCTCACCATCAAAACAACGATTTTGTTGTAATAATTCCATCTTCACTTCCTTTTTTAAGGTGTATGCGCAACCGCTTGCGCTTGAGTTTGCTGTGTCATTGTAGTGGGCGGAAATAAGCGTTGCTCCAGTTGAGGCAACATCAGTTCCATATTTTTACCAATCGACCACTGCGGTTCCGAAGGCTCAAAGCCTTGCGCCGTTTCCCATTGCGCCACCGTATCTTTGGCTTGCGCAAAGGCATCTTTCATCGAATGCTGTTCTCGCATGGCCTGATCAAAAAAGGCACGTCCGAAATAGGTATAGTCTGCTTCACTCGAACAACCGAATGAGGCACGATCTGCGGCAGAAGCCGTAATAATTAAGGTATTGTCATTTTGCAGTGCCGAGACAAAACTGCCCGAATAGCAGGCTGAAATCACAATGACACGCCAGCGAATCCCTGAACGGTCTAAGGTATCCCGCAACCATTTAGGATCAACTTGCGCCAAATCGAGTGGCGCATTTTCCATCTCGAACTGGTTCTGTAAGCCATGTGATGTCATATATAAAAACAACACATCACTTTCACGATTCATTTGCTGACCAATTCGCTTTAACGCCAGCTCCATACTGGTGCGCGAAGCAATTGGAATCTCGGTCCGTGTCGCAGGGTTATTCACCAAAATCAACGAACGCCCGAAGGTGCCAAACCGAGTATCAAACTGTTCGCGAATACGCTTGACCTCAGACATAAATACGTCTTGATAACTCGCACCTGCCACCCCCAAAAAATACCAATGTGACTGAGCAAACTCGCCATATTGAACCGCTTGTAAGCTTTTATTTAATAATCGGCTTTGTGCATAAAAGGCATCTTCAGCAAAAGTCGGGGCAACCTCTTCCACTTTCCAGATGGGTTGGCTTTTCACAGACATCTGCCACACCACCAAGGTGAACAGTGTCGCCAGCATAATCAGTGCTCGCTCCCACCACGGCCATTTCAACTCACGGGCAAACACCCAGACCACGGCCAGACTTTGCCAAACAAATAGCACCATGAAAATGGTTGGCAAATAATCATAAAGCGCATAAGGCAAAATATCGATCATGCCCAAATACTGAATCAGACTTTGCAACAAGGCGATGTGCGTGTCCAAGACCAGCCACAATAAGGCCGGAACCAACATTAGACGTGGATTATTAACACGTTGTGATAAGAATATACCGACAATTAAAGCGATAAAGGGCCATAACGCATAACTCACCAAACCTTGCGAGTTAAACTCCCCGACTTCTCCCGCACTGAGCCAACTAAACAGGGTATTGGCGCAGCCGCCTAAAATCCCCCAAAAAATCAGTTGCAGGATGGAAGGATGCACAATCTGCAAGGCGCGACGCGAACCCAAAAAAAGCCACATCCCTGCCGTTTGGTTGCTTTTAAAATCGTGCCAAAAATTTATGGAGGGTTTGAAATCAATTTTCATAAGGTGTTCAGGTGGCTAATGCTGTTCGCTCAATCGCATTGTTAGTTTATGCTTGATCAGGGTTTTATCAATATTATTTTTAACTATATAACAAATCTTTGCCCAATAATGAAGCAATTATCCTAAGGTCGGATGATCAAGCTGGAAGTAAGCATCAAAGCGACAAGCATCCCCTTGCCATTGGGTATCCGGTTGCTGGTCATTCAGAAATACCGCCAGTCGTGGACGCTTCACCACCACCCGTTTTGCAATTTGCTGCGCTAAAGGTAAAAGCTGATCGCCTAAATCCATTTCCCCATCTTCAGGTAAAAGCATATGCAACAATTGCATCTGTTTTTTCACTTGTGCCTGCTTTTTCACTGCCTGTTGATTTTGATCACGTTGCGGGAACATCGGGTCTAAATACACCACATCACTGAGCTGCTGCTGTTCGGCACATTGCTTTAAGTAATCTGCTGAATCAGCAAAAACCAAATTAATCCGGGCTGCAATCGGAGCCAAGTAGGGATCTTGCAGTGCTTGCTGTTGTGTATCTTCCAGTAAGCTAAACAACACGGGATGACGCTCAACCAAGGTCACTGTAGCCCCAAGTGCCGCAAGCAATAGACTGTCATGCCCAAGCCCTGCTGTCGCATCGATTAACCGCGGTTTTTCAGCCAACTGACAGGCACGTGCAATCATTTCAGATTTCAATGATGCCCGCTTTAAACGTGGAATTTCAGCCTGCCAATCGGGCTGCATTTTCATCCCGTTGGCACATAACCATAAGCCCTGTTCATCTACACACAGGGCCAAATCTGGATTTAACCGCAAAAAGCGCGCATTGAGTTTTTCAATCTGCTCAATACTGACGGCAACACCACGTGAAACAAGCACAGCCGCATAGTACTGCGCTTGTTGTTGAAACTCGGCTTCTGTATATAAGCGCAATTCGCTTACCATAATTTCCAACCTGTGAAGGCAAACATCAAAATTATGATGCCTGAAAGAATGCGGTACCAAGCAAAAACCATAAAATCACGTTTTGCCACATAGGCCACCAAAGCACGAATTAAAATCAGGGCTGAAATAAATGAAACAATGATACCAACCGCTAAGACTGTCCAATCTTCGGTGGTTTGATACACGTCATAGCTTTGATATAAATCGAGTAGACCTGCGCCAATAATGACGGGAATACCAAGAAAGAATGAAAACTCAGTCGCAGCTTTACGAGATACCCCAAGGAACATGGCACCAATAATCGTAGCACCTGAACGTGATGTGCCAGGAACTAAAGACAGAACCTGAATTAAACCAATCCAGATTGCCTCTTTGTAGCTAATGTTTTCAACCTCTTGAGCATTGACTGTTGGTGGATTTCTTTCAATCCACATAATAATCAAACCGCCAATAATCAAGCCTAGACCCACTGTAATGTCATTAAACAACAGTTCTTTAACCGTCTGTCCAAAAGTCAGACCGACCAAAATAATCGGAATCGAGGCAATAATCAGGTTAAATCCTAAATGACGTCCTTTAGGTTCACCTGTAAACATCCCCGTGGCTGCCCCCCAAAGGCGAGACCAATATTCATAAATAACCGCTGCAATTGCCCCCATTTGAATCGCAATTACAAAGACATCGCTTTTTTCTTTGGTCCAGAACTGCATTAACTCTGATGCCAGAATAAGATGCCCTGTACTCGAAATTGGTAAAAACTCAGTGATACCTTCAACGATACCCATAATCGCTGCTTTCAGCAGCAGTAAAAGATCCATAGAAAATCCTAATTATGATTTGCCTTGTTCTGGAATTTTTTTCCACGCATTATCACGTAAATATACTGGAAGTGCTTGTTCTGCGCTAAACCACTGCGCTTTGCCTGCGGCTGCTCGGGCAATCTGAGCAATATCTTGTGCAGTCGCTACCAACTGTTTGAATTCTAAAGCGTCAGGCTGAATTAAAGCTGAACCCGATCCAACTAAAGTAAATTTTGTTACTTCTGCCGCTTGCGCATAGTCTAATAATTTTTCTTCATCAATGGCTTGCATAATGCCTTGATCATCCAGACTAAAGCTGGCGATATAGACTTCATTCATACGGGCATCAAGAACTGCGGTCACTTGGGTCAAACCCTGCAGTCGATAAGCCGCTTGTGCCAGAGCTTGTAAGGTCGAAACAGGAATCACGGGGACATCATGCGACCATGCCAACGCTTGCGTGACTGCGGCATTAATTCGAACCCCACTGAATGAACCCGGTCCTCGGCTAAAGGCGATCGCGGTTAAATCGGCTGTGCTCAGACCTAGTTGCGTATAGCCCTGTTCAATCATCGGTAAAATGGTTTGCGTTTGAGCTTTTGCACGCGTATCTAATTGGAAAAACAGTTCTTGATTTTCATCTACGATAGAAACAGAACACTGTTCATTGGCTGTTTCTAATGCCAGCAATTTCATGCTCAACCTTGCTTCAATTTAATCTTAAAAAACGAGGGCTATCATACTCCACTCATATCTTGGACGCGAGAATTTCCAACGGTAGATACAAAAAAACCAAGCATCTGCTTGGCTTTTGAAAATGAGATTCGTCAGAACTCAAAAACTTCTAATTGGGTGAACTTTTTATAATGCTCGGCATAATGTAGGGCGCTCAGTTTAAGTTTAGCTGCAACATCGGCATCTAAGCTTTTCACCACTTTGCCAGGTGAACCCATGACCAATGAATTATCGGGAATGACTTTACCTTCTGGAATTAAAGCATTCGCGCCAATAATACAGTTTTTACCAATCACAGCATGATTCAGAATCACAGCATTAATTCCGATCAGTGAATTATCCCCAACGGTACAACCATGCAGCATCGCTTGATGGCCAATGGTCACATAATTTCCAATCTGCATCGGAATGCCCGCATCGGTATGTAACACGGCATTTTCCTGCACATTGGTAAAATCCCCGAGTTGGATGCTGCTGTTATCTGCACGGATCACCGCACCAAACCAGACACTGACCTGCTGCCCCAATTCCACTTGCCCAATCACCGTGGCATTGTCTGCGACCCAGCCATCAAAGGGAGCATGCGTAGCTTTCGGTGCATGCCCTGCAAATTTGTACATCATGTTGAGTTACGTCCTTTTGTTTTGAGTAATGCCTGCTGGGCATAAAATAATGGCGAATTCAATAAAAATGGCCATTCCTTTTGATAATTCAATCCATATTGAAACAATGAAATCAGCATGCGTGCGGTGAGTCCCCATACAATTTCATTTTCGACCCGCATACTGGGAAAATATAAGGATTGTTGGGCATAACGCACTTCATAGGGTGTCGGTGGAGCATCCATTAAATGTTTTAAAGATACAAAAAAAATACGATCAATTTCTGAGGGTTGTGCAATTAAATCCACCTGAGGTGGAATGAGCCCGACAATCGGTTTGACCAACATTCCATTGCGGGCCTTTTGCATCGGTAAATCACCGAGCAGACGAACATCAAACGGATTTAAGGCGGTTTCTTCTTGGGCTTCTCTGAGGGCCACCACAATATTGCTGGTATCTTGGGGATCACGCTTTCCCCCTGGAAAAGATACCTCACCGGCATGATTCGACAAATACACGGAACGGCGGGTTAACAATACTTTAGGATCGACTTCATCGGTAATCGCAATTAACACAGCAGCTTCGGCTTCACGCTTTCGGGTCGAAAATCTTAAATGCTGTTGTAACACATGTGTTAATGAACGATCATCCATATCACTCACCTCTATTCTTCTTCTTTTCATCATAGCTGAATTTTGAGTGGATTGGAGAGAATTGATGTCAAAGTTCTTTTTTTCAGTTATGCTGAGTGGCAACTTTATCATTGATGATGAATATGAACTTCTGCGGAAATTGTGGACATAAAACGACTGAAAAAATCCCACTTGGCGATCATCAATTACGTCGCGTTTGTACAGAATGTGGTCATATTCATTATGTAAATCCCAAAGTCATTTGTGGTGCTTTGGCAATCTGGGAAGACAAAGTCTTACTCTGCCGTCGTGCGATTGAACCGCGATATGGCTTATGGACGCTTCCAGCGGGTTACATGGAACTTTTTGAAACCATGGAACAAGGTGCAGCACGAGAAACACGTGAAGAAGCCGAAGCCGAAGTCGCCATTGAACAGCTCTATTGTATGTACAATATTCCCCGTATCGGGCAAATCTATGTGTTGTTTAAAGCCCAATTGATTGATGGTTCTTTTGGCGCAGGTGAAGAAAGCATTGAATGTCGCCTCTTTGAAGAACATGAAATTCCGTGGACAGAGTTGGCGTTTCCAAGTGTCGAGCAAACCCTGAAACACTATTTTGCCGACCGTAAAAACAATCAGTTTGTGACCCATTTAGAAACGCTAGGCACTCGTCTGGATCATACTGGTTAAAAAAATCACAGATTCCCAAAGACTCAAAAGCCGATTCAATTGAATCGGCTTTTTTTGCATAGCAAAAATTTAGATCTTCGCTTTCACCATATAACACGTGGCTAAATTCATTTCCAAAGTCCCCCCGCTTAATTTTGCCAAAGCGGTGTCTTCTGCGGTTTCATCGGTGTTATTAGCGTTATAGACTTTTTGGAAACTGGCATAACTATTGGCCCATTTCACACTCTCGCCTGCCGAATCGGTAAAGCTAATACGTCCGGTGCTACCTGCGGATGCATTCAATAGATTTTGCACATGCAGCAATGCTCCACCGACCACAATACTTTCACCTGCGGCAGACGTTTGGATGCTTGAGTTCACTCCCACCAAGGCGCCATTGATGGTTTTTAATGCTTCATCACCCAAAATTAGACGTAAAGAAATGGTCCGATCATCAATAAAGGCACGTGACGTCGTCCCCAAACGGTATTGCTGAACGCCATTACTGTCTTTTAAATTACTGCCTATGCTTAGACTACAGCTCCCTGTACTCATATCCGTATCAGCTGCAGCCGCTTTCATATTGGTACGAATGTCGCCATTTTCATCAATCACAATGCCCAGTTTGACATTCGGTACGGTGCTATCGCTAAATTTAAAGGTCAAATCAGCATAAAGCGGGAAAATATATTTTTCACCAGCGGCGACATTTCCACTCGATTTAAAGACCTGTTTATCTAAATACGTGATGGGGAAAACTTTAAAAATATCTAAAGAGCCTTTATAAGTATCCGTTGCTCCATAACGCTGTTGCCATTGACCTAAATCTTTCAGGTCCTCAGCGGTCACCGTCGTTTTTTGCGTCAGTAACTGATAGAACTTTTCTTTGCCGGCAATCATATAATCATTATACAACTTGCCCTGATATATACTCAGATCCTCGGATTCTGGATCATCTACCCCAATATAATAGTGCTGATCAATGCGTTTATTCAGTGGATTAATCCAGTGATTTTGCGGATAAGCCGTCATTCGGGTTGGCTTATAGCTTCGAATCAGTTCAGCATTCACTCCCGCAATTGAAGTTAAACCTGATTTAGCCAGCCCTCGCCACTGCAAGCCGCTGCCAAAGGTATAGCCCTGACGATCGGTCAATAACATAAAATGTCCAAACAAATGCTTGGTGCTGGTGTCATTGGCTTCACAGATCTCTTTATTACAACCTGTTAAACCATCCGAACCTGTAAGGCTACTAATCACGCTTCCGGAAGTGGAAAACAGTGAAAATTCTGGCTGATACACCGCAGCATTACTAATATTTAAAAGCTTAGTGACGACTTCAAATGCTTCTGCATCAGAAATCACCGATACATCCAACCATGGCTTGATAATGGCAGCATACTCTCCATTGATGACCTGTTGCGCGGTTATGGAACTGCTCATCTTATCGAGGGCTTCACGAATACTGTCATTGATATAAAGCGCTTGAATATCGGTTTTATTGTTAATACTGCCCTGTTGTAACGCCAATGCCTGAATCATCTTGACCAAATTCATCGCGGTTTTAACAGTCACATCACTCGGATCAAGTGTCACGGCGTTCCGGTTGGTCATACCTGCCGCTATATCTAGTACCGTTAAACGTGGAATTTGGTTGGTACTCACCATAGCAATATTACTGATCGGGAAAGATCCCAAAGCAATCTGTTTATCCGCTTTCCCCAACAAAAATACATTCACCGTATCGCTATACTTACAGGTTCCTGTGGCGACCCCATTCTCTAAATCCATCAAGGTCACAAAGGTATTTTGTGTATCACTACTACAAGAAAAATTTAAACCATCTAAAGGATAGTCGAGTGCGAATTGAATACAATTGGCAGCACCTGCCGTACAACTCCCATTGACGGTACTGTTATTATTTTTTTCGGGAATAATGTTGGCACTTTCACCTCCACACCCCGTCAGTCCAGCCATCAATCCAGAAAATGCTAACGGTAAAATATATTTATTTTTCATTCCTATTACTCTTAAATTCTACTAACGAATTGCGGTTAGCTTGATTTGTCCCTGATTACTGAGTTTTTGATCTTCAACATCGACAGCCGAAAGTAACGGCGTCATAAAAATGTATCGGGTTTGAGCAGGCAGTTGTAACATACCGTCCATCACTGCATAGCGATAAGTATTCCCCAGCCGATCTTGATTTTTAAAACCCGTTACCCCTTCTATGACACAACCGGATTGATCCAAAAACACCACAAAAGGCCAATAAAAACTCGGCTGATGTTGACTTGCAGCATAGGAACTTAACTGCACATTTTGAATTCCCGCCTGTACCGCCACCACTTCATAATCAAACTGATCTTTTAAAGGTTGCCGTGCCCAAACATTGACGTCCTGCTGTGCTTTCAGCACTTTGGCTTTCTGTATTTTTTTATCGCGATAACACGCTTGTCCAAGACTCTGAACCACTTGCTCTTTAGCAATTGGGTAATATTGAGTTGATAAGGTAATGACTGAACTTTCATCCTTTTGTTGCGTGTTAAACAGACGATTCAATACCCCTTTATTAACCCCTTTTTCCCGTTCAATCACTTGTAGTCGTGGTGCACCCAACTCCTTATCTACCACACCTTCTGGCATGACATAAAAGCGCTTTTTATTTTCTAAGTTAAACTCTTGCCCTTCTAAATATTCATTTTTGACATAGCGTTCGCCATTCACTTCTAAAAAACCATTCGATGCAGATGTATGTGAACTTGTATTGGGTGGGGTCGCTAATCGGCTCGCTTTTTCAAATGCCATATTGGTTTCAATTTGGTGCAAAGCCCGCTCAACCGATGTCGCTGACATAGAATCTGTAGCGATGGTTGTAGGTTGATGCAGCGGTTCAACAACGTTTTCAAGCGCTGGTTTCGCCTCGCTTTGCTGAACCGTGATTGCACTAGCTTTGTGCACATCTTGTTCCGGATCCGATAGCCTATTCACTGGCGCTGATTTCTGAATTTCTACCTTTGAAGTGGGCGGTTGCTGAAGTGCAGTCACTGCTATGCTTGTTAATGCCCTATTTTGAGTGGTTATGACTGGAACTGGCTTCTGCGCTAAAGGTTTGGCATGGCTCACGGCTGTTTGATTAACTGGAACCGATGTGTGCTGCGGTTGTTCCATTTTGGAAAGTTCAGACAATGGCTCTGCCTGAGCAGCTTGAACACCGTGAGGATTATTTTTTAAGGTTTGCGTCAACGCTGGCTTACTCTCCGAAACCTGCTTGTGTACGTCAGTTTTCTTGATCTCGGAAGTGACGCGCGGCACCACCATTGGACGACCATCAGGACCAATAATGGTATAAAACTCTGCTGCATGTACCGCGCATGCCATAGCCCCACACATGAACAGCAGGGTTGATGGCACGCTTGTCACTCGCCAATTTATCTTCTTTGTTCTTACCATTTTGTACGATAGCTCAACCCTAAAATTGTGAGATTGGTTTCTGTTTTCACATTCAGCCCCGCATAAGGGTTTAATAAAATATTATTCACCCCAGTTTGATTCGATAAAGTACTGGTATTGGCTGGGATACTGTCCTTACTGCGTAAATAACCAATAGATAAGTCAAGATCGGTATCCGCATCAAATCGATACCCCACTCCTAGACCAAACAATTGCGCATTATTGATCGGGACCATGGTATTACGTTTATCATCAGGAATTGCACTGGTTCGCGGTTCATAGCCTGCACGCAATTTCAGACGATCCGTTGCGGAATACTCTATGCCTATGCCATAGTTCCATGGCGAATCAAAACGTAGCGGTAAGGCCAGACTATTGTCAGTAATATCTGGAGATAACAACTTCGCAATTTTCAAGGCTGAAATTGAGCGGTCAAATTCAAACTTAAATTTGTCCCAAGCGCGATAATCGGTCCAGCCCACATCAAAATTCACCTGTAAATCCGGTAAAATTTTATATTTAATCCCAGCTTGAATATGCTGCGGATATTCAAAATCCATAGATACCAAACCCGACTCCGAAGCAGGAATACTTTGCGGAAAGCCTAGAATCGCGGCAAGGATTTGCCCAGTCGGTGATGACATCAAGCCATTAATTAACTCTCGCGGTGCTTTGGAGTTATCAATCGTATATTTACCTTTTAGGCGCATTTTCGCTGCACTTTGATAAACCATACCAAAGCTGAAATCATCCGTAGGCTCCCACATCACCCCAAGGTTAAAACTGGGACTCAAAGATTGCTCCATAGCCACTTCCATTCGACCAAACAGACCAAACGGGTTCATTCCCTCCTCGGCATTACATATCCCGAGTAACAAAATATCGGTAATGACGTCTGAATTGTCTTTAAATGGCGTACACACCACTTCATCAATCATGCGCAACATCCCAATCATCTCATTGGGAAAACGCAAATCCGTTTTTAGCGCAAAAGCCTGATAGGACATGCCCACAGAGGCACCGATTGAAAGTTCATCATTGACTTCAAAAGCGATTGAGGGGGACAAATAAGTAAACCGCTCCAAAGCAACCTGCTGTCCCATAAAGTTACTCGGATTCCCATTTTCTGCCCCAAATCCTGCGACAAGCGGTGCATAAAATGCTGTAGCAAAGGTCATTTTCGAACCTGGCGGCTTATAGGCAGCGCCTGCTGTCGGGGCAAGCATTGGCATGCCTTCGCCTAAATCCACAACTTTCTTCAGAAAAGGTACATACAAACTAATATATTCAACATCGCCATTAACGCTGCCCTTATAGTCGGTGCACAAATCTGAAGCGACTTCTGGTCCATCATTACAAATTAAAGGATCATCTGAATAACCAAAAACGTTATAACCTTCAGGGGCAGAATATTGCCGCTGAATATTAAAATTGGCCAAGATTCCTTGTACATCTGTTTGTAAACCTTCAATTTTGGTTAATGCTGCGGGGTTATAATGCACAGCACTGACCCCAGGTGGGTCCGCCGTAACAGCATTCCCCATTGCCAGTGAACGAATATCTACAGATAGATTTTGCCCGAGTTGAGCAAAAGCCATACTTGAACAGCCCGATAAAATTATCGCTGAAACTAACGGGCTAAGTCGTACCTTGTACATGCGACCGCCCTCTTAGCTAATTTTTTTACCAAAGCCAGCAATATCTAGTGGCAAAGACAACCCTAGGGAGACATCAGGTGCATCTTCGGTCAAACCAATGCCTAAGGTGCCATTCACAATGGTTTCTGGTGAAACGCGGACACCCAATGAAATTGCAAAGGTTGAACTGGTTTGATCGGCTGGAGAGTAACTTTCGCCAGAGGTATATAGGAACTCCGCCCCAGTATTAAAACTTTGTTGATAGGACATCGTCATCGAGACATCATAGTTAAATGAATAGGCAAATCCGAATGAAAAGCCACCACTCATGCCTGGATCAAATTCTTCAATCACGCGCGGACCGCGACGCTGGTCTAGTCCTGTTTCTTTGAAACCATAATTGGCTGAAACAGATGCAAAAAGTACCACTGGGTCAATATATTTACGTGTACTTGCTCCAACACCCACAGAATAATAGCCCTTACCAGTCGCTAAATCGGTGATTGGGTTAATCTCATAAGGACTATCTCCTGTTTTGGTTGATACATTACCAAATAAAATCAGCGGTATACGTCCTGTTTTTAGTGGGAAGGGTTCCCAGCGCGTGCCAAAGGAAATATCGCCTAAACCCGCCGTTGAGGTATCTTTTAAATTATCGGTTTTTGCCACCAAAGGTAAGGATGCAGTCAAAGTTAAATTATCTAAAACACCATACTGAACGGTGAAGGTATTGGTTAAAGTATGGCTGGCATTTTCCTGTACACGTAATTGATACAGACTCCCTTGTGCCATCTCTAAATCTAATTGAGTATCTCGATAATAGGTATAATCCACATCATAAAATGCAGAGATATCACCTTGTTTAATGAGAGAGTATTGACGCTCATTTGAGGTAAAGACCTCTTCAAGATTGGTTTGCTTGGTGGCATCGCCTTCTTGTTGCTGTAATGCAGTTGAAGCTTCTTGAGGATTGGCGACACTCTCATTTTCCACATTTGCTGAAGCTGACGTTCCTTGCGCTTCTGTTACGGTATCCGCTGCATAAGCAGCCCCCATTAAGACTTGGATACTCAGTAGCAATAATGTTTTATTCATCCATTGATTTTTCATTTCCATCCACTCTATTCTTTTTTTATTTGCTTTAAACTGTGCTATTTGCTTTTGTAATATAGGCGTAAATGTCGATCAACATATTGGCCGTTCATCTCTGATTCAGGGTTATTATTGACAATTCTTGAGGTCGTTGCTCCCCGATCCGCCAGTTTTTCCATATAAAACTGCGGATATTGGATATCAACTAATGCGTAACGGTTGACGGTTGCATCCTCAACATGGCGCATATCACTTTCCTGTAATGCCAATAAATTTTTGCGCTGCTCTGGTGGCACGCTAATTAAAAATAAGGTGTTATTTTCCCAAACTTGCTTAAAGCGCTCTTCATCAAAACTAATATTGCCCAACGCAGGATCGGCTACATAGACACGGCCATCCTTATACGCCTTGTACACGACAAAATGTTTAAAGCCCGCGTAGGAAATCGGAACTATAGCGGGTTGGCCTTGGGCAACTAAATCGGAAAACTCTCCTTTGTAACCCCCACTTTCCAAGCCCAAAGCCGCGACAAATCGTTTCATGTCCAATAACGAAAAGCTTCGACGCTCAATAATGCGTTCAGATTCACCAAATTTCAGTAAACCCGTCATGGTTTGCTGTTCAGTGAGTTGCGTCCCAACATAACCATTTAATAAGGTGGTTAATGCAGCCGACCCACAGCTGTAATCATAGGCTTGTCGAACGATGCCACGGAACTGATCAATGATTGCGGGCTGAATTTGTACAGTCTCACGATGCATCCGGGTAAAGGAGTCTTGCCGTGAATCTAGGGTTTCTGTGTAATAAACAGTCTCAGGTGGTTTTTCTTTGATTTCAAAGGCTTGTGTGGCAAAAAAATACATCAATGCCGAGCCCAATGCGATCTCTAACATATTTCCTAACTTTCTAGTTTTCGGCATGATGTGCCTGAAGTTTATTATTTTTCTAGAGTAAAAACTCTATACTTCCATGTGTTTTGAAAGATACCTTTTTTTTCAAAAAAGAAACAGCTTTTTCTTACTTTTTTCGATGAATTGAATATTTTTTGTAAAAAAAAGCGCGTGAACTCACGCGCTTTTTATATGGAAGCGATTAGTGACCAGAAATCGTGATTACAGCGCCAGGAGTATAAGCTCCCATAGATGGGCTGTAATAAGTTTGTAAACCTTGAACCTCTACATCACCAATTGATGCTGCACCTTGGCTACCCAAATGAACTCCTTTCACATAGTTATCTACTGGGCCGCTTGAGCTAATAATACGTAAATAGCCGTTGTTTGCACCTTCAGCACCAATGACGCTAATCGATTGATTCAAGGTTAAATCTTTTGCATTGGCATCAGCAACTTTAATGCTCTCCACAAAGATTTGACCTGCTGCACGGTTACCTGCGGTACCATCACCATTACCCTGCTTAGTTGAATTATCTAAAATACCTAAATTGGTAATTTCTAGACCACCAATCATTTGTGCATTCAATTTCACCATCGCACCTTGAGGCGCTGCACCCAATTGAATATTGGCAGACATCGGTCCTGTTTTTAAAGATAAGCCAGATAAAATTGCATTGTAGTTCGTATCATCCCCACCACGACGAATACTTGTAGAAGCTGCAGTTGGGAGCGCACCCGAGCCTGTTACTCCGATTTCACCAATTTTAATATCTAAACCAGAAACTTGCGCACCAATATTTAAGAAAGCACCACCCGTACCCGTAGTCCCTGCGTCGCTATCAATGGTTAAATCTGCAAGGTTACGTGAAGCTAATAAATATGCGCCAGCATTGTCATAGTTGGCACCAATCACAATACCCTTGGTTTCATTCGCATCACCCGTTTTGCCATTACCCTTAATCACGATTGCACCAGCAGTAGACGTTCCACCTAAAGCTGAATTCGTATAACCATCATTGTCATGTATGAATAGCTTTTCAATTTCAACCTTAGAAATGCCAATTCCGATATTTAAACCATCTTGACCCGTTGCCGCGCTTAATGCAGCATCATCCATTGCTTGCATAGCCATCGCATTCGCGCTAATAGCCATCGAAGAAACTAAAACAAGTTTAGTCAAATTTTTCATGTTCCACTCTCCCAAGAGTATTATTTTTCTTTAGTGTCAACCACTCGATGTAACCGCTGTTTTATTTGTTTTTCGACAGCGCCACATTTTTCCTTGAGCGATCCGTTGGCCCTGACAACGTTATATGTCTGTTATTTTTTGTTCAACTGCTGTTGGTCGCAATATGAATCTTACCGACAAACGGTATTTACTGTATTGTTTCCTTCACATTCGAGTAAACTATAAAATATCGTTTTGACGAAAGCTTGCTCCGAGTGTATGACCACCCCTTCTTTCTCCCATAAAATTCTTTTTGATCAATCTCTTAGTATTCAAGATATTCTTTCTCGTCTAGATGATTTATCACATTTCATTTACCTTAAGAATAACCACGCCCCTGTCATTGCATTTTTACCAGTCGAATTTGAATGGGTAAAAAATGGAAAGCGTGAAACCTATCAGCGAACCCCAAACTACCAATATCAACAAGTTGAAACAGCCTTAGACTTTAAGCCATCGGCCTATCAAGACAGCTCGAACAAAGGCTTCAATGGTGGACTGATGGGCTTTATTGGTTATGACTTTGCCAGTGGTCAGCACGTGAATGTTCACTCAAAAGATCAACCTGCTTATTGGCTTGGTCTTTTTCACAGTTATCTGAAATACACCGAAGATGGTTGGTATTTTTACAGTGATGAAGCCGAAGCTGAACAACTGTATTCATTCATTCAAACCCAATTAAATCGAGTTAGTAACATTGATGCCTTGCAACTGACTCAGGCTTGCCAAGCACGTTGGAGCAAACCACAATATCAACATGCTTTTGCTCAGGTTCAAGACTACATTCGGGCTGGTGACTGTTATCAAATTAACCTCACCCAAGAGTTTATGGGGCAAGCCGAAGGTCGCTTATTATCGGTTGCTCAAGACTTTTGGCAGCTCACTGACGCCCCTTACTCAGGTTATCTAAAAACTGAAGGATTTGAATTATTAAGTTGCTCTCCCGAACTGTTTATCGAATTTTTAGCAGATCGAGAACTGGTGACCAAACCGATTAAGGGAACCATGCCACGCTATGCCGATCCTCAACGCGATGAACAATCTAAATTAAAATTAAAACAATCCCCGAAAGATCAGGCTGAAAATGTCATGATCGTTGATTTGCTTCGCAATGACTTAAGTGTTTATGCTGAAACAGGTTCTGTGAAAACTCCAAAACTTTTTGAAATTGAATCCTTTAATCAGGTTCATCATATGGTCAGTGAAGTGAGGGCTACGCTCAAACCTGAGGTAAATCCCCTAGAGGTTTTAATGGCAGCATTACCAGGAGGATCGATTACTGGTGCACCTAAAATCCGCGCGATGCAAATCATTGAAGAACTTGAAGGTGCTCCGCGAGGTGCCTATTGTGGTTCGCTTGGGTATTTTAATTTTGATGGCACGGGTTGCTGGAATATCTTGATTCGATCCATTCAAAAATCGCAACAAGACCTTTCACTCTGGGCCGGTGGCGGAATCACTATTGCATCAGATTGTGATGCGGAATATCAGGAATGTTTTGATAAAGTTTCTGCCATGCTGAACTTACTCAATACATGGCAGAAAACTCATCCTTAAGCGAGAATATCTTGCTTTAAGGTTTCGATTAAACGTTGATTTTGCTCATCTGTTCCGATGGTAATCCTTAGGAACTGATTGATTCGTGGCTTATTGAAGTAACGCACAATAATGCCACAAGCACGCAATTCTGCTGCCAGCTCTCCTGCATCTTTACCCGGTAAGGATGCAAAAATAAAGTTGGCTTTTGAAGGTAGCACATGAAAACCCATCGCTTGCAGTTCAGTGACTAATTGCTCTCGACTGCGAATGACTTTTTCACATTGCTGTTCAAAATAGGCCTGATCTTCAAATGAGGCGACGGCTGCTGCAATTGCAAAACGGTCAATCGGATAAGAGTTAAAACTATTTTTCACAGCTTCAAGTGCAGCGATTAAATGCGGCTGACCAATTGCAAAACCAACTCGTAAGCCCGCTAAAGAACGTGATTTGGACGTGGTTTGACACACCACTAGATTTCCATACTTTTCCACTAATTTAACCGCAGATTCTGCACCAAAATCGACGTAAGCTTCATCGATTACCACCACAGAATTTGGATTTGCTTGCAGTATTTCTTCAATCGCAGACAAGCCTAAAGCGATACTGGTTGGAGCATTTGGATTGGTGATAATGATACCGCCATTTTCCTGCTTGTAATCGTCAACCTCGATCTCGAATTTCTCGTTCAGCGGTAAAATTTGTGTATTTACCCCAAAAAACTGACTATATACAGGATAAAAGCTATAAGTAATATCTGGATATAGAATCGGCTTTTCTTGTACAAAAAAGGCTTTAAAAATGTGTGCTAAAACCTCATCTGAGCCATTGCCCACAAATACATGGTTCACATCCACCTGTTGTTGTTGTGCAATCGCCTGCTTTAAAGCCATCGCATCAGGATCTGGATATAAGCGTAAAATATCTGCAGAGTTCACTAACAGTGCTTGCACCGCTGCAACCACTTTAGGTGAAGGCGGATAAGGGTTTTCGTTGGTATTTAATTTTAATAAATTTTGAATTTTGGGCTGCTCGCCAGGGACATAAGGTTCTAACTCACGTACTTCTGGACTCCAAAAACGCATTTGTTCAGTAGTGATGGTCGACATCTTCATTTCTCTTATCTTTTTGTACCCAAAAACTGTTCAGCCAAGCTGAGGAAAAATTATTTTTAATGCGGCTAGCTTAATTGAAGCTGACATACATCTCTAACATTTCCGGTTTCAGCTCTGCCTAAACCTCGTTTAGGCTACACAGAACACTTTGGACTACATCATATATACACTCAAGCTCAGAAAGCCCCTTCTCCACATTTTGAAGAAGGGAACATCAGACTTAGTCCTGATAACGGTAACGCGCAGATCGCGCATGCGCATCTAAATTTTCTTGCTGTGCCAAAATATCCGCAGTCTGAGCCAAAGGTTTAACCCCTTGTTGCGAACACATGATTAAGCTAGAACGTTTTTGGAAATCGTAAACGCCTAATGGAGATGAAAATCTCGCTGTACCTGAAGTCGGTAAGACGTGATTCGGGCCTGCACAATAATCCCCAATTGCTTCTGGCGTGAAACGTCCCATAAAGATGGCGCCAGCATGGCGAATTTGTTCCGCCATCGCTTGAGCATCATCGAGACACAACTGCAAATGCTCTGGTGCCACCTGATTAATTAAATCAATGGCTTCCTGACGATCTTTCACCAAAACCAAAGCCCCGCGATTGGCAATCGAAGTACGTGCAATTTCAGCTTTAGGCAGGACAGCTAAATGCTCTTCAATCGCTTGTGCAACCTCATTTAACAGTTGCTCATCCGGTGTGATAAAAATAGCTTGTGCAACCGTATCATGTTCAGCTTGGGACAAAGCATCCATCGCCAGCCATTGCGCATTATTTTCACCTTCGGCATACACTAAAATTTCAGAGGGCCCTGCAATCATATCAATGCCCACTTGACCAAAAACTGCACGTTTCGCCGCAGCTACAAAGCGGTTGCCAGGTCCCGTGATTTTATCTACACAAGGAATCGTTTCGGTACCATACGCCAACGCAGCGACTGCTTGAGCACCACCAATGGTAAATACTCGCGTCACACCAGCCAAATATGCAGCTGCAAGCACCAATGGATTCAAGTCACCATTTGGTGCGGGTACAACCATAATAATTTCAGGAACTCCAGCAACATGTGCGGGTACAGCATTCATTAATACCGAAGATGGATAGGACGCCAGACCACCAGGCACATAAATACCCACACGATCTAAAGGTGTCACTTTTTGCCCTAAGGTATTCCCCAAAGCATCAACATAAGTCCAACCTTCTTGCTTTTGTGCTTGGTGAAACTCACGAATGCGCTCGGCTGCAAATTCAAGCGCAGTCCGCACCTCCGCGCCTAATCCGTCAAAAGCCGCTTTTAATTGAGTTTGAGTCAGTTCTAGATCAGAAAATTGATGCGCTGGATGTCGATCGAACTGCTGAGTAAGTTTTAGAACATGAGCATCGCCATGCTGACGAACATCAGCGATGATTTGGTCTACGGTTTTTAAAAGTTCAGGATCACTTACAGTTTCAAAAGCCAACAAGTCTGCAAAAGCCTGCTTGAAGTTTTGATCTTGAGTCGATAAACGTCGCATCAATTTACCCACAAGGTTGAGAAGAAAGACCAAGTTTACCTTGTTTCACTGCCTTTGTGGGGAAGATATCAGCTTACAGCATCTGAGTTTTATGGGAAAAATCCTTTACAGTTATTAATGTATGACTGAAAAGATCATCATCAATTTCAATTCTCCCAAAAAGAAAAAGACTGCACTGGCAGTCTTTTAATTTCGAACAATCGTAAATCAGTTCTTCGCTTGACGCTCTTCTACCGCTTTTTCTAACTGTGCAAGAATGGGATTTAACAAGGCTTGTTTACGTTTAAAACTCGCTTTATTTACGATTAAACGTGAAGACACTTTGCAAATTTCTTCCAAGGGTTCTAAACCATTGGCGCGTAAAGTATTGCCTGTATCCACCACATCCACAATGTAATCACCTAAACCAACGAGCGGTGCTAGCTCCATTGAACCATAGAGCTTAATCACATCCACTTGTTCACCCAAGCTGGCATAGTACTGACGGGTTAAATTGACATACTTGGTGGCAATCTTCAAACGACCCTTAGGACGCTCCATCCCCACCTTACCTGCCGTCATTAACTTGCAGTTGGCAATTTTAAGATCTAATGGTTCATAGACATTTTGTGCCCCATGCTCCATCAATACATCTTTACCCGCCACCCCCAAATCGGCTGCACCATTTTCCACGTAGGTCGGTACATCAGAAGCACGTAGAATTAAAATACGCACTTGTTTATGGGTGGTTGGAAAAATCAATTTACGTGATTTATCAGGGTCTTCAAGTAAATTAATCCCTGCTGTTTCAAGTAAAGGTAAAGTTTCCTTAAGAATACGCCCCTTACTTAATGCCAATGTTAAACCATGATCAAAATTACCCATTACATTGAAATTAGGATCATCGTTTCTCATGTCACTCATGCACTTACTCGCTTAATTTGAGCACCTAAACCTTGTAATTTTGCTTCTACATCTTCATAACCGCGATCAATATGATAAATACGGTCAATCAATGTTTCACCTTCAGCCGCTAAAGCAGCAAGCACCAATGAAAAAGAAGCACGTAAATCAGTTGCCATGACTGGTGCTGCAGATAGTTTTTCTACGCCCGTCACAATTGCATCGTTACCTTCAACTTCAATATTTGCACCCATACGAGACAATTCAGGCACATGCATAAAACGGTTTTCAAAAATCGTTTCTGAAATCGTAGCAAATCCACGACCAATGACATTTACAGCCATTAATTGCGCTTGCATATCGGTTGGAAATTCAGGATGTGGCAGTGTACGGAAGCTAACAGCTTTTGGTCGTTTGCCCATCATATCTAGCTCAATCCAGTCATCACCACGGGTCACTTCTGCGCCCATTTCTTCAAACTTATCTAGCACAGATTCCAACAATGTCGGGTCGGTATGGGTCGTTTTAATGCGGCCACCGGTAATCGCAGCTGCTGCTAAATATGAACCAGTCTCGATACGATCGGCAACTACTGCATATTCACAGCCATGTAAACTTTCTACACCAGTCACCACTAAGGTATCGGTATCCAAACCTTCAATTTTAGCCCCCATCTTGATCAACATTTTAGCAAGATCGGTAATTTCAGGTTCGCGTGCAGCGTTACGAATCGTCGTAACACCATCGGCAAGCACTGCTGCCATTAAAATATTTTCAGTACCACCTACGGTCACCATATCAAAGACAACTTCACCGCCTTTTAAACGGCCATCGACTTTGGCATGTACATAACCATTTTCGACTTCAATCTCAGCCCCTAAAGCCTCTAAAGCTTTTAAATGCTGATCGACTGGACGAGAACCAATCGCACAGCCACCAGGCAAAGAGACTTTAGCACTACCATAACGAGCAACAAGTGGACCAAGCACTAAGATAGAGGCACGCATAGTTTTAACCAATTCATAAGGCGCGAATTGGTTATCTAAAGTCGAGGTGTCGGCAGTAACCGTATCACCTTCATAAGTCATGGTGATGCCCAAACCAGCAATCAATTTCACCAAAGTATTCACATCTTTTAAATGCGGAACATTCGTCAATGTAATTGGTGAATCGGCTAAAATCATTGCAGCAAGTAAAGGCAAGGCTGCATTTTTTGCACCTGAAATTCGTACTTCGCCTTCGAGCTTAATACCACCTTGAATTAAAAACTTATCCATTAATTTTTAAGCTCCGAACAGGCTTGCTTTGCGCCATTCTTCTTTTGTCATCGCGCGAATTGTTACCGCATGTACTTCACCACTTGCAATATAAGAGTTCAAGGGAGCATAAACAGTCTGTTGACGCGCAACAGGACGCTTACCTTCAAACTGATCATCAACAATTCGAAGATCAAACTTGCCAGCTTGCCCACTAACTGCAACTTCAGCTTCAGGAAAAGCAGCTTTTAAAATTTCAGTGAGCTGTTCACTATTCATGACAAAGACCTCTATATAGGACCAATGGTGTAAAACCCGCCATTTTACTATAAATCAAGAAAAATAATGCATTCGAGGCACAATTTTTATATATAAAAAAAGGAGGTTTAACATCAACCTCCTTATAATCAGCGTTCAACTAAGCCAATACAGGTGCATAGTCCAACTGTAATTCACGATGTTTATTTAGCTGTCGTTTTAATTTTTCTGTTAATAACTTGATTGAAGTATACATATCATCAGCCGTTGCCTGAGCAAACAATTCTATTCCAGGTAAGCGAATGATAGCTTCCGCAATATGATTCGAACTACCTTTTTTAGAATGTTTGTCGATTTGATGATCTTTAGACAGCTTCACCTGCATACTATTAACTTGATCTAAATGCTTCGTCATTTGGGCAAATTTATCACGAATATTTTCTTCGATTGCAGGGGTGATAGTTAAATGATGACCACGAATTGTTATTTGCATAATTCTATCCCTCACCTTCTTTTAGGATTAGCAAAGGTACAGCCGAAATGTTTCACAGCCAGAAAACGAATCTGTACAATCCGATCAAAGCATTTCAACTATCCTTTAAAATAAAAAAGAGATTCATTATTTCGTCATAATGAATCTCTAGAATAGCCATACTTTAAATTTTAGATCAAGACTTTTCGTTCAGAAGACGATGGAATATGTAACGATTCACGATACTTCGCCACTGTACGTCTTGCCACATCAATCCCCTCTTCCTTCAACATATTTGCAATTGCGTTATCAGACAAAGGCTTACGTATATTTTCTTCTGCAATCATTTTTTTAATTTTAGCGCGAATTGCGGTAGACGAAGCTTCACCACCCGATGTAGTTCCGACATGACTGGAAAAGAAATATTTCAATTCAAATAAGCCACGCGGGGTCAGCATATACTTATTAGTGGTGACTCGAGAAACTGTGGATTCATGTAACTCGACTTCTTCAGCAATATCTCTCAGCACTAAAGGTTTCATGCCTTCAGCACCAATTTCTAAGAATGCTTTTTGATGTTCGACAATACAAGAAGCTACTTTTAATAAGGTTTTATGCCGCTCATCGACACTTTTAATAAAATTTTTGGCTTCTAGCATTTGGTTGCGCAAATATTGATTTTCATCACTTTGATCTGCGCGACGAATCATATTGGCATAGAAAGAATTGATTCTTAATTTAGGCATCACATCAGGATTGAGCTGAACTTGCCAATGATCATGACGCTTCATGACTACCACATCAGGAATTTGATAATCCGAATCTTTATCTTCAAACTCAAGACCAGGATGAGCCTTTAATGTTTTTAACAAATTAACGGCTGATTTTAACTGTTCAGTACTTAATCCTGTTTGTTTAAGTAACTTTGCAAGTTCATTCGAAATCAGCAACTCATAATGCTTCAGTAAGATTATGGCTTCATTTCGATGTGTGGTCTGTATTGGTAAACTTTCCAGTTGCACCATTAAGCATTCAGCCAAATTTCTAGAACCAATCCCAATAGGATCAAGACGTTGAATATGCTTTAACACCACTATAACTTCATCATCTTCAACGCTTTCAGCATAATCCATCGAGTCTAAAAGATGCTGAACCGATGAGGTGATTTCAGAAATATCAACTTCTAAAAAACCCTTAGCATCCAAGGAATCAATAATACAATAGGCAATTAAACGATCAATTTGAGAAAAGTGCAGTAAATTAATTTGTTCCAGCATATGCTCTTTTAGACCTAAATGACCTTGGCGATTATCTTCACGCTCTTCAAATTCAGGGCTCGCTAAACTGGTCGATTGATGCGTATAGACATCATCCCAATCCGTATCAACGGGTAAATCATCAGGTAAATGATCTGCATTTAATTCGTTGGTTAAATCACTATTCTCTTGTTCTTTTTCTACACTAGCTAAACTTTCAACACTATTTTGCTCTTCAACTTTTTCTAATAATGGGTTACTGTCGAGTTGAATTTGAATTTCTTGCTCCAACTCTAAACTAGATAATTGAAGCAAGCGAATGGCTTGTTGCAACTGAGGTGTCAACGACAATGAGTTCGCAACTTTAAGTCCAACCGATAACTTCATACAATCCTACTCATTATTAATCATTAAATATAAGCAATTTTTATGCCTATTTATATTTTTATAGCACAATTTTAGTAAAAGTCATACAATTTTTAAGCGCTACACTAAGATTAATTGATACTTTTACAGCCATTGGATTGCTTATCTTATTTTAATTCTTCTTAATTTCCTTATA
>NZ_JCAXDV010000013.1:0-42900 GCF_059758585.1 Acinetobacter sp. GQ146
AGTGCATTATAGGGGAAATAAATTCCCATGCAAGTGCTTTTAACTCGCTGTTTTATCGTGTGTTGCATTTTTATGCACTATTTTGGTTCATTTATGCACTAATTAAGACATAAGTATTTAATTATACAGTAGAAATATGAATAAAATATTTCTACTGTATTTTTTTCTTATTTTGATTTGTTCGCCTGTTTAATACTCACACTCAGAATTTTTACAGGTTTTTTCGGTACATCTTGGTGCATACCATAGCTCCCAGTCGGTACTTTGACGATTTTATCCACGACATCCATGCCTTTAGTCACTTTGCCAAATACGGCATAGCCAGCATTCATCGCTCCTTTATTCAAAAAATCATTGTCTGCAACATTAATAAAAAATTGGCTAGTCGCGGAATTAGGATTATTGGTGCGTGCCATCGCTAATGTGCCACGACTATTCTTCAAGCCATTGGATGATTCATTTTGAATTGGTGCTTTGGTTTGTTTTTCTACCATGTTGGCATCCATCCCCCCACCCTGAATCATAAACCCAGGGATGACTCGATGGAAAATGGTGCCATTGTAGAAGTTGGCTTTGGCGTAGTCTTCAAAGTTTTTAGCCGAAATTGGTGCTTTATCATTAAAAAGTTCAATTTCAATATTTCCCATTGATGTTTTCATTTCCACCAGTGTATTGGCTGCATATGCACCCAGACTGAATGTCGTTGCAGTCAATAACGCGAGGCTTTGCTTGAACATGTAATGGCTTCCTAATTGTGGTGTTATCTCGTTGCTTATATTTAACACAACCGCATCAATTCAGCTATTTTTATACGTTGTTGCGCAACGCTACTCTGCAGGCGGCAAGTTTAAAACGGTTCTCCGATTCGGAATCAAGGTCATACTCGACATGCAAGATAAGACTAACTTGAGGTGCCTTTTTCTATTTACCAAACCCTTAACTCTGTTTATTCCAAAATCTTCTAAATTTTTTTGCCATTTCAATATAGTTCTTTTTCGCAGCTTGCGATAAGCCTGTCATATTAATAAAGCCATGAGTCATTGCTGGGTAATCTTGATAAGCCACTGCAACCCCTTGATGACGTAACTTATAAGCATAGATTTTTGCTTCATCATGTAAAACATCATGTCCTGCAGTGACAACAAAGGTCGAAGCCAATTTTTTTAAATTACCATATGTAGGTGAAATAAGCGGATCATCCAGTGCAACCTGATGCTGAGTGGCATAGTGAGCCGTCACCGTATCCACATCATCACCAGTTAAGATCAGACCATCTTTATAGGCAAAAAATGAAGGATGACGGCTTTTGAAATCTAGAGCTGGATAAATCAAAAACTGGACTTGAGGTGCATAAGCCTTCCCCGCACTGCGCTGAGCCACGACCGCACTTAGATTGCCACCAGCACTATCTCCAGCAACGGCTATACGGTTTTTCAGAACTTTTAATTGTTTACGGTTTTGATAAGCCCAAGCCAAGGCATCTTCACAACTTTGTACAACCTGATAAGGCGATGCTTCGGGTGCTAAGGGATAATCGATACTTAAGACCTGTACATTGGCATGCAGTGCCAATAAACGACAGACTTCATCATAGCTATCCATACTACCCACCACAAAGCCCCCACCATGGTAAAAAACCACCAGCGGCAACTTTTTATTCGGTGCAGGATGATAATGCCGCGCAAAGATCGTGCCGCTTTGTAACGGTAGGCGTAAATCTTCAACCTGTTTAATGCGGGTGGCTTTTCCTGTAATCAGTTGGCTCTGTAATTCAAAGGCTTTACGGGAGCGTTGTGCATCGGTAGAAATAAATCCTGTTTTGTTCTGCTTATACTGCACTGCCAAAATACATTTAATAAAAGGATCTAACTCAGGATAGTGATAAGGATAAGACAGTGCCTTTACAATATTTTCTTGGACAAAATTAGGCAGCTTATCCATCAATCGTGCTGCTGTACTTTGATTTTTCTCGATCAGTTCTTGTATTGATACGCCCATAAACGACTTAATCCTTGTTGTTTTATGTTGCAATTGAGCATTCACTCGCTAAAACCAACGTTGTATTACGGTTTTTAGCATAAAAGCTAATCGGCTTTGAAGCGCTTGTCATTAACACTGTTGCAACAAGTTCAAGTCAGAAACATCAATACCATACCCAACACGACAACTGAAATGATGAATAGCCTGATGAAAGACAGCACACCTCATTCAAGTACTGTCTTGACTCTATTTTCAGACTTTAAGGTCTTATTCCATGGCTAAGGTTTACTGCTGCATGGCGTTGGGCTGATTAGGGATTTGTTCCATGTTTGCCTGTGGAGCATTGATATTGGCAGATCCATCCACCTGCGCTGCAATGCCGACTTGTCCTTGTGCGCCAACTTCAGCCCCTGTCGACATTTGAGCTGCTTCAGTCGCTTGTACAGGGTCTTTAGAAGCACAACCCACTGCAAACACTGAAATAGCTAACATAGAAATAGAAAATAAACTGATTTTTTTCATACCTTGTTCCTTTTAACTTAAAAAACACAAAGCCTTGCTCCAGCTTTGCCAGAGCCATGATTCATGCTTTTGATCAGGCTTGCGCACATCTATAGTTAAGGTTTTTTATCTGTTGGTTGCTTTCTGCAAAATTTTATTAAGCGATTCTTTATCAGGATTAATCTTAAAAGCGGTCAAAAAATTCAGACAAACACTTATTTTTCATCAAATTATCTATATTAAGAGAAGATGAACAACCTAAAAATTCATAGATCGTGAACAAAAAATTGAGATCAAACTGCTTATGATTCTTGCCAAGTATCAACACAACAGCCAAATCACAACGTAGTGAGCCTTTTTTTGCTATAAAAAGTAGCAATACTCAGCAATTTCACAAAAAAAAAGCTTATTCGGAGGTTGAATAAGCTTAGAAAATACATTCTGAAAATATCAATCAGAAACTACAGCAACGATTGCTGTAGACCATATTAAAAAATGCTGCAAAAAATGTGAAATATTTAATTCCGTTTACCATGATCGTTTTTTGCTCTTAATCCACTTTTCGATCTGTTCCGTTCTGCCACCGCATCATATGCAATTCACCAAATCATTTTTTCTAAGATTTCTCCGCAAAATGATTTGGTCTAAGTATCAATGATCTGAAAAAGTAAAAATTTGCAAATTTAATCAAGCCTTCAACTTGAATTTTCTATGCCTGCCCCGACCTCTTTAGTAATCATGAATTCCACTATACATGGCAGTTCAGAATTCACCCCTTAGCACTAACGCCAAAGGACTGTACATGTTTAAAAACCCTTTTAAACGGAGTAAATCAATGACAACTGAGCAAAACGAACAAGCTCAAGACCTTCAACAAGAGCCAGCGGATCAACAAACAGCGCAAACTCAAGCTGAAACCGAGCAAGCAGACGTTTCAGTTGAAGATTTACAAGCACAAATTGGCAAGCTTGAAGAAAGTCTAAAATTGGAAAAAGCCCGTACAGCAAATGCAGTTTATGAAGCTCAGAAAAGTGTTGAACGTATTCAACGTGAATCTGAAAAGCATAAAGACACTGTACTGGAAAAATTTGCCAAAGAATTACTCGACTCTGTTGACAATTTAGAACGTGCCATTCAAGCCGCTGGTGCAGAAGAAACGCCTGTACTGGAAGGTGTCAAGCTGACTTTAAAATCATTGCTGACGACACTTGAGAAATTTGGTGTGGTCGAAGCCGATACGCAAAATGGCTTTAATGCCGATTTGCACCAAGCGGTGGGTATTGATCCAAATGCCAAAGCCAATGAAATTGGCACAGTTTTACAGAAAGGTTACACCCTAAATGGCCGTTTACTTCGCCCTGCGATGGTGATGGTTGGTCAATAAGCGCTATAAAAACGAGAGTTTGTGAAATATTTTCAGAAAATCAACTTGAAAAATTTTGAACGGCTCTCATATCGGATAACAAGCGAAAACATTGCACAAGAATTTTTGAGGAACAGATCTAATGGCTAAAATCATTGGTATTGACTTAGGTACTACAAACTCATGTGTTGCTGTACTTGAAGGCGACAAAGTTAAAGTAATCGAGAACGCTGAAGGCGCTCGTACAACTCCATCGATTATTGCGTATAAAGATGGCGAAATCTTGGTGGGTCAATCTGCAAAACGTCAAGCAGTGACTAACCCGAAAAATACATTATTCGCGATCAAACGTTTGATCGGTCGTCGTTATGAAGACCAAGCGGTACAAAAAGATATCGGTCTTGTACCATACAAAATCATCAAAGCTGACAATGGTGATGCTTGGGTTGAAGTTAACGACAAGAAACTTGCACCACAACAAATCTCTGCTGAAATCTTGAAAAAGATGAAGAAAACTGCAGAAGACTACTTGGGTGAAACAGTAACTGAAGCAGTGATTACGGTTCCTGCTTACTTTAACGATGCGCAACGTCAAGCAACTAAAGATGCAGGTAAAATTGCAGGTTTAGACGTTAAACGTATCATTAACGAACCAACGGCTGCGGCACTTGCGTTCGGTATGGACAAAAAAGAAGGCGACCGTAAAATCGCAGTTTACGACTTAGGTGGTGGTACTTTTGACGTATCAATCATTGAAATCGCTGACCTTGATGGCGACCAACAAATTGAAGTGTTATCTACCAACGGTGATACTTTCTTGGGTGGTGAAGACTTTGACAACGCATTGATCGAGTTCTTGGTTGAAGAATTCAAGAAAGAACAAAGCGTTAACTTGAAAAATGATCCACTTGCGTTACAACGTTTGAAAGAAGCTGCTGAAAAAGCAAAAATTGAGCTTTCTTCTTCTAACGCAACTGAAATTAACCTTCCGTACATCACGGCTGATGCGACGGGTCCTAAACACTTAGTGATCAACGTAACCCGTGCAAAACTTGAAGGTTTAGTGGCTGACTTGGTTGCTCGTACCATTGAGCCTTGCCGTATTGCGCTTAAAGATGCCGGTCTTTCGACTTCTGACATCTCTGACGTAATCTTGGTGGGTGGTCAATCACGTATGCCAATGGTTCAACAGAAAGTTCAAGAATTCTTCGGTAAAGAGCCACGTAAAGACGTGAACCCTGACGAAGCAGTCGCAATTGGTGCTGCGATTCAAGGTGCGGTATTGGCGGGTGACAAAACTGACGTACTTTTACTTGACGTTACACCATTAACTTTAGGTATTGAAACAATGGGCGGTGTATTGACTCCGATCATTGAGAAAAACACCACGATTCCTGCGAAGAAATCACAAGTGTTCTCTACCGCTGCTGACAACCAGCCTGCAGTAGACATTTCGGTTTACCAAGGTGAGCGTAAGATGGCTCAACAAAACAAATTGTTGGGTAACTTCCAGTTAGGTGACATTCCACCTGCGCCACGTGGTGTACCACAAATTGAAGTATCGTTCGACATCAACGCAGATGGTATCTTGAAAGTCTCTGCGAAAGATAAGAGCACAGGTAAAGAGCAATCGATCCAGATTAAAGCAAACTCAGGTTTGTCTGATGCTGAAATCGAAGCCATGATTAAAGATGCTGAAGCGAATGCTGAAGAAGACCGTAAGTTTGAAGAATTGGCAAAAGCACGTAACGAAGCTGATGCATTAATTTCAAGCTCACAAAAAGCAGTGAAAGATCTTGGCGAACAAGTGACGGCTGATGAAAAAACAGCGGTTGAAACAGCAGTGTCTGAACTTGAAGCTTCAACCAAAGAAAATGATGTTGAAGACATCAAAGCGAAAACTGAAGCGTTACAAAACATCTTGATGCCAATTACCCAACGTGCTTATGAGCAAGCTCAACAAGCAGGTGGTGCACAAGGTTTTGATCCAAATGCATTCCAAGGTGGCGATGCGGGTCAACAACAAAAAGCGGACGACGGTGTTGTAGATGCTGAGTTCACAGAAGTTAAAGATGACAAAAAATAATTTGTCAGATTGAAAAACCGCGCGTCAGCGCGGTTTTTTTATTTTTAACAGCGGCATATTTGCAGCAGACTGACTTTTCGCTACATTAAGCACAAACGCAAAAGAAAAAATAATCTATGCATCGACTTGGGCTAATGCTTCTCTTCTTGGCTTTACTTTGGTTGAGTTATCAAACTCATGCGCACCATCAACTCCGCTATAATGCCTGGTCAGATCGTCTACTACATCCTTTTGACCAACGCCTGCGCTTTAAGGTGGGCGATGTTGATCCCCGCTTCGGCTTAACCCCCGCACAAGTGATTGAACTGACTCAGGAAGCCGTTGACATCTGGCAGCAAGGTACACAGCAAACACTTTTTGTTTACGATCCCAATGCCAAATTAAGTATTGATCTGATTTATGATCAACGTCAGCAAGATGCCAATGATTTTAAAACCACTCAAAACCATCTGGATCAGCACAACCATCAAAATCAACGCTCTTCGGACAATATTGAACACGCTCGTAGTCAACTTGAATTGACTCAACATCGTTTAGAACAGCAAAAACAGTTACTCGAAACCGAATACCAGCAGTTACAGGCTCAACGTGCGACAGCTCAGTCTCGGCAACAGCAGCAATATTTACAAGACCAACAGCAGCAACTACACCTAAAAATCCAACAGTTTGAACAAGAAGTCTCTTACTATCAGCAACAGAATCATTCTTTTAATCAGAAAGTAGATCAACACAATCTGAATATCCAGCAGTACAATCAACAGATTGTGCAAGCCCAGCAGCGTTTTCCAGCTCGAGAATTTCACAAAGGCGTGTTTATGGGCAATAAAATTGAAATTTATCAGTTTGATGGGCCGGATGATCTCAGACTGACGCTTGCGCATGAATTGGGCCACGCCTTAGGACTGATGCATCACGATGATCCACAAGCCCTAATGTATCCGATTTTAGGGGAACAAAATCTAGTGCATTTTCAACTTAAGCCGACTGATTTACAACTGTTTTTGGCACGCTAGGCCAGCACCTTCAAATACCCATAGGTTTTATAAGGCATTCGGTCGATTTGCACAGCAAAAGATCCAGTTTCATGCTATTGTGATAGAACCATCCACACAGCAAACTGAGCGGAGAACAATGTGAGTTACTATCATATTCTCATTGAAGTGAATGATCATATCAGCACTATTGAACAAACTCGTGATTTAGAATTGTTTGATATTATTGAAATTCAGCCTTATCTCTACTCTATTCTCCTGCCATATTTCAATGAGCAAGAAATTGAACTGGAAGATGAAAATATTGAATTTCAGGATATCTTGCATTTAGAAATCAAGCAGACTTTGCTGCCAATTCAACACCTGATTGAAGAAGAACAACGACTCTTACCAAGCGATACAGATGTCACCATTACCGCACATGAAATTTTCAATAACCGTGATTTAAGTCAGGATGTCACTACTGTGATTTTTGACATTTTAGAAGCGGTGAAACTCGATCCGATCGAAATCGAATAAAGCACCTTAAATGCAATGACGGTGCAGATACACCGTCATATTTTAGTATTTTCTACTGCATCATCAGCTTGGCATTTTCATGACGAAATGCTGTTAAAGTTTGCTGACCAGCTCGTCCTGTCGGATTTAAACCCAAACGCATCTGCTCATCACGAATGGCTTGTCGGGTTTTATCCCCAATCAAACCATCCACTTTGCCAATGTCATAACCACGATTGAGTAAATATTGCTGGATTTCACGGCGTTCTGCACGTGATGTCCCTGCATCATTGGTTGGCCAACTTTGTTGAAACTGACCTTTGCCTTGTAAACGATCGGATAAATGGGCAATTGCTAGAGCATAGCTTTCAGCCGCATTATAACTATAAATGGCATCAAAATTTTTAAACACCAAGAATTTCGGACCATTTTCACCTGCTGGTGCCATTAATCCTGCAGGCGTACTGGCTGATAAATTGCCTTGAATTAAGGCACTGCCATCCGCACGCGTCACGCCTTGATTCATCCAATAGGATAAACTTTTCTTATTGCGACGCCCTTCACCAGAAATCGAGAGACTCACTGGTGTAGTCACCTCAAAGCCCCATGGCATACCAGTTTGCCAACCACGTTTGCTCAGAAAGTTGGCAGTGGAAGCTAACGCATCGGAGGTACTCGACACCAAATCACGGCGGCCATCTCCATCAAAATCTACCGCAAGCTCTTCATAGGTCGAAGGCATAAACTGGGTATGTCCAAATGCACCCGCCCAAGAGCCATACAGTTGATCTACGCTCAGATCACCGCGCTGTAAAATACGCATGGTGGCAAAAAACTCGCCACGGAAGTAACTTTGCCGACGCCCTTCACAGCTGAGTGTGCCTAAAGCCTGTAATAAAGGATAACTCCCTGAAATATTACCAAAATTACTCTCGACACCCCACACCGCAACCACAGTTTCGGCAGGTACGCCATAGGCTTGAGCAACCCGATTTAAGACATTCTGATGTTGGGCAAGTTTTTGTCGTCCCATCTCAACCCGTTCTTCATCCACCAAACCGGAGAGATAATCCCAAATAGGAGTTGAAAATTCTGGCTGATAGTTCAACTTGTCAATGACGCTATAATCTGGCGTCAAATTCTGGGTATAACGATCATAGGTAGAAGCACTGACACCTGCAGCAAGTGCTTGGCTACGCAAATTTGATAAGCAGCCTTGAAAATTTTGCTGCGAACTATAACTCTGCTTTGTTAAGTTATTGTTATAAGTGGAAACAGTAGCTGGTTGCCCATTAATAATCAGCTCTGCCTGAGATGGTGTTGCAACCCAAAAAATGGATCCAAAAATAAAATAATTGACTCGTTTCATCATCACTAAGGTTTTAAATTCAAATTATGCGTTTACCTTAACACTCCAACACAAAATTGACAGATAAGAAACGTAACTTTGAATTCATTTCCTTGGTTTTAAATTCATAATTTACTTTTAAATTTAAAATATTTTATCCACACCCCATATTCAGCTTCAATTTAAATTCAAAAGTAGTGTTTTAAATTCAAAACCCCAGATTTGAATTTAAAACAGGTTATCCACAGCCGTATTTTTTAAATTCAAAGCTAACAACCCTAAGTTTCAGAAGATTGCATGCGAATTATCTGGTTTAGAAGCAATGTTTGAATTCAAAACTCTCATTTTAAATTCATAAACACCTACTTTTAAATTCAAAAAAATGAATTTAAAACTGCACTCCTTTTTTGAATTCAAACCATTTTATCCACAATTGATGATTCACGCTTCTTTTGAATTTAAACTTTCCATCCAAATCCAGTTTTAAATTCAAAGTTTAATTTCTGTTTTTTTATTCTTAATCAGCAAAAAAACATGCTGTATAGCTTATTTTTCATTCTTTCAACCCACAATAAAAAGCTCAAATTTACGATAAAAGGCAACCTCTGAGCCTAGGGTCGCGTAGCATGCCTGAGTTCAAGGCATAAAAAAAGCGATCCACAGAGTGATCGCTTTTTTGCTAAACAGTTCAGGATTTAAATGGTCATATCTTCGCTTAATGCTAAAGGCACTGGCAAAATTTTTGCCAATTGATGGCATAAGCTGGTCAATTGACTGCTGTCATTCGGCATGAGCGTGATGTGTCCAATCTTGCGACCTGCACGTTCTGTTTTGTTATACAAATGCAGATGTGCGCCATTCAAAGCCAAAACCTGTTCAGATTTTGGATATTGTCCAATGATATTAATCATCACAGTCGGGCGCACGACTTCCGTTGAACCCAAAGGTAAGCCTGCAACAGCACGAATATGATTTTCAAATTGCGAACAGACTGAACCTTCAATTGACCAATGTCCTGAGTTGTGCACACGTGGTGCCATTTCATTGGCAAATAGACCTTGTTCTGTCACAAACAATTCTAGGGTGAGCACACCCACATAATTCAAGTGATTCAACAAACGCGTAATGTAGTCTTGTGCAACTGGCTGTAAATCTGCACTGTTTGGTGCAGGAACAATCGAATGCGACAAAATCCCGTTATGGTGATGATTTTCCGCCAAGGGCCAAGTTTTGACTTCACCATCTTGACCACGGACTGCGATAATCGACACTTCACGCGAGAACGTCACAAAACTTTCTGCAATCAAGCTCTTGGCAGGACCCAGTTCTGCCCAAGCCTGTTCAATTTGCTCTTCGCTACGCAGGACAAACTGACCTTTGCCGTCATAACCACCTGTCGCTGTTTTCAACACCAGTGGTAAACCCAGCACTGCAACGGCTTGTTGTAAACTCGCTAAAGAATCTACCGCTTGATACGGCGCGACAGGAATCTGTAATTGATCGAATAAGGCTTTTTCCATTAAACGATTTTGTGCTGTCGCAAGGGCTTGGCGCGGTGGGTGAATCATTTTACTTTGCGTTAAAAGATCCACATCCGCAAGCGGGGTATTTTCAAACTCTAGACTAAAAACGTCCGCGCTTTGAATAAACTGGTGCAAGCCTTGTTCGGTTCGGCTCGAAATCACCGGGCCCAAAGCCGCAGAAGGGCAGTCTGTATCTGCTTCAAAGAAGGTACATTGAATATTCAGTGGCAAGGCAGCCTGCGCCATCATGCGACCCAATTGACCACCACCAAAAATACCGATGGTTTTGTTCATAACCTGTGTCCCGTTTAAGCTTGACCCGGAATGTTATTGCTTGCCACTTTTTCGGTTTGAGCAGCGCGGAAATTTGCGACATTGGCCGCAATCTCTGGGCGAGTTAAACCTAAAATTTGAGCCGCCATAATCGCTGCATTGGTTGCCCCTGCAGGACCAATTGCCAATGTACCGACCGCAATACCTGCTGGCATTTGTACAATTGAAAGCAGTGAATCAACACCATTTAAAATAGAAGATTTAACTGGTACACCTAACACAGGTAAGTCAGTTTTTGCCGCACACATACCTGGTAAATGTGCTGCGCCACCTGCACCAGCAATAATCACTTGAATACCGCGCTCACGTGCAGTTTCTGCATATTCAAATAAGCGATCTGGGGTACGGTGTGCAGAAACAACTTCAGCTTCAAATGGGACACCAAGTTGCTTAAGCATATTGGCAGTGTGTTCGAGAGTCGCCCAATCAGATTGAGAACCCATAATAATTCCGACAAGGGGTTGAGCGTCTTGTGCTGCGGCCGCATTCATTGCTAATGTTCCAGAGACTAGAGTGAAAGAGGTTAAATCTCGACGATAGCCAAGCTTTAAATGGTTCAGAAGCCGAATATTATAGACTGATTTTTCATCTCACCAAAATTTAAGCAGGGCTGTTGTGAAATATTTTTTAGTTTTTTTAACTAAAAGTCGCTAAATGCTGATCCGAATGAAAAAAGCCATGCTGTGCACAGAGCGTCTGGCAGCACAGGCAAAAGTGATTACAAAGCTTGGTCGGCGAGCCAGCAGAGTAGAGCGCAATTCAAACACAGCCCAAACCCTTGCACATTTACTGGCTTCTAAATACAAAATATACGCAACCCAATAAACATAAACCCGCCCAAATATAGTCGAGCTTAAAAGGCTGCTTAAACATATACATCATAAATGGCACGAAAACCAATAAGGTCATGACTTCTTGGGTAATTTTCATTTGCCCCAAAGACCAGCCATCTTGGGCCAATAAGCGTGTGGCAGGAATCATAAAAGTATATTCAAGCAACGCAATCAACCAGCCAAACAAAATCGCTTGCCACAACGGTGCACCATGCAAAAATTTGAGATGCCCATACCAAGCCAAGGTCATAAAACAATTGGAAATCACCAACAATGCAAAAGGGGTTAGCATGGTATGTATCATTACGCTACATTCACAATCAAGACCAAGAATGGGCTGAAAAGTATACGCCAATGTGCCCATTTTAGGGGATTTTATCGACTTTAATCCTAGAAAAGTTCTGGTTAAATTGGCCGTCTAAATTGATACAAGAAAAACTATCTTTTCCCGAAGAGCCTTGCTATCGTTGCTGTCAAATCGATTCAATTCTGACAACAACACCAATGATGAAGTGCTGTGTCAAAAGCAGTGGAGTTAAAAATAGATGCATCTGCATATTTTGGGTATTTGCGGCACCTTTATGGGTTCATTGGCGTTACTTGCACGAGATTTAGGACATCAGGTGACCGGTTCAGACCTGAATGTTTATCCGCCCATGTCCACCCAACTAGAAAATGCAGGCATTACCTTAATGCAAGGCTATGACCGTAGCCACTTACAACCACATCCTGACTTGGTTATTGTTGGTAATGCCATGAAACGTGGCATTGATGCAGTTGAATATATGCTGAATGAAGGACTCCCGTATATTTCCGGTCCACAATTCCTAGCCGATCATGTCTTGCAAGGCAAACATGTGCTCGGTGTTGCAGGTACGCATGGCAAAACCACCACCACCACCATGCTGGCTTGGGTGCTTGATCAAGCGGGTTTAGAACCGGGCTTTTTAATCGGTGGCGTACCACTCGGTTTTTCTGAAAGTGCACGTTTAGGCGCTGGCAAATATTTCTGTGTCGAAGCGGATGAGTATGACTCAGCATTCTTCGACAAACGTTCCAAGTTTGTGCATTACCATCCCAAAACAGCCATTCTCAATAACCTTGAATTTGACCATGCGGACATTTTTGATGATTTGGCTGCGATTCAAAAACAATTCCATCATCTGGTACGTACCATTCCAAGCGAAGGGCGCATTATTGCCCCGATTACCGAAACCCATATTGATGAAGTCTTAGACATGGGTTGCTGGACTCCTGTGCTGCGTACCTCTTTAGAAGCCCATGCTGATGCCGCACTCTCTGCAGAACAGCTTTCCGCAGATGGCTCACACTTTAAAGTCTTACAGCACGGCGTGGTCAAAGGCGAAGTGAAATGGAACATGACCGGACAACATTCGGTTGCGAATGCCTTAGCGACCATTGCTGCGGCAGAACACGTCGGCGTGGCGATTGAAACCGCTTGCGAAGCCTTATCCAATTTTGGTGGTGTGAAACGTCGCATGGAACTGTTGGGAACCATTCAAGGCATTGAGGTTTATGATGACTTTGCCCATCATCCTACTGCAATCGAAACCACATTGGACGGTGCCCGTAAGCGTTTAGGCGAGCGTAAACTATGGGCGATTATTGAACCTCGCTCCAATACCATGCGTATGGGCAGTCATAAAGATGGCTTGGCATATTCAGCGCGTTTAGCCGATGAAGTGATTTGGTATCAACCCGAAGGTTTGGACTGGGACTTACAACCTGTCGTGGATGCAGCACCGAATAAAGCCGTGGTTGCCCGTTCTCTGGAAGATATTATTCACACCGTGGTGACTGAAGCGGGGCAGGGCGATGCCGTGGTGATTATGTCGAATGGTGGTTTTGGTGGCTTACATCAGAAATTAATTCACGCCTTAGAAACACAATAAATACTGAACTGAAAAAGCCCGCTGCAAGCGGGCTTTTTTATTTTTTCAATCCTGTATTAAAGATTAAGCAGCGACATCCAACAGGCTTTGGTCACGTTTAAACATCACATCGACATAAGAACACACGGGGACAATTTTGAGCTGTTGTTCACGAGCATACTCCACCAACACATCCAATAACTGACGTGCCATACCTTGCCCGCGCAAACTGTCATCCACCCAAGTATGGTCAGCCACAATCGTCGTCGCATCGCGCCATACATAGCTAATTTCAGCAATGCGCTGACCCGCAGCATCATTCAGAAAAAATTCACCTTTTTGCGCATTATTTTGATGTTGAAACTGCATTGTTGGCTTTCCTTTATACGGAGAAATTGCAGTTAACATGCCACAAACACTGCAGAAAAAACACCCGGTATTTTTATGCCTCGACCAAAGTTTAAAATCTGGTTACACCTTCATCAAGAAATCACCATTTTAAGGGATGAAGCCTAACCAATTTGTTTCTATGCTTAACATGTAGCACGCACAGGAGCAGCGACATGTTCATTTATTTTGTTTTAATGCTCTGTGGTTCATTATTAGCGAAAATACTAGCGAAATATGACAGCCCAGTTCCGTTAAAACTCTAAAAACCAGAATCAAACTTTTTACTGACCCAAAACCAATGACAACGGGAAAGGGCTTGACGCTATTGTTTTATATTTGCACTTCGGCTCAAAATATGCGATTCTTGCCACATATTTTGGATTCAGTCCAATACAGAATTTGAACAAGGGGAGTAGCCTCCTCCAAACGTCGATCACCATATGGTGTGCAGACGTGTCAGAATATCGTCATTACACTTTGCAAAAAGTCGGTATCTGAGCATTACCTAAGGTAATGTAGGCAAGACCTTGATCATGTTGACACAGATGTTTTTATCATCTGGCAACAGGTCAAGGTTTTTTTGTGACCAATTGCCAGATGCAGAGGATTTTTTTATGGAATCTATCGGCAATTTATGGCTGTATTTGGTCTTCTTCGGCATTGTGATTATCATGCTGTTGATCGACTTTCTTGGGTTTAAACAAAAGCAAGGACAACCAGTTGCCATTAAAACGGCAGCTTACTGGAGTGTTGCTTGGGTCAGTGTTGCCATGCTCTTTGCAGGCGGACTCTGGTTCTATTTACAACAAACGGTTGGGGTAACCATCGCCAACCAAAAAACCATGGAATATTTGGCGGGTTATTTGCTGGAAAAATCGTTGGCGATTGACAACGTCTTTGTCTGGTTAATGATTTTTGCAGCCTTTGCCATTCCACCTGCACTACAACGTAAAATCTTACTCTACGGCGTACTGGGCGCCATTGTCCTGCGGACCATCTTTATTTTCATCGGGGCATGGTTTGTTCAAGAATTCTCTTGGATTTTATACCTGTTTGGCGCGTTCTTGGTCTACACAGGCTTTAAGTTCCTGAAAGGGCAGGACGATGATCCAGACATTGAAAACATGCCGTTATTGAAGTGGTTACGTAAACATTTACGCATTACTCCTACTCTGCAAGGGGATAAATTCATGGTTCGCCAAAATGGCGTGCTGTGGTTCACACCGCTGTTTTTAGTGTTGGTTTTGGTTGAAGCTTCGGACGTTATTTTCGCCGTCGACTCTATTCCTGCAATCTTTGCAGTGACTAGCGATCCATTCATTGTCTTAACGGCAAACCTGATGGCAATTTTGGGTCTACGTGCCATGTTCTTCTTGCTGTCTGGTGCTGCTTCGAAGATGCATTACTTACCTTATGGTCTGGGCATTATCCTGTTATTCATCGGCTTTAAGATGTTAATGCTCGATGTATTCCATATGCCGATCTGGATTTCCCTAGGCTTTATTGTGCTTGTGCTGAGTATCACTGCATGGCTATCGGTTCGTCACAATAACAAGCAATTACCACCATCTGCATAAGCCGAATATTCACACGGCTTGATCAAACAGATTCAGTTCGCTGAATCTGTTTTTTTTTTGCTCAAGATTAATCTGTTCAATTTCCGTTTAAAACAAAAGTTCGAATTTCCCCTCTTCTCATCAAACATTCATGCATTTGGCAAAAAACTTGCTTGATTCAAGACAATAATCCAGATGAGTCAAACCTTATGAATGCGATTCCGACCCTCAATCCCATCTCGATGCCCTGTCAAAGCCAATTTGAACCGAGCGACTGGGAGATTTTAGCCCAATTTTGGTATCCCATAGCCCGTATTCAAGACGTTTCGATACAGCCGCAACGCGTAACCTTACTGGATGTCCACATGGCACTTTATCAAACCGAAGCGGGTGAAATTCATCTGGTTCGGGATCTGTGTCCGCATCGTGGCGTACCCTTGTCCAAAGGCTGGGTGAAAGGCGAGGAGATTGTTTGCCCTTATCACGGACTGCATTACAACACCCAGGGCCAATGTACCAAAATTCCGGCTCAGCCTAATTTAAACAATATTTCCTCACGGTTTAACCTGACACCATTTCCCGTAATTCTGCGTTATGGCTTGGTCTGGACCAGTTTGCATGCCCGAGATATCTCTCAAACCAATATCCCAGTATTAGAAACTTGGGAACAGTCAGAGCATCAATCCATCTTACCGCCCTTTGTCGATATTGCTGGCTCCAGTGGTCGGCAACTCGAAGGATTTATTGATGTTGCCCATTTCGCATGGGTTCATCATCAAGCGTTTGCAGACCGAGACAATCCCGTAGTGCCAAAATACCAGACCGAACGCACCGCATATGGTTTAAAAACGGTGTATATCAGTAATGTCAGCAACTACCCGCATGGCTTACAGCACTTGGCCCCTGATGACTTTGTATGGGTTCGCACTTTTGACGTCTATCCGCCTTTTTCAGCCATTCTCAGCATTGATTTTCCCAACGGCGGCATCTTAAAGATTCTGAATGCTTGCTGTCCGGTATCACACAATCAAACCTGCTTATTTGTGCCCTTAACCCGTAATTTTGATCAAACAGGCGATTTAGAATCGGTTTATGCTTTCAATGCGCAAATTTTTGCCGAAGACCAAGACATGGTGGAATCACAGAAACCAGAAGAACTGCCGCTGGATTTAATGATGGAAGCCCATTTTGAAGCCGATCGTTCTTCTACCACCTATCGCCGTATTTTGGCAGAGTGGGGACTGAGTCAACGTTATACAGTTTAGTCAGACATTTTCAGGTACAATCAATCGAAAAAATAAAAGTTGTAGGTTTTCCATGTCTTCATTGTTGCAGACCACCGTGGTTCGTGGTCGTTTCTTAGATATTCAAAATTTAGTTGCTCAAGCTGCGGATATCGCAGATCAAGTCCGCTATTTAGAAGATGGCGTGCTCATCAGTGAAGCTGGAAAAATTAAATGGTTTGGCCCGTGGCAAGATGCAGCTGCCCATCTGCCAGAAGGAATTGCAATTCAGCATTATCCCGAAAAACTGATTGTCCCAGGCTTTATTGATACTCATATTCATTTCCCACAAACCGAAATGGTCGGTGCTTACGGCGAACAACTGTTGGAATGGCTAAATACCTATACTTTTCCAACAGAAATACAATTTGCCGATCCTGCATATGCAGCTCAAATTGCCGAATTCTTTGTGCAGGAACTGTTAAAAAATGGTACGACGACAGCCTTGGTGTTCTGTACCGTGCATCCTGAATCGGTGGATGCCTTGTTTGAAGCAGCACAGCGCCAGCAGATGCGTCTGATTGCAGGTAAGGTGATGATGGATCGTCATGCGCCTGATGCTTTGTGTGACACGCCAGAACGTGCATATAGCGACTCGAAAGCCCTGATTGAAAAATGGCATGGCAAGGGGCGGGCACTGTATGCCATCACCCCGCGTTTTGCCCCAACATCGACCCCAGAACAATTACAGCTGGCTGGGCAACTCAAAGCCGAATATCCCGATGTGTATGTGCATACCCATCTCAGTGAAAATAAAAATGAAATTGCTTGGGTCAAAGAACTCTTCCCGGCACAGCAAGGCTATTTAGATGTTTACCACCACTATGGACTTACCGGTTCACGTTCTGTTTTTGCCCACTGTGTGCATTTGGAAGACAGTGAATGGGAATGTATGCATGCCACGGATTCTGCGATTGCATTCTGTCCAACTTCCAACCTGTTCCTTGGCAGCGGTTTATTTCCCTTAAAGAAAACGTGGGAAAAACAAGTCAAAGTCGGTTTGGGGACTGATATTGGGGCGGGCACGTCGTTCAATCAGCTACAAACGCTAAATGAAGCCTATAAAGTACAGCAGTTACAAGGGGATAAACTGTCTGCCTTTGAGTCTCTGTATCATGCCACTTTAGGCGGTGCCAAAGCCCTCAGCCTAGAGCATCAACTGGGTAATTTTAATGTCGGCAAAGAAGCCGATTTTGTAGTGTTAGATTTACATGCCACAGCACTGCAAAGTTTAAGACAGCAACGTGCTAAAGGGATTGAAGATGCCTTGTTCGCCCTGATGACGATGGGGGATGATCGTAATATTCATGCCACTTATGTGTATGGCCAAGCTGCTTATGTCCAAGCCGAATCAACCCAGCACTAAGTCATGCTGCACATTCTCGCTATGTCTGCTCTTGCTGGGCTGCAGTGTTGTGCTCCGCGCGGATACACGCAAAAAGGATAAAAAATAAACAACAAAGGATGCATCTGATTTTAACTTGTATTAAAATAGAGGCATATTTTGAGGTGTTGCAGGTCAACACCTTTTTTATTTTTTGATTTTTAGGTATCTGCCCATGACCGTTCAAATGAGCGTAATGATTTCAGCTGAAGAGATCCAAGCGAAAGTGCAAGAGCTTGGTGCTAAAATTAATGCCCACTATGCCCAAAGCGATAAAGAACTTGTCTTGATTGGCTTATTACGTGGTTCCGTTATTTTTATGGCTGATTTATGCCGAACAATTGAAAAACCGCATGAACTCGATTTTATGACGGTTTCGAGCTATGGCAAATCCACGGTGTCGAGCCGTGACGTGAAAATTTTGAAAGATTTAGACGGCGAGATTCGTGGTAAAGATGTCCTTGTGGTTGAAGACATTATTGACTCAGGGCATACCTTAAGCAAAGTCCTGGAAATCTTACAAACTCGCGAACCGAACTCCATCGAGCTGTGTACTTTAGTCAGCAAACCGTCACGTCGTGAAATTGATTTAGATGTCAAATTCCTCGGTTTTGAAGTCGAAGATAAGTTTATTGTGGGCTATGGTCTCGACTACGATCAAAAATATCGCCACATTCCATTTATTGGTGAAATTGGTCTCTAAGTCTTAGACCCGTTCCATTCTTAAAAGCCTTTTAAAGCGGTGATTCATCGTGTTTAAAAGGCTTTTTTTCTGCTGCAGTTAAAATGTCCACCACACAAAAACACGACACTCGGTTGCATTTTTACTGTTGGGTCGCACCAGCATATTCTTCAAAATCATAAAGATCACTTAATGCTTCATGCAATGATAACAACAAGGAGAACTCTATGTGGTCACTGATAGTTGCCATTTTTGTCGGTTTTATTGCGGGTCTAATTGCGCGTGCCATCCATCCCGGTGACGACAAAGCTGGCTTTTTGTTTACCACCTTATTGGGGATTGCGGGTTCGTTATTAGCAACTTATGGCGGACGTATGCTCGGACTTTACGCCGATCATGCCGCAGCAGGATTCTTCGCTTCGGTCCTTGGTGCGATGATTATTTTGTTTATCTACAATCTGTTCAGCAAAAAATCATCAGCTTAATGCATAAAAAAAGCCTTTTCAGCCTGAGCTGAAAAGGCTTTTTGTTGCCTGTGTTAATTACAAACCGAATTCCTTCCAGATCAACTCAATTTGCTCCGCAGGGAAGCCACCTGAGGTTTTAAACCCATTTGAGAAAATAATGGTTGGTGTACCTTTCACCCCTAAGGCTTGTCCGAGCTTTAAATTCCGCTCGATTGGATTAGCACAGCTCTTGTTGCCCGCAGGAGCAATCCCTTTGGCAATCAAGTTTTCCCATGCATAACTCTGATCTTTTGCACAATAGACGGCTTTAGAAGGTGCAACCGACTGCGGCTTAATTGGATAGATGAAAGTATAAATGGTCACGTTATCCAGTTTCTTTAGTTCAGCCTCAAGTTGTTTGCAATACGGGCAATTTGGGTCAGAAAAGATGGCCAACTGACGTTTACCAGTACCTCGTACAGTTTTCACCGCATCCTGTAACGGGAGTTTTTTCCAATCAACTGAATTTTGTTTTAGGATCAAGTCTTTGGTCAAGTTCTGCTGATCCTTGAGTCGGATCATCGACCCGACCAGCATATGCTGTGCATTTTCCCCTAAATACACCACCTGACCATCCATAGACCCACTGTAAATGCCCGGCATTTCTGTGGCTTGAATATTCTGTATTTTCAACTCTGGATGTTGTTTGGCAAGATTAGTTTTGACCTGCTCGACACCTGCAAAACTCGACCAAGATGCTAAAGCGGCCACTACAGCGACCATGGTTTTTTTCAACATGAATTCGGCTCGTTCACGTAAGTTATCAAAGTGCCTCAGTTTAATCATAATTATTATGCTGATTGAAAGTTTTTATCAGGTATTTGGTAAAGCAAAGCCCTAAAGGTTTCACGTGGAACCAGCAGAACTCAAACCGATAATGGATTAATCTCAACTGAAATATGCACAATTTCATCATGCACAGCCAAGGCCTCGCGGACTTGATCAGCCGTTAAGGTTGCATCACTACTCAGGGCCAAAATGCAGGCAAATTTGCCTTTGGCCACTTTCCAGACATGTAAATCGGTCACTTCCACCGCAACCCCAAAATCTGCAACCACTTGCCAAATCTCATTCACTACGGGATGGTTCATCTCTGCATCCAACAAAGTTTTTGCCGTTTCCTGCATCAGCGCTACAGCCCAGCGTGCCACCAAGATTGCCCCGACAATCCCTAACAGCGCATCAAGAAATGACCACCCCATATATTTCCCTGCAAACAAGGCCATAATGGCAAATACTGAAGTCACTGCATCCGCCAACACATGTAAAAATGCGGCTTTTTGATTGAGATCTTGCTCATGCGAAAATGTAGATTCCTCATGATGGTGATGGTGATGGTGATGGTGATGGTGATGGTGATGGTGACCATCATGCAAAAGCCAAGCACAAATCAAGTTCACCAGCAAGCCTAAAATCGCAATTGGAATCGCCTGATTATATTGAATATCAACAGGATTAATCAGACGCTGTAGTGAATGCACTGCCATAAACACAGCAACCACCAACAGTAAAATCGCACTGCTATAACCCGCTAAAATTTCAATTTTCCACGTCCCAAAACTAAAGCGCTGATCCTGTGCATAATGCCGCGCTGCCCGATAAGCAAAATACGCCAAGCCCAGCGCCAACATATGCGAACTCATATGCCAGCCATCCGCCAGTAATGCCATGGAGTTAAAAAACCAGCCGCCAATCACTTCTAATAACATCATCACTGCCGTTAAAATAGTCGCGATTAAGATTCGTTTTTGTGCGAGAGGATTGCCAGTATCAAATTGATGACTATGGCGTCTGGGCATTGCGGAATGTTGCATAATGTTCTCACCAATATACTCCCCAGTAGTATATTTATTTTTTGGAGGAAAGTGTGGGCCATTTATATGAAGATAAAAAAATTAAGAATCGAGTCAAACGTCTGCAAGGGCAGATTCAGGCAGTCGATCAAGCACTGATGCAACCTGACAGTTCATGTATTGATGTGCTGCAACAAGTTGCAGCGGTGAGGGGGGCCGTGAATGGCCTGATGAATGAGCTGGTTGAAGCACATCTGCGGCACCATGTGTTGAAACAGCATAGTGAGCTGGATGAAGCTGAACTTGCAGAATTTTTAAAATTATTAAAACGATATGGTTAATCATTGTTAAAGCGCTACTTTCAGCATAAGCTGTCAAAATTCCTTCATTCCTACAGGTCTAATTTTTGACCGCTTTTTGTGACGCTTTATGATGGTTCAACACGCGTGGCGACCTTTTGCCATCATCAGCTTGGCCTTATGCATGGGTACCATTGGCACAGCACTCGCAAGCCCACTGTATCCACTCTACCAAGAGTTGTGGCATTTGCTGCCGAGCCAAATTACCTATATTTTTGTCGCCTATATGTTTGGTTGTTTAGCCACGTTGTTATTCTTCGGACGCGCCAGCAATAGCTTCGGTTTTTTACGCACCTTGCAAGTGGGTTTGATCTTTGTAACTGCAGGCTTGCTCCTCTCTGCCTTGGCCAGTCATGCCTTATGGCTGGGTGTCGGGCGTTTTATTATTGGTATTGCTTCAGGACTGATCAGTACCTCGGCCATGTTGGGCTTAATGCACACCATTCCAGCCAGCCATAAAGCCCATGCTCCACAGCTCAGTTCCATCATCACGGTCATTGGTTTTAGTCTCGGCCCATTTATTGGTGGGGCTATTGCTCAATTTTCTTCCGCACCGTTACTGACACCCTACCTGCCGATTATTGCCGGTGCTATCCTGTGTTTCATGGCATTATTGTATTTAAAATCACCGGTAATTGAAGCACAGCCTTTCTCAATTGCCCCGCATTTAGAATTGCCTGTAGCGGCTGCACGTACCCATTTTTTTATCGCGGGTTTGACCGCATTTTCCGCCTTTGGTGCCTTTAGCTTATTTGCCTCACTGTCAGCCACCTTTGTCAAAGATCTGATTCCTTGGCATGGTCCCTTGGTCAGTGGTCTCGCCATCTCCAGTATTTTATTTATTTCTGCTGCGGTGCAATTTAGCGCCAAATCGCTTTCTGCTGTGTGCAGCTTAAACTATGGCTTAATCTTCATGCTGGTGAGCTGCCTGTTGCTGGCGCTGTGCATGTATACGCAGTGGAGCCTGCTGTTTGTAATCAGTGATATCGGGGTGGGTTTAGGGCATGGTCTGGGCATTATGGGGTCTTTTGGGCTGATTCATCAGATGACCAATAGCCAGAATCGAGCGGCTGTGATTTCCACGTATCTGTTCATGGGATATTTAGGGACCATTGTACCGATTGTCGCCGTAGGCTACTGTGCGGATGTATGGGGTTTAAATCTGGCCGTCATAGGATTTGGCATAGGCATGGCGCTGCTCTGTGGCATCTTGTTTTTTTGGCACCGCCAACAAAAGGCTTTACTCCTCACGGAATAAAGCCTTTTTAATGCCCCCTAAAGGGACAATCGTGTTATGTACAGACTATTACTTGCCAATACAGAATGAACCAAAGATTTTTCCAAGCAAATCATCCGCGCTAAATTCCCCAGTAATTTCACCCAAGGCATTTTGCGCCAGACGTAATGATTCTGCGACCAGTTCCCCCGCATGAAACACCACCAGCTGCTCGTGCGCTTCTGCAAGATAGTGCTGTGTGCGCTTCATTGCGTCTAAATGACGTGTTCGAGCAATAAAGGTATCTTCTTCTGGCTGAAAGCCTGCATGCGCTGTAATCGCATCTATGAGCGACTGAACACCTGTTTCTTGCTTCGCCGAGACAGTAATATGTCTAAAACCCTGAAAATCGGAAATTTGTGCCGCTGTTGCAGTCAAATCACATTTGTTACCAATCAACATTAAACGTTTCGGTTCCAAATGATGCTCAAAATATTCACGGGCCAATTGTAACGGATCTTCACCTTGGCTTAAGTCATACACCAATAACAATAAATCGGCCTGTTCAATCTCTTTAATGGCGCGACGAATCCCTTCTTTTTCAACCACATCACCTGTTTCACGCAAGCCTGCAGTATCTGTCAAGGTGATCGGCAAACCATTCAGACTAATCTTCTCATGCAAAACATCACGGGTTGTCCCAGCAATATCAGTCACAATAGCGCGCTCAATGCCCGCCAGAGTATTTAACAAGGAAGATTTACCCGCATTCGGTTTACCCGCAATCACCACCTGTAAACCTTCACGCAGCAATTGTCCTTGGCGTGCAGATTGCTGGACTGCGGCAACTGAGTGCTGCACCTCTTCCAACAACGCCAAAATCTTGCCATCCGCCAAAAAATCAATTTCTTCTTCAGGGAAATCAATCGCGGCTTCCACATGCAAACGCAAGTGAATCAACTTTTCCAGAACTGTATTAACTTTAAGCGAAAAGGCGCCCTGCAAAGAGCGCACAGCTGAACGTGCAGCCGCTTGCGAAGTGGCATCAATTAAATCGGCAATTGCTTCTGCTTGCACCAGATCCAGCTTGCCATTTTCAAAGGCACGCATGGAAAACTCACCTGCTTTGGCTGCGGTTGCACCTAATTCCAAGCAACGTGACAGCAGGGCATTTTGAATCACAGGTCCACCATGTCCCTGCAGTTCAACCACATCTTCGCCAGTAAACGAGTGCGGATTTGGAAAGCAAATCACCAAACCTTCATCCAAAACTTCTTCTGCGGCATCCCAAAACTGACGGAATCCAGCCATACGCGCTTGCGGTAATTTTTTTTGCGTGAGTTTTTCCGCAATTCCATAGGCTTGAGGCCCTGAAAGACGAATTACACCCACCCCACCACGACCTGGCGGAGTAGCAATCGCTGCAATAGTGGTTTGATGTTGCATAAAATTCACCTAACGTTTAGCCCGAATCGAACCCAAAGAAAAATCCGCCTAAGATTACCATCTTAAGCGGATTTAATCAGCTAGTTGCTGTGAGAAGCTGCTTATGCAGCTTCTTTCGAGCTACGTGCCTTTTCAACCGATTTATTAATAAACCATTGTTGGGTAATGGTAATCGTGTTGTTCACAATCCAGTACAGTACCAAGCCTGCTGGGAAGAACAACATAAATACCGTGAACATGATCGGCATAATCTTGAACACTTTTGCCTGCATTGGATCGGCAGGTTGCGGGTTCAACATTTGCTGAATGAACATGGTCACACCCATCAACAACGGCAAGATAAACCAAGGATCCATGGCTGACAGATCTTGAATCCATAGAATCCAAGGTGCATGGCGTAGTTCCACACTTTCCATCAAGACCCAATACAAGGCCAAGAAGATCGGCATTTGCAGTAATAATGGTAAACAGCCTGAAAGTGGATTCACTTGCTCACGCTTGTACAATGCCATCATTTCTTGAGAGAAGCGCATACGGTCTTCACCGAACTCTTCTTTCATGCGCTGCATTTCTGGTGCAATCACACGCATTTTCGCCATTGAGCGATAGCTCTTCGACGACAATGGCCACAAGATCAGTTTCACCAATACTGTGAGCAAAATGATTGACCAGCCCCAGTTCCCCACCAAGTTATGGAAGAATTGAAGACCTAAAAACAATAATTTTGCGATTGGCCATAACCAACCATAATCCACAGTCTGATTCAGACCTACAGCCAAATCTTTCAATTCAGACTGAATTTTAGGACCTGAATAGAACGTCGCATCGACTTCCGCTACTGTCCCTGCAGGCACATTGATGGTTGGAGAAGTAAAACTCAGGATGTTCATATCATCACTTGATTTACGCGATTCCAATTTGGCGCTATAAGTTTGACCATTAGCTTGGGTCAACTTCAACTCGCCAGGAATCCATGCGCTCACAAAGTAATGCTGCACCATCGCAATCCAGCCGCCTTTTGCTTCAACACTTAACTTTTCATCGTTAAAGTTGGCAAATTTAAGCTTATTGTAGTGCTCTTCAGGTGTTCCCCATGCGCCACCTAAGAAGGTACCCAAGGTGAAAATCCCTTGATCCGATTTACCTGGATCTTCTGAATTGTCACGCTTTAATTGACCAAACATCTGGCCTTGCCAGTTTTGACCACTGCGGTTCACCACTTTGTGGTTCACAACAACTGGGTATGCACCTTGTGTGAAGGTAAAGGTTTTAATGATTTCTACACCATCAGCCGTTTTAAAGACCATTGGAACAGAAAGCACTTGAACTGACTTGCCGTCTTTATCTTTCGCTGCTTTTGCATCAGCCAAAGTATAAGCAGATTTCTCAATTTCATAGACAGGACGACCATTACGACCACTGTCAGGTCCATTCAGACCAATTAAACCAGATTGAGCAACATACGTACGTTTGGCATCGCTTTCCAGCATAACAAACGGTTCATCGCTATCTTTGTTTTTATCATGATTGAGTAATTCAACACGAACAATATCACCACCTTTAGGATTAATCCAAAGATGATAAAGGTCAGTTTGAACTGAAATAAGCTGTTGACTTGCTGCCGCAGTCGATTCTGTCGTTTGCTGAGCGGCAATATTTGCTTGTGGCACATCTGAAGCAGCTACTGCTGTATGTCCATTTGGCAGGTCGGCAGAAACTTCATGTGAAACAACTGCTGCAGTTTGTGGCTGCGGTGCTGTTTCCTGATGACCGTAATCCTTTTGCCATGCCAAAATAAGCAAATATGCGACGACAAACATGGCTCCTAGAATTGCAATCCTGGCCCATTGTTGCATATCTATTACCCCAAAAAGTTAGAGTGATTTTGATTCCATAAACATCTACGAAAGGGTACAGCAACGTGATGCGTTTGAGAATCGATTTGCTGAAATGAAATAAAACGAATTGCTTTTAAGGGAACAGGATCATAACCCGAGCCTCCCCATGGATGACACCGACAAATACGATTTGCAGCCAACCACACACCCCGTACAGCTCCATGCGTATGGATTGCTTCCAATGAATATTGAGAACATGTAGGTATATAACGACAGCGCGGCCCCAATAAAGGACTGATCGCGATCTGATAGAATCGAATGAACCAATGCAGCACACGTACCATTGGCTTTCTCTACTTCTGTGGGGAGGGAGCTATTTTTGAATGCTTTTTGACAATGCGTTGCAGCTTTTGCCAAGCAAATTGTAATTGCTGATGCAATTCAGAATTGGGTACTGCTTCTATACCTACTTTAGGCATAACAACAATATCCAAGGCATCCAAATGCATTTGATGCAGGCGAAAACTTTCGCGAGCAAGTCGTTTTACTCGATTCCTTTCATGCGCACGGCGCACTTTTTTCTTGGCAACAACAATTCCCAAACGACTATGAGGTTGTTTGGAATGTGTTGCAAGAAACAAGAAGTGGGGTTGGTGCACTTTAAAAAGCGCACCATCAAACACGACTTTATAATCGGCAGCACAGCGAAGACGCAGCTCTGCGCCGAAGTCATAAAGTGTCATAACACCCAAAATCGTTTAAGCATTAACAGATTAAACAGTTAAGCTGTGACGACCTTTTGCACGACGGCGAGCTAATACTTGACGACCAGCTTTAGTAGCCATACGAGCACGGAAACCATGAACGCGCTTACGCTTTAATTCAGATGGTTGGAATGTACGTTTCATATCGAAACTCCAAAAATTGATCTTTCTATAAAGGTCCGCGATTTTAGTGTTCATTGCTTGAGCTGTCAATCAAAAACACGGTTTCAGACCAAATAAACTTTGAATAAATAAAAACTAGACGGTAAGCATGTTATTCACGTTTTTAGACCGTCATTATTTATTCACACCATAATAACTTGTTAAATAATGAAAAATAAGTTATAAACAATATTATGCACAAATTTATCCACATAGCTATAAACAAGATCCGGTTTTAAATTTAAATTTATTCGTAATCGAAGTTATCCACATCAAAAGCAATCCTTATAAATAAATTCAAATTTTAAAATTTAAATTTATTCTTATTAGGGAGCTGTTTTTCTGTGGAAAACCACTTTTTACCCTATAAAAACAAGAGTTAATATTGTGGATATCTATGTTTTTAAGATTTTAACGAATTGTGGATAACTTGGGTGTTATTTTTATCCACAGGCTGTGAGTGTTTTTATCCACACTAGGTTTTGAATTTAAATTTAGATTGTTTATTTCTTTTTTGAGCAATTTCTGCAGAATTCTTCATGACAGATGTGGATAACTTGGTTAGAATGGCGACCCGCTTTGGCGGACACTGGTGTTTTTAAATTTAAAAATGGATGAATAGGGGTTTCACATGCTTTGGACAGACTGCTTAACTCGCTTGCGACAAGAGCTCTCTGGAAATGTTTTTACAATGTGGATTCGCCCTTTAGTTGCTGAAGAGTTAGATGACACTTTGCGACTATATGCGCCTAATCCATATTGGACGCGCTATATCCAGGAACATCATTTAGAACTCATTACGATTTTGGCAGAGCAGTTGTCTGAAGGTCGCATTCGTCACGTCGAAATTATGGTCGATTCTCGTCCAGGCGCGATTTTGTCTCCACATGAACAACCTGCGACAACAACTGCTGCATTGGAATCGGCTCCGCCGTCTCCTGTGGCAAAAATGAAGAAAGAAAAAGACGATTCACCATTAAAGAACAAAAAACGCTTGTTGAATCCGTTATTTACTTTTTCTTTATTTGTTGAAGGTCGTTCCAACCAAATGGCGGCAGAAACTTGCCGTAAAGTATTAACTCAATTGGGTGCATCGCAACATAACCCATTGTTTTTATATGGTCCGACCGGTTTGGGTAAAACTCACTTAATGCAAGCCGTGGGTAATGCCTTATTGCAGGCAAAACCGAATGCACGTGTGATGTATATGACCGCTGAGAGTTTTGTTCAGGATTTTGTTAGCTCTTTACAACAAGGCAAAGTGGAAGAGTTTAAGAAAAACTGTCGTTCATTAGATCTGCTCTTGGTTGATGATATTCACTTACTGGCAGGCAAAGAAGCCAGTTTGGTGGAGTTTTTCTATACCTTTAATGCGTTATTAGATGAATCTAAACAGATTATTTTAACTTCTGATCGTTATCCAAAAGAATTGACCGAGTTGGACGCACGTTTAGTCTCGCGCTTCTCTTGGGGGTTGTCGGTTGGGGTAGAACCCCCCGATATTGAAACCCGGATTGAAATTTTATTGAAGAAAGCGCAGAGCAGTGGGGTAGATTTACCGCGTAACTGTGCTTTGTTTATTGCACAACAAGTCGTGGCCAATGTGCGTGAATTAGAAGGCGCCTTGAATAAAGTGGTTGCAATTTCACGTTTCAAAGGAACATCGATTGATTTGGATGTGGTACGAGAATCGTTAAAAGATGTGTTGGCGATTCGTGCGCGCACCATCAGTACAGAAAATATTCAGCGTGTAGTGAGTGAGTATTTCCGTATTCCGCTCAAAGAGCTGATTGGTCCAAAACGAACTCGAATTTATGCGCGTCCACGTCAATTGGCGATGGGGCTAGCACGTGAACTCACGGGAGATAGTTTTCCTGAAATTGGCATGGCATTTGGTGGTCGTGATCATAGTACAGTCATGCATGCCTGCGAAAAAGTGCAAAGCCTAAGAGAAGGTGATCCGATCTTTAATGAGGATTACAAAAACTTGCAACGCTTGCTGCAAAGTTAATCTAAACTGATCAAATTCTATTCTTGCAATGCGGTATATTCTGCCGCATAGTACACTGCTAAAAAATTAATTCATTTATTTTTCATCTTCAGTTTTTCGAGGAATGTATCGTGCGTTTAAAAATCGCCAAAGAAAGTTTACTTAATGTTCTTTCACATGTGGTAGGAGCGGTGGAACGTCGCCACACCTTAAACATTTTATCGAATGTTAAAGTACAAGTGAGTCAAAATGCTTTGGCGATTACAGGTTCGGATTTAGAAGTTGAATTGGTGGCGAGCACCAATTTAAGCGAAGGTGCGTGCTTACAAGCTGGTGAGACTACGGTTCCTGCGCGTAAACTGATGGATATTTGTAAGTCTCTGCCAAGTGCGGCATTAATCGATATTCAAATTACCGAAGACCAGCGTTGTATTCTTAAATCTGGCAACAGTCGTTTTGTTTTGGGGACATTACCTGCAGAAGACTATCCATTGCTGAATACTGAAAACACGCAGGGCACGCAAGTTGCTGTGACTCAACGTGAATTAAAGCGTTTATTCGAAAAAACGGCTTTTGCCATGGCGGTTCAAGACGTTCGTTTTTACTTGACTGGTACTTTATTAGAAATTGATGAAAATCAATTGCGTGCAGTAACAACGGATGGTCATCGTTTGGCACTGTGCGAGACATTAGCTTCATCCAATGCGCAGCAATTGATTCAAGCAATTGTGCCGCGTAAAGCTGTGGGTGAATTACAGCGTCTACTCAGTATTGAAGATGAGCAATTGTCGTTATTGATTGGTCGCGAATTATTGAATGTCACTATCAATACCCCAAGTCGTGATAAAGAGCAGGGTTCCATTACGGTTCGCTTTACCACCAAACTGATTGATGGCAAGTTCCCAGATTATCGCCGTGTGATTCCACGTGGCGGTGATAAAAATGTCCTGATCGCACATGATGTGTTCAAGCAATCTTTACAACGTGTTTCGATCTTGAGTAATGAAAAACTGCGTGGGGTATTTTTGAATTTTAGTACGGATACTTTGCAGTTACGTGCCAATAACCCAGAACAAGATGAAGCGATTGAAGATTTAGCCATTCAATATAACGATGCCCCGTTAGAAATGTCATTTAATGCCCAATATTTATTGGAGGTATTGAGTGTCTTGGACGGGGATGATGTTTCGATGACCATGACAGAAGCCAATCAGTCAGTATTGGTTCATGATCCAGCACATACTGATCAAACTTATGTCGTAATGCCAATGCGTGTGTAATATCTAGATTTATTATGCATATTACGCGTTTAAATATCGAACGTGTTCGTAATTTGGAAACGGTTGCACTCACTGAGTTGCAGCCGTTTAATGTCTTTTATGGCGCGAATGGTTCAGGTAAAACCTCAATTTTAGAAGCGGTACATTTGCTGGCTACGGGTCGTTCTTTTCGAACCCACATTCCCAAACACTACATTCAACATGATGCTTCCAATGCGGTGATTTTTGCGCAATCTGCCAGTGAAAAAGTGGGTATGCAAAAACATCTGAGCGGTGAGCAGGTCATGAAAGTGAATGGGGATCATATTGCCACACAAGGGCAATTGGCAAAATTATTACCTTTACAACATATAGATCCACAAAGTACCGATATTATTGATCATGGCGCGAAGCCACGGCGGCAATTGCTCGATTGGCTCATGTTTCACGTGGAACCTGAGTTTTATCATGCTTGGCAATATTATTCACGGGCACTGAAGCAACGTAACAGTTTGCTGAAGTCGCAGCGAAATCTAAGTCTGCAAAGCTTAGAACCGTGGAATAAAATGCTGGCCGAATATGGCGAAATTTTACATTCGCAACGGGTAGCGATTGTGGAACAGTGGAACGTATTTTTTCAGCAGGATTTGCAACAGTTATTGCCCAATTTAACCATAGAGGTGGATTATGTTGCAGGCTTTCATACTGAACATGGACTGCTGCACGATCTGTGTAGTCACCATCAAAAAGACCTTGATCGACGCTATACCGAATATGGTCCGCACCGTGCCGATTTACGCCTTAAAACCCCGATGGGAGAGGCGGATGTTGTTTTATCACGTGGCCAAAAAAAGCTCCTCATCATGGCACTAAAACTCTCTCAGATTGCAATGCTACATGCCTGTAATAAGGAAACTGTGGTATTATTAGATGATCTGACAGCAGAATTAGATTTAGCCGCACAACAACGTTTAATTGAGCGATTAAGCCAACTTGGTAGTCAAGTTTTTATTACCACTTTAGAGCATGAATCTGTGCAAAAACATTTACATGACTTGTCTATTTCCCACCAATTGTTCCACGTGGAAAATGGCCGAGTTGCATGTGTTGTGCAATGATTTCCCATCTTTGGATAGACCGATTTTTCACTAGGGAGTAACCATGAGTTCAGAAGACCAATCTGTCACTCAAACAGAACAAAGCAACGAAAAGGCTTATGATTCCTCCAGCATTAAAGTTTTGCGTGGTTTGGATGCCGTTCGTAAGCGCCCAGGTATGTATATTGGCGATACTGATGATGGTACAGGTTTGCATCACATGGTGTTCGAGGTGGTGGATAACGCCATTGATGAAGCTTTAGCAGGTCATTGTGATGAAATCTTGGTCACGATTCATGAAGATGAGTCAGTCAGCGTTTCCGATAACGGGCGTGGTATTCCAACCGATATTCACCCTGAAGAAGGGGTTTCTGCAGCAGAAGTAATTTTGACCATTCTGCATGCAGGCGGTAAGTTTGATGATAATAGCTATAAAGTTTCAGGTGGTTTACACGGGGTAGGTGTTTCTGTTGTAAATGCTTTATCGAGCAAGCTTGAATTAATCATTCATCGTGCAGGGCATATTTATCAACAAGAATATCGTCATGGTGATCCACAGTATCCACTCAAAGAGATTGGTAATACTGAAACTACAGGAACTATTGTACGTTTCTGGCCAAGTGCTGAAACTTTTAGCCAAACCATTTTTAATGTCGATATTTTGGCACGCCGTTTACGTGAATTGTCATTCCTAAACGCGGGTGTACGCATTGTGCTTCGAGATGAACGCATCAACCTAGAACATGTCTATGACTATGAAGGTGGTTTGTCTGAGTTCGTTCGATATATCAATCAGGGCAAAAACCACCTGAATGATATTTTTCACTTCACTACTCAAGCTGAAAATGGCATTGGGGTTGAAGTGGCGTTGCAATGGAATGACTCGTATCAGGAAAATGTCCGCTGCTTTACCAACAACATTCCGCAAAAAGACGGCGGAACCCATTTGGCCGGTTTCCGCGCAGCATTGACCCGTGGCTTAAACAGCTATATGGAAAATGAAAGCCTGCTGAAAAAAGAAAAAGTAGCTGTGACCGGGGATGATGCGCGTGAAGGTTTAACCGCCATTATTTCTGTGAAAGTGCCTGATCCAAAGTTCTCTTCGCAAACCAAAGAAAAATTGGTTTCAAGTGAAGTGAAACCTGCAGTCGAACAGGCGATGAACAAAGCGTTCTCTGAGTACTTGCTAGAGAATCCTGCTGCAGCGAAATCGATTGCTGGAAAAATTATTGACGCTGCGCGTGCCCGTGATGCGGCACGTAAAGCCCGTGAAATGACCCGTCGTAAAAGTGCCTTAGATATTGCCGGTTTGCCAGGTAAGTTGGCAGACTGTCAGGAAAAAGATCCTGCCATGTCTGAATTGTATCTGGTCGAGGGTGACTCTGCGGGTGGTTCAGCCAAGCAGGGCCGTAACCGTAAAATGCAGGCAATTTTACCGTTGAAAGGTAAAATCCTGAACGTGGAACGTGCACGTTTTGACAAGATGATTTCTTCACAGGAAGTCGGCACACTGATCACCGCATTGGGCTGTGGTATTGGGCGTGAAGAATATAACCCTGATAAGTTGCGTTATCACAAAATCATTATTATGACCGATGCGGACGTCGATGGTTCGCATATTCGTACCCTGTTATTAACTTTCTTCTTCCGTCAAATGCCGGAGTTGGTGGAACGTGGGCATATCTATATTGCTCAACCACCGCTATATAAATTGAAGAAAGGTAAGCATGAGCAATACATTAAAGATAATGATGCACTAGAAACCTTCCTGATTTCGAATGCGATTGATGATCTTGCTTTGCATATCAGTGCAGAAGCCCCTGCGATTCGGGGCGAAGCACTGGCGAAAGTGATTGCAGATTATCAAACCTCACAGAAGAGTTTGCAGCGTTTAACTCAGCGTTATCCTGCAAGCTTATTGGATGGTTTAATCTCCCTCGAAGCGTTTAAGTTTGATCATTCTCAAGATCTGGCTTATGTGCAACATTGGGGTGAGCAGTTACGTGCAACGGTTGAAAAGTTACAACCGAGCTTACGTCCTGAATTGACTTTGGAAGCCTTCGATAAAGAGTTGGCCGATGGTCAAAAGGAAGTGGTGTATTTCCCGCGCATTACTCTTTATGTGCATAATTTACCGCACAGTTATGTACTTGATGCGGGTTTACTGTCTTCGACTGAATATGTCCGTTTACTCAAGAATTCGAAGAGCTGGTTCAGTTTGCTCGAAGCTGGGGCTTATTTACAAAAAGGTGAGCGTAAAATTACGGTCAATAGTTTCCATCAAGTATGGCAGCATATTTTACAAGACTCGCGTCGCGGCATGATGATTCAGCGCTACAAAGGTTTGGGTGAGATGAATGCGGAACAGCTTTGGGAAACCACAATGGATCCTGAAAACCGCAATATGTTGCAAGTCACCATTGATGATGCGATTGAAGCCGATCGCATGTTCTCTTGCTTGATGGGGGATGATGTGGAACCACGTCGTGCCTTTATTGAAGAGAATGCCCTAAATGCGGATATCGATGCATAAGCGTGTGTAATGTTAAAAGCAGCCTGAGGGCTGCTTTTTTTTATGCCTCAGCTTTGTTTGGTTTTTGTGAAGGTTATCAAACTGTCTTATTCTTTTGGCATGCTAAGCAAAAACCATAGAGAGGGAAGAACATGGACTTAAGTTTGGAACAACAACGCGATCATTGGCTAAATGCTTTTTATACCGGACAAGTTGAGGTCCTGATGCAATGTGAGCATGCTGAATTTAAAGTTGTCTATGAGGCACAAGGGAAAGTTGAAAGTAGTTTCAGCCGCTATAGCAGTATTCAACATGCTGTACAGAATGGCGTATGGAAGCCACAGCATTTAGAGATTCAGACTGAGGTATTTGAGTTTAATCCCGAGCAGACCCAATGCCGAATTGTGCTGCATTTGCTACGGCCCGTTCAAACCATTCAAGAAACTTGGCAATATCATGCGGGGAGCTGGCAGATTATGGAATTACGTTTTTGCAAAAAGAAGTTTGTTGCAGTTTTTGATTAAACGAAAAATGGCATAAAAAAAAGCAGGTCCTGAGACCTGCTTTGGATTGATCTTGGATTAGTCGGTGAACGTCACTTTGGCAATGGCTTTTTTACCCGCCTGTACGATCAAGGTGGTGTTCTCTTTTACCGAGAAGCTCGCGTCGACCACGTTCCAGTCCACTTTAACGGCTCCACGTGAAACAGCATCCTTCGCTGCGGCTGCATTCTTGGTTAAGCCTGCAGCACGAACAATCGAAGCAATAAACATTTCACCGCCAAACTCAGCACGTGAAATAGTCACTTCAGGTGTGCCCTCTGGAAGTTCACCTTCGGTAATGATGTTACCGGCACCTTTGTGGGCATTGGCCGCGGCTTCCGCACCGTGGAAACGTTCAACCAACTCCAGTGCAAGAATTTTCTTCACGTCTTGTGGGTTGCGGCCTTCTTCAATTTCTTTTAGCAATACTTGGATGTCTTCAACCGATTTAAAGCTGAGTAGATCAAAATAGCGCTCAATCAAAGCATCAGGCATAGACAGCACTTTTTGGTACATGGCCCCTGGGGTATCAAAGACACCAATGTAGTTGCCCAAAGATTTAGACATTTTGTTGACGCCGTCTAAACCTTCAAGAATAGGCACGGTAATGCAGACTTGAGCTTCTTGATCATAACGACCTTGTAAGGTACGCCCCATGAGCAAGTTAAAGGTTTGATCTGTTCCGCCCAGCTCGACATCAGCATGCAAGGCTACCGAGTCATAGCCCTGTACCAATGGATACAAGAATTCATGAATCGCAATCGGTTGTTGGTTGTTATAACGCTTGGTGAAGTCATCACGCTCCAACATGCGCGCAACGGTTTGCTGTGAAGCTAACTGAATTAAATCAGCCGCGGTTTTGGTCGCAAACCATTCCGAGTTAAACACCACTTTGGTTTTGTTCGGATCAAGAATTTTAAACACTTGCTCTTGATAGGTTTTGGCATTTTCCAAGACTTGCTCACGCGATAATGGTGGGCGAGTCGCGCTTTTCCCCGTTGGGTCACCAATCATGGCGGTGTAGTCACCAATCAAGAAAAACACTTCATGACCGAGGTCTTGGAAAGTTTTTAATTTATTGATTAAAACCGTATGACCTAAGTGCAAGTCAGGTGCAGTAGGATCGAAACCTGCTTTAATTTTTAGAGGACGATTTTCTTTGAGTTTCTTTAGCAGATCCTCTTCAGAAATAATTTCATGAGTGCCTCGTCGAATGAGGGCAAGTTGTTCTTCAGCTGGCAGGAAATTTGACATCACAAAACCCAAACACATCAGTTATTCAATTTGTGCGATATACTAACACTTTTTCAGCACATTGCAGGCTTTAGAATAATCATGACAGCAATCTATATTGGCGTAATGACCGGCACCAGCATGGATGGGGTAGATATTGTAGCCGCTTCGTTCGATCCATTGCAGTTGCATGCCACGCTCACCTTAGCTTTTGACCCTGATTTACGTGATCAACTCATGGCACTGACTTTGCCGGATGACAACGAAATCGATCGTATGGGCAAGGCTGATGTGGCTCTGGCAAACATGATTGGAGAAGGCATCAATACGCTGATTGAGCAACATCAGCTTGACCGGAGTCAAATTAAAGCCATTGGTTCGCATGGGCAGACCATTCGTCATCGCCCAGAGCATGGGTTTACTCTACAGATTGGCGATCCGAATATCATTACTGAAATTACCCAAATTCCGGTTGTTTCGGATTTTCGTCGCCGTGATATGGCGGCAGGTGGGCAGGGCGCACCTTTAGTGCCTGCCTTCCATCAAGATATTTTTCAACACGACAGTATTCATCGCGTGATTCTGAACTTGGGTGGCATTGCCAATGTCAGTCTGTTGCCTGCAGGTGCACCTGAGCAAGTTTTAGGTTTTGATACAGGTCCTGCCAATATCCTCATGGATGCCTGGTGTCATCGCTATACTGGGCAGCCCTACGATGAAAATGGCAATTGGGCCGCTTATGGTCAACCGATTCGCAGTTTATTAGAGCGTTTACAGGCCCATGACTTTTTTGGCAAAGAACCGCCCAAAAGTACAGGGCGTGAAGATTTTAATCTAGATTGGCTTGATGATCAGATCATGGACTGGCGCAATGATGAGCTGGCCTATGATGAATTAGAAGATACGCCTGAGAATGTGCAAGCAACCTTGCTTAAACTGACGACGCGTGCGATTAAAAAAGCGATCTATCGTTCTGGCATGGATACCGGTGAGGTCTATGTCTGTGGTGGGGGAGCTTATAATTCGCAATTGTTAGAACAATTGCGCTGGCGTTTACGCAAGCATCAGTGGACTGTACAAAGTACTGCAGATTTAGGCTTAAGCCCAACGTGGGTAGAGGCGACTGCATTTGCTTGGTTAGCCATGCGCTTTGTGCAACAGCTCAGTGGTAACTTACCCGCAGTCACAGGGGCACAGGGCTATCGTATTTTAGGCAGTATCACTGTGGTTTAAATACAAAAAAACCTCCGCTATGCGGAGGTTTTTTCTTAGTATGCCACTTAAATCGAAAACGATGAGCCACAGCCACAAGTAGTGGTCGCATTTGGATTTTGTACAATAAAACGCGAACCTTCCAAACCTTCCACATAATCCACGATAGAACCAACAAGGTATTGATAGCTCAGTGAATCCACCAGCATTTTGACATCACCATTAATGAATTCAGCATCATCTTCATTCATATTGTCGGCAAAGTTAAAGCCATAAGAAAAGCCTGAACAACCCCCGCCCGTTACATAGACACGTAACATTAAATCTTGGTTGCCTTCACTATCGCGCAATTGGCGTACTTTATTTGCAGCATTGTCGGTCAACACAAGCGCTGGAGCAGTCATGATAGATTCCTCTGTTCGGTTTCGCGTCTTTTAAAAATCAAAAAGACCAATATCTAGTATAGCATACTCAATATATGGTCAATATTCGAAGATTAAAAGTCAAATCAGAGTAATTTTATCAAGATTATTTGTAGTTTTCATCTTGTAAACCACATTCGAAGTTTTTGGCATCTTCCTTACAGCGGAACTGCCATAACAGTTTCATCATGCGCTTGTCATAGACGCCTTGTTGAGTCAAATTAATCCGTGCTTCCCGCATCATTTTTTGATAGCCAGGCTTGTCTGCTGCAGGGACGTCCATCCAGTATTTGCTCGGAATGTCGGCTTTCATCTTCCCTAAAATGCCAAATGCGCGGGGCAGTTGTGATTTGACCCATTCACGGGATTGCTGACCATAACCGTGAGGAAAGCGCTCTGGGCGAATAATAATATTGCCTGTGACCTGTAAAATCGGATAGTTCACAATTGCCCCTTTACTGCCTAAACCTTTATGCAATTCCAAAGGTTTAAATGCAGCCGCAGGTGCACCAATAATATCGACCTGACCATTATTAAATTTGCTGCCAAAATTAGTGACGTCTGCACTGACGGCTTGTGCACCGACTTGCTGCACCATAATTTTTTGTGCCTGATCATAATCGAGTACAGCAATTTTTTTACCTGCCGCTTTGGCAACGGTATTGATATTACGGTCATTCACCATTAGAAATGCATCGCCAACAGGAATCACTCCGGCAATTTCATATTTGCCTTTCACCATATATTTGCTAAAGGTTGGGCTTGCCAGACCTTGCATGACTTTGACCGCCAATTTCAAATTCGGGATCGCACCAATGGCATCTAATGAACCGGTAAAATCATTAAATTGGCGTCCCCGCATGCCTGTGACACTAATGCCATCGCATTTACCAGCTTTGAAGTCCTCGGTAATCACGGCTTCATTTTGTGCAACTCGTAGTTCAATATCTGCGCCCCAATTTTTTGCAGCCAGTTGATAGTCTTTCATGAGCGCGTAGACATCGCCACTTTTACCGACCAAGTCAAATACACACACCACTTGTTTCGCTTGGGCAAAGTTGCTTGCTAGGCACAGTCCCAGTCCTAACAGGGTCGTGCTGTAATAATTTTGCATAGCTGAAATTTCCTTATCGTTTTATTTTTATTGAGTTGTAAGCAGTCAGGGCAAAGGTATACATCTTCCTAGAATCTAAGCTGCAATGAAAAAGCACAAAGATCGATGGATGATGCTTGAATGGAAAACTGATATTAAAAAGCCTAGAACAGTCTAGGCTTTTTGAGAACAGGGGTTATTCGCCAGCCATGGAACATTCGAAGTTGGCTTTATCAACAGAACAACGTGCCTTTTTCAGGACACTCATCATACTGGCATCGTAAATACCTTGCTTGGTCAGATCCATACGACCATCACGTAGCATTTTTTGGTATTTGATTCTATCTTCGGCACTCAAGTTCATACGATATTTAGCCGGAATAGCTGCTTCTAGGCGATTAATCATGGAGAAACTCTTCGGCAGGTTTTTAACGAACCAATCACGAGATTTTTGTCCAAATCCTGCGGGGAACTGATCGGGGCGAATCACAAAGTCGGCAGTCACTTGCAGCACAGGGAAATTAAACATTGCACCACTGTTGCCTAAGCCCTTGTAAATTTCTAGAGGTTTGTAGGCGTAGGCTGGTGCACCGACCATGTCGACCTGACCATTATTAAATTTAGCCACAAAATTAGAAACATCGGAAATGACCGCTTGTGCACCGACACGTTGCACCATGATTTTCTGTGCTTGGTCATAGCCTAAAACGGCAAACTTTTTACCTGCGGCTTTTTCGATTGAATTGATGTTTTTATCACGCACGAAAATAAAGGCAGAGCCGAGTGGTGCAATGCCTGCAACTTCATATTTTTTGCCACCGAGGGTCGTGACCATTTTGCTGGCATTCCGTTGGTCTAAGGCAAAGCTAATGGCTTTTTGTGCAATGGCATTGCTGGGTACGCCCCCCAAGGCATCAATCGAGCCTGCAAATTTGTTGTACTGACGGGCTCGCATGGCTGTCATAAACACGCCGTCACATTTACCAGCTTTAAAATCATTATCTGCAACGGCTTCATCTTGTCGCGGAATCAGGTTGACTTCAGCCCCCCAGCTTTTGGCTGCCAGTGCCCATTCTTGTGCCATTTGATACGACTCACCAGACTTACCGAGTAAGTCGAACACACAGACATCGACTTTTGCTGCTTGAGTCGTGGTAGAGAGTCCGATTGCGGTCATCGCAGCGAAACCCAACATGACTTTTTTCATTGTATTCATCCTGTTCAGATTGATTCTTGTTCTTAGTGTCCTTACACGTAGAGCATATTAAGCAAGTTTTACACGTATAAATAGAGTATTTACTCCATTTCAAAATAAAAAAATGACAGTGTACTGAACAAAATGCTGTCAAATTGTCCAATGCTCTGGAACGTTTAAATAAAAATCATTGGGTTAAGCACTGTTACTGCACTTAAAAAAAAGATGCAGGGTTATTCTCCAGCCAAAGAGCATTCAAAGTTGGTGCGCTCCACGGTACAGCGCGCCTTTTTTAACACAGTCATCATGGTTGGGTCATAGATCCCTTGTTGGGTCAGGTCTATGCGAGCATCACGTAACAGTTTTTGATATTTTTCTTTATCATCCCGGTCGAGTTCCAGGCGATATTTAGTTGGAATGGTCGCTTCTAGGCGCTGTACCATGGCAAAGCTTTTAGGGAGTTGACGAATAAACCATTGACGGGATTGAGGTGCAAAGCCTTGTGGAAACTTGCTGGGGCGGATAATGAGGTCAGCGGTAACATTTAATACCGGAAAATTCAGCATTGCGCCGTTTGAACCTAAGCCTTTGTAAATTTCCAGAGGCTTAAATGCATATGCGGGAGCAGGTACGACATCGACTTCATTCTGATTAAATTTTTTCACAAAATTGGAAATTTCTGACATCACAGGAACAGCATTGATGCGTTTCACCATAATTTTCTGGGCTTGATCAAACTCCATAACCGCAATTTTTTTTCCATGCAGTTTTTCCACACTATTAACAGACTTATCTCGAACAAATAAATAAGCGGGACCAATTTGACCAATCCCAGCGACTTCATAACTTTCATTGCCAATTTTGGTGAGCAGACGTTTATTGTTTCTTTTATCTAAGACATAAATAATGGCTTTTTGTGCAATCGCATGATTGGGCACACCACCAAGGGCATCAATTGAACCAGCAAATTTATTATAGTTACGGGCGCGCATGGAGGTCATATAAAAACCATCACAGGTTCCTGCCTTAAAGTCTTGATCTAGCTTGGCTTCATCTTGATAAGCTGTCAGGTCTATATTTGCGCCCCAGTTCTTACTGGCTAAAGCCCACTCTTCCAGAAATTTATAAGATTCTCCAGATTTGCCCAATAAATCAAAAACACAGACATGAATATTGGCGTGAGCCAAAGTGGTTAAATTGCAGAGTGTTGCCGTGGATAAGATAAAAAAGGCTTTTTTCATTATTTCACCTCATTATTTTCATTTTTTAGGAAGCGCTTCATCTAAACATGATTTATGGGAATAAAATAGAGCTATTACTCTATTTCCGACCAATAGCTCAATGTGCGGTTATTTCACGCTGCTTTTTTCATTTCTAAACGACTTCCTTTAGAATAGCGTTAATTTTTTATCCGCCAGTATTTGTCATGATTCAATTAGACCAACTTTCCATTCGCCGTGGAGGGCGTGTCCTCTTTCAAAAAGCCTCGATGCAATTACATCCAGGTTGGAAAATTGGTCTTACTGGCGTGAATGGCGCCGGGAAGTCGACCTTATTCGCGGCATTTTTAGGGGAATTGGGTGCAGATGAAGGGAGTCTAACCCGTCCTGCGGTGTGGACGGTTGCCCATATGGCTCAAGAAATCAAAGCTTTAGATATGAAAGCCATTGATTTTGTTTTATCGGGTGATGAAGAATATTGGGAAATTCAGCACAAACTGGATCATCCTGAAAACTTAAGCAATGATGAACTGGCGCATTTATATGGCCGCTTTGATGAAATTCATGGCTATTCGGCAGCTGCTAAAGCATCGCAACTTATGGCGGGTCTAGGTTTCTTTGAGCATCAATCCCAGCTCGATGTGTCAAGTTTCTCGGGTGGATGGCGGATGCGTCTGAATCTGGCACGTACTCTCATGAGCCGCTCAGATTTATTGTTATTGGATGAACCGACCAACCATTTAGATTTAGATGCGATTCTGTGGTTAGAAGATTGGCTTAAAGCTTATGAAGGCACTTTGGTGCTGATTTCACATGACCGTGATTTCTTGGATGCTATCACCGATCATATTTTACATATTGAAAATCAAGAGCTCACCTTATATACAGGCAATTACTCGACTTTTGAACGGACCCGCAGCGAAAGGTTAGCGCAACAACAACAGGCCTATGAAAAGCAATTAGAAACCCGTGCGCATTTGCAAAAATATATCGACCGCTTTAAAGCGCAAGCCACCAAAGCCAAGCAAGCACAAAGCCGAATTAAACAATTAGAACGCATGCAGGAACTATCTGCTGCGCATGTGGATACGCCGTTTACTTTTAGTTTCCGTGAACCGTCAAAAATGAGTTCACCTTTATTAGAACTTGAAAGTGCGGATATTGGTTATGGTGAAAAACTGATTGTGACCAATGTGAACCTGCAAATTACCCCCACCAGTCGAATTGGTTTATTGGGCATGAATGGTGCTGGTAAATCAACCCTGATCAAATCCTTAGTGGGTGATCTTCCTTTATTGGCCGGGCAACGAAAAGCCTCTGAATTATTGAATATTGGCTATTTCGCTCAGCACCAGATGGATGCCCTAGACGGGAATGCTAGCCCAATGTTGCAATTGGCCCGTATTGCAGATCCTAAAATCAGTGAAGCAAGTTTACGTTCGTTCTTGGGCAGCTTTGGCTTTAGTGGCGAGCGTATGGATACACCGAGTGAAAGCTTCTCAGGGGGAGAGCGTGCCCGTTTAGCCTTAGCATTGATTGTCTGGCAACGCCCGAATGTTCTTATTCTAGATGAACCGACCAACCATTTAGATTTGGATATGCGACATGCCCTGACCATGGCTCTACAAGATTTTGAAGGGGCTGTGGTATTGGTGTCGCACGAACGTCAACTCATTGCTAGCGTTTGTGACGAGCTATTGTTGGTACACAAAGGCACTTGTCGTGACTTTGATGGTGACTTAACTGCTTATGCAGAATGGCTCCGTCAAGCACGTATTGAAATGATGAAAAGTGGGCAACAACCTGCTGCCCCAGTTCAGTCACAAGTCGAAGCCAAACCCGCGATTTCTAAACTGGATAAAGAAGCTCAGCGTAAAGAAGCAGCCCGACGCCGTGAACAAACCCGTCCGATTCGTAAAAATATTGAAAAATGCGAAGCACAGATGGAAAAATTACAGCCACGTTTGCAAGACATTGAAACCTTGCTGGGAGATAGCAGCCTATATGAAGCTGAGCGCAAGCAGGATTTGTTGAAATTGATGGATGAGCAGAATCAGCTCAAAGCGAAGCTGGAACAGATTGAAGAAGAGATGTTGAGCTTGATGATGGAATTAGAAGAACTCGAAAGCGCCTTTTAATCTAGCCCAGCGAAATAGAAAAGCACAACGTAGCGTTGTGCTTTTCTTATTTCGGAGAGATGGCTAAACACAAAGGAGAAGACTCAGACCTAATATAAAACTAAGGAAATGAAAATAAATATGCGATTTCTTTATAAAAATGCTTAAAAAATGAGTGAAAAAGCATTTTTTTGCGTTATTTTGTGGAAAAAAACAACACCTGTGCAAAATAACCCAAAACAGGGGTTGCACAACAAATAAAACTGTATAGAATACGCAG
>NZ_JCAXDV010000014.1:0-14775 GCF_059758585.1 Acinetobacter sp. GQ146
TTACTTAAAAATTTCACCCAAGTTAAAAAATGCACAAAATGCCGATTTTGAAACAAGTCGGCTTTTTATTGAACAGATTTGTCACTTTCAGCCAATAAAATCGATCAAAAAACGCTCAAATTATGACTTTTCCCTGATAACTCAATACATCCAGTCCCGAAACTATCCGCAATTTCTGCGGATAAACCTTGGGGTAAGTTTTGAGCAATGTTGTAAGCTCAGGCTGACATCAATTAGGGACCATAGCGTCTATGGCATCCCTACTAATTTTCATATGATGGAGACATAGAGAACAGGATGTTCCAACACATAAAACAATAATAATAAGTGCGACACCAGGACGTGAGGTACGACAGGAGTTATACCTAAACACCCAATACGAAAAAGCCCGACAGGATGTCGGGCTTTTTTTATTGTCTAATCACGATAGCAATACTCGAACTTAATAAAATCTGAGTTAAAACTTTCTTTCAACCTATCTCTGATAATTTTTTCATGTTTTTCAAAAAAGTTAGGCTCATGATCTATAACGTTTTCAAATGAAAATTCAGCTTCCATTAAATTACGGTGATATGTATTCCCATTTATATCACTATCACGATATGTAGTATTTCTTTTATTATAGATAAGAATAGTTCCAAAAACTTTCTGAAACTCAGCTTCACTCAAATAAATCGTTGTAATTTTTAAACTTTTTACCACACAAGGAATGTAATCCTTACGACTATCTGTAAACATATAATTTCTACTCTAAATTTGAAAAACTAAATTTTTGAATTAAAACAAGAAGTAATTTTTAGTGTAATAAGTTAACTAATAGATTAAAATATTTACTAAGCAGTAATTGTATTATTTTAAATTGTCCCTATAATTCAACTGTGCGAGTAAATCCTAGATAACTGCGACGCTCTTCTGAGTATCGTAAGCGTCAATTAATTGGCGTCGGTCCTAGGGGTCGCACTTTTTTTTGCCTGTAATTTTATGAAAGCATGTATTTATTTAGATGAAAGTGGTGATCTAGGCTGGAATTTTGATCATCCTTATAGGCAAGGTGGATCTAGCCGGTTTTTAACAATAGCATGTGTAATAACTCCATCTGAAGATGTAAAAAGACCTAAGAAAGTTATTAAAAGGCTCTACGATAAATTCAATTGGCCAACAAATGAAGAAAAAAAATGGGCACATATGTCCCCACAAGAAAAGATAGATTTTTCTACAAAAGCCAAAAACCTTAGGTCTACGAATCCTCAAATTAGATATATGAGCATGACTGTACGTAAAGAAAATGTTCAAGAACATATTCGAGCAGATTCAAATAAATTATATAACTATATGATTTCAAAACTTTTGCTAAATGAAATGGCAAAGTATGATGAGGTAACATTCATACCAGATCCAAGAACAATTAAAGTAAAAAGTGGTAATAGCTTACCAGACTATCTACAAACACAATTGTGGTTTGAAAAGCAGGTTACGACTAAATTAAATTACAAACCAATTTCAAGTGATCAAAGTCTTAATTTGCAATTTGCTGATATGTTATCAGGATGTATTCAATCTCATTTTGAAGACACCAATAGTACAAATTTCAATCTACTAAAAGACTGTATTAGCTATAAGGTATTATTCTTTTAAAAAAGGTGAGGAGCTAAGAACCAACATCATCGATTTGGTAATGAGCGTCTGTGTTTACAAACGTGCTCCCACTGTCCATTTCTATAACGTTGATAAGCTCTTACAATTACTGGTTTCAGCTTCATGGTACTTTTCCTCTCGTGGTTAAATACGAAAAGTAAGCACAGCTCCTCAGTGGCAATTATAACCGATTAAGATTGTTAATTTAACAAATACTAAAAAATTAATAATATATACATGAAATTAATTTTAATTATCGACTACAAACCCCATTTTAGGGGATCAATACAATAAATCTATCGCTTTAATATAGTTCATATAAGTAAGTTTCCCCCCTAATGTATTAGCATCTTGTACATCTCTTATATTTTTAAGAGATCGTATTTCTTTAGATAATTTATTACTAGGTCTTAAACTATGCCTGCTTATTGCTATCCCATTAATAAATCTTAATTTTTCTCCAAAAAATCTAACTTTATCCGCGTTGATACTATGATTATATTTAGTAACTATCTCAGTCACTTTATTTTTAAAGTTGTCATTTACAGCAACCCCTGTAAATGAAATATCATCTACATAAATTGTCATTTTTATTTTACGACTAGCCGCTAGTTTATTTAATTCATCAAACATAGGCTTATTAGCCCAGAATGCTAGCATCAAGCTTAATGGACTCCCAGTTGGGATATGGTTATTCACAGTGCATATATCTGCCATGAAATCTGCCACATCTCTTGGGTACTGTAAAAAATAACCAAAAAATTGTTGTACTCTGATACGAGATGTCGAAGGGAAAAAGTTCTCAATATCTATATTTAATGTTGAGCCATGACAATTCGCATGTGCTTTAGCATTAAGTACGCAAGAAGACTTTTTCTTTGAAAATAAATAATCTGGTGCTGGAATTTCACTAAGTAGTATATGAATCTTTCTATGTATCGGCTTTAAAATAAAATTAGGTTCTTCAATATTACGAGTTTTCTTTTTTCCATTTTTTTCAATGGTTTTTGGTGCAAATCGATAGAATTCTTGAGGATTCTTAGAGATTTCTTTCAGAAGAGAGCGCTCTTCTTTCAATACGAAAGCTAAATATTTTTTACTTTTTATGTTGAAAAGTTTTCTCTCCTCGAGAGAAAATTTTTCAACATAGCTTAAATGAGCATAGCTAAGATTTGTCATTATCAGATAACCATTCCATAAGACGAACAATTTTTTTAGCAGAAGCTAGCCTGAATTTAGTTGCTACTGATAAAGGTCGACCGTCATCTAGTTTTTCTGAAAAAAATAAAAGAGAAGATAGAGGCATATCGAACTGTTTAGAATACTTTTCAAGAAGTTCTAAACTAGGTTTTTTTTTACCTTTCTCAATTTCAGATAAATAAGAATTTGAAATTCCCAATTGAGTAGATAAATCTGTTTGAGATATGCCGTGATATTTGCGTATAGCAACTAAGGCATCATTAATCATCGTTTGAGTCCCATTGATTGTCTTTTTTAAAGAGAACCATCTAAACAGAGTTCGAAGGGTCATCAAAATCATCACCACCTAGTACTTTCACGATAACTCGTGCAAGGTAAGTTAACAATTTAATCAAGCCCCACAAGAACTTACGACTAAAAATTTTTTTCTTAATCGCTTGCCATTTAGATGGCATCTGAAAGCTACTGAACATCATTTTATTACTCCATAAATGAACCAAAATTGGTCCCGTTAGCATTTATGGAAATGACACTATGTTTTCAGATTTTAACCCTCTAAAAAGTGACACTTGCTCCGTTAGCAAGTGTCACTACTGTGGTTTTATCGGTCAGATCTTATCGAAAGAGCCGTATCCCCCCAGAGTTTGAGGCTAAGCCTCCAAACCTTTCGGTTTAAATAAAAAAACGGGTTATGAGCATCTAGCAGTAACCCAATTAATATGATTTATTTTTTTCACAAATACAACACTAAAATTCGCTATTTGCGAAATAAAATTGTATCTAAAAAGTAATTCGATCTATACAGAAATGATATACCCAAACTCAAGGGCTATTTAACATAAAATCTCATCTACGAAATGCAGCAGCACGTGCTAGAACCCAATTAAATCTTTAATTGGGTTCACATCAAATACTCTATTGATCACGATAAGCTCGAACTTTCTCAAAAATTGGATAAAAGTCCAGACCATCATCCTTCATATCTGAAATTACGATCGCAATCACTGCAATGCTAGTGGGCACTTTACCGTTCTTTTTATAGTTGGTAATTGAATTCGCATTCATATCTAAAAGCGCTGCAAATTCTTTAATAGAAAGGCCAGACTTACCTATAAGTCTTTGAAATTCTTCGTAAGGCATAGTTTTAAAAGCAGAATTGTTCTGATGGAAAAGTATAGCACAGATCATTTATTTACATTTAAACACATAAATAATGTGATTGACACATTATTTATGTGTTTAAATGTTCTTATCAAGCAATTTTACTCTTTTGATAGGACTTGTTTTATGAACCATTTCGTACAGCCCAAGCTTCTTATTTCTTCTCAAGCAAAAAAGATTGGATTGACATTAATTAATGATCTTGAACTTTGCATAACAGCACGATTGGCTTTTTATCTGGATGTAAATCCTTGCTATGACGGCCATGAAGCAACATTCATTTGGACCGAATATTTTTTACAAGATCACCCTCAAGCCGAATTTTCTGAAGTTAGAGCAGCCTTTCTACAACTTATCCCAGGATGTTAAACGATGATAATGAAATCTGTATTTTATGAGTCAAATACAGATTTCAAATTCTCTTTTTTATAAGACTATGAATTAAATTTTCTCAAATAACTCTGCAGCAATCTTCCTAGCTAAATTATCTTTATCAACATCTAGTTCTGATAAATCTATAGCATATTGAATTGCCTCACGACCTGCGATTTCCATAGGTCCATAGTCATCATAATCCTCACCTGTATAAGCATTGTAGGCTCTAAAATCATCCTGCGTGAAATCAACTCCACACATTTGAGCTAAGTAGATGTATAACCATGCTTCTCCATGATTTTTGAAAATTTCTTCATACAGGAAGTATTCAATAGCACTCGTATCACCTCGATTACACAAGTACAGAATCTGGTTGTAAACTGTTTCCTTGTCTGCATCCAAATTAATTTCATGAAGATTCATAGGTGAATTTTTAATATAAGATTCAAAGTGTTCAGCTTGCTTTATGTATTCTTCATACTTTTCTTTATTTTTCTTAGTCTCATCAGAATTGATATATTTTTGTTTATGATTGTCCCAACGACTTCCAAAATTTGAGCCATGTCGACCATAAGGGGCTATCTGATTTGCTAAATAACGATAGTAGGCCCCGAGTAGAGCATAAGCATCAGCATTCTCACGATCTTTCGCATAAGATAAAATCTTCTCAAAAATAGCCCCAATTTTTGAAAACTCGAAATAATCACCCCCAAGTTCTAGGTCATTCACCTTACCATTTTCAAAATTGATATAACTTAATTCCTCTCTTACAGCATTGAAGTTAATAACTTCTAAATTAAGCCATAAAAGTTCTCGATAGACAGTTTTAGAAATCGACAAATAAAACTCATCTGAAGCATCTAACTTCAGTAAAACCTTAAGTCTTATAATAATTTTTCTAATCTGCTCCAATAGAGCATTACCTTCATAATCATCCCAATGAAGATCATCTTCACTATAATTTAGATAATCTGTTTCAGGCGGATTTTCCAATATTTCTAGAGTTAGAGCATCAACCAATTCGTGCTGATAATACTCTTCAGAATCATCATATTGAGCTTCAAGTAATAGATTTTGAGCAACAAAAGAGCTATAAGTCTTATAGTCTTGATCTAAAGCAATCAATTCATAGATATGTGAACGGCTAATCTTTACCGAATGCTGATCCTGAATTTTCTTAGATAGTTGAAATGCGAATTCTTGAATAGACATAATTTTCTCTACTTCCAACTCTAAACTCTTTATACAAAGAATCCTTGGTGTCATAAGACTTCTAGCAACGCATGTTTAAATGCTAAGAACCAAACGAGTTGATACTTAAGAAAATTAAATTTTGCTATGACTTAAAAATAAGACATTAAATTTTTGAATCCCTTTTCTACTCATGCGCAAGTATGGTAGGCGACCTTAATTTCTAAAATAATAATTTTTTTAGAAATTTACAATAACAAAAGTAGAAAAGGACTATTTTTCTATACCATTCAATAATCTTTAAGCTTTATTAACATAGAACCTCATCTACGAAATCCGTTCATCAGAGCAATCGGCTATAGGCATTCGCTTTATTCATCATCTTCTTTGAATAAAGATTCGATTTCATACCAACTCGGAAATTTATGTTCTTTGGGCACGACTTCGAACTGCAATTTGACACTATTAAGGACCTTTTCAAATAGGTCGAAAGACCCTCTAAAATGACCATTTTCCATTTCTGAAATCGTTGTTTTATTGACTCCAGATTTCGCTGAGACTATTTTCTGTGTATAACCTAGCTCTTTTCTTGCTGACCGAATTTTTTCTCCAATTTCTTTTCTAGAAGCCATTTTTATCTCGAATTTCAAACTCTATTATTTGCTATATAGCAAACTTTACATATTTTAAGTATAAAATTCGCCATATAGCGAACTTTATACATCAGATTAAGATTATTTAATGAGCAAAGACTGTAGAAACTATTTAACTTTTTAACTCCCTAGTTTTTCAGAAAAATAGAAAAAACTAGGGAATCAGCTTAGCTGGATTACTTTAAAAAATTAAGATTAAATTATTTATATACAAATACTTAAGTAATTAAAAGATAGTTTTATGTCATCAAGTAAATACAGATTTAAAATTCCCCTGTTTATGATTAGTCTCTCCCAATTTTTAGCATCATTTTAAAGAACAGAAATAATAGTTTTATCCCCCAATTTCACCCAAAAATCACGCCAGAATAAAAAATCAAGCCATTTTCTCCTTCAAAAAGACTTTGTTTTTTCAATGCTGATATAACGAGTTCAGACCCTAGCACGTGACCCAAGCAAGCCTACCTGTATTACATTTTTTTCAAAAATTACATACAGGGACTTGTTAGGGGTTTCACCCCTAAGACCCCGAAAAGCAAGAGCAAAAGCACGTTGAGAATCTGACATGTTACGCACAAAAACAAAGTCATTTCGTTTGACTGAATTGCAACTAAAGCAACTCGAAATTCATCTTAAAAAAGAAAACTCAGAGTTTTCAGATTTTCTTCATTCATTAATACAACGTGAAGTCATGCAAAATGCAGTCACTGTTCAACAGACCCATGACGAAACAAAACCCGCAAGAACAAAAGTAAAAACAGTCGTCGAAGTCGTTAAACGCTACCAAAAAACTGATCCAGCTTTATTGCTCGAACTCGCAAAAATCGGCAACAACATTAATCAGATTGCACGTGCATTAAACATCATCAAAAACGCAGATCCGCAGGAACAGCGCAAACTCGATATTTTAAAAATTTTTTTAGTTTTAAAAGCCATCCAAACTGAACTAGAACAAGTTTTCCCGGCACTGCCAAAAATCAGTCAGCAACGCCCAGAACGGCTTCAAAAGCAATTAAAAGATTTACAACTCGAAGAAGAAAAGACCACTGCTGAACCCAAGTCTATTGATTTAGCGGAGGTTGACGAGAGTGCATATTAAATTCCTCGAGCATGGCAAAGGCAGTCCAGCAAAAGCATCCTCATACGTACTCGATAAACTAGACCATCTAGGCAACGTACGCGCAGGCGTTGAAGTTTTAAGGGGTGATGCCACCACCTTTAACGCAATTTGTGATGCAAGCCCGCATCTATGGAAATACACCAGTGGCGTGATTACATGGTCCAAAGAAGATGCACCAACAGACGAGCAGATTAAAGAAGTTTTAGATGACTTTGAACAACATGCATTCGCAGGACTGGAGCAATCGCAATACCACCTTTTTGCCGTTTTACATACGGATCAAGACGGCTCCAAGCACATCCACGTTTTAACGCCACGGATCGACTTAGAAAGCGGAAAATCACTGAATATTGCACCGCCAGGGCATGAGAAACATTTCGACTCATTACGAGACTACTTCAACACAAAATATCAGTGGTCACGTCCTGATGACCTGCTTTTGATGCAAACCACACAAGAGCCGAATCACATCGCAAAACTGAATGCACAAGCAAAAAATATTCTTTCAAGCCAGGACATTGAGACACTGACCAAAAATCAGTTTTGTAAAGCATTTGATAACTACGTTCGAGCACTTTTAAGCACTCAAACAGTAGGAAACAGGGCAGATATTGTCGAATGTATCGAGCATCTCGACGGCATTGATTCGATAAAACCCAGCAAAAATTTTTTAGCAATCACACTCAAGAATGGCAAAACACATCGACTCAAAGGCGATTTTTATCATGAACAATTCGAAATTGAATCTTATACAGAGCATGTCAGAGCAGCAGCAGAAAGCAAGCCAACTGCAAACGAGCTTGCAGCAGCTCTCACAGACGCTGATCAACTTCGAGCAACTTATCGAGCAAAGCGAGAAGCCTATCATCAACAGCACCACGCTTTTACACAATTTACAGCAGACGACAACAGCCCTAGAGCTGCATCTACGCTCGATTTTGACAGAGATAAAGAATCTATCACCCCAAGCAATACAAACGCTCACAACGAGCTATACGGAGCAAATACAAGTATTACAAGCACAGCTATCGAATATCGATATATCGAGCATCAAAACCGTCACAACCAGCATCGATTCGTTTTCAACATCAATCCAGGCACTACAGAAGCACATCAACAGCCAGTTGAAAAGCATCAAGATCGATCAAGAGAGCCTGCAGCAGAGTATCCAAAGCCAAGTCCAACAAGCACTAGCAAACCAAAGCGAGCAGATCGAGAGCGACATACAGATTTTAATCACGGAAAAATTGAGTACTCAGAGAGCAACCTACCTCCTATACGGAATGATAGTTTTTGGAGTGCTGATTCTTTTAATGAGTTTATATCTCAGTTATCAGACCAGCTCAAACCTCAAAACGATCAAAGCACAACGCGAAGTCATTCAGCAAAACTCACAAATAATCTTAAATCAAAACCGCAACATGAATTAATTGAGGAAGTAAATCATGCAAACCGAAATCGACCTTTTTTTGAAAGAACAAAACGACTTATTGATGCAACGAAACGACTTATTGATTCAACAAATCAACTTGTTAGCAGAGCAAAACAACGCATTGAATCAACAAGTGAGTTCATTAAAAAGCATCTTGAACAAATACAGCGAAGTCGAGCAGAGCTTACAAAACAAAATCACCAACTTGAAAACCGAGAACGAAACCCAGCAGGCCTTGATTTCAGCGCTGAAACTGGAGCTTTCAAAGCTCGAACAGGGCAACTTTTCGGGGCAGTTACAGCAAGCATTTCAGAACAATGTGCTGATCCAATTACAGATGCAATTAACACAAGCTTTGAAGCAACTGGATTTAAACAGCATTGTCAGCGACTTAGTGAAAACCGCATTGAAACCAATTTTATTGAATATCAACACACAGCAGACCGATCTCAAGAACGCACTCTTGAAAATCTCGCAACTGAAAGTACCCAACAACTTTTACGAAGATTTGCAGATGCAAAGCGAGCAGATCAATATGCTTGGGAAGACGGTAGAAAGATTAATCGAATTAATCAACAACTTGAACAATTAGAAAAAACAGTAGTGAAAATCCGGCTCAAACCAAAGCCAGCCACAGATTTTCATCTCAGTTCATTGCGCAATGACAACTATTACCCAGATTATGTCGCCTATCACAAAGAACTATGTGACAAACAACAGCAAGCCTTCCAGAACCAGGACGCATTACTATTGATGGATTACACACAGAAAAAAGCGGGAAACTTAGAAACCTATATGAGTCGGGCAAGCTCAAATCTGAACGGATTGGACTATGACAAAATTGAGCAAATCATCCAAAACGATCAGCGCATGCTGAAATACCTACAATGCGAGAAAATTTTAGAGCCGAAAAATGCTCGTTTTGAACAGCACAGAGCTGCATACCAAACCTGTTTAATGCATTTTGAGAATATCAAACGTGATATTGAGCAAATTAAAAACCCATCCTCTCAACATAATGTTTCTCAGAATACCTATGAACCTGAATACAAAACAAAGCCCCAAAATGATTTAGATTTTAATTTTTAGTTAATCTAAACAATGATTTACCGAGCGAGTGTCTACGAGCGACTGAGCGATATAAAAATTTCGCCCTGCTCTTTCTCTGATTACAAGCTCCCTTGTGCGGCTAAACGAGATTAACCGAGCAAAGCGATGATTCTATATTTGAGCCTAGACCGAGCGTAGCGAGTAAAAAAGCTTTATGAGCGAAGCGAATTCCGAGTTGCTTTTGATCTTGCTTTTGCTTTTTCTTAAAGTCACGGGAATAAAGCTAATTTTTAACTTCATATGCACATGCTTCTTTAAAAAGAGTCTTTAATTTTTGAGTTTCTTTTTTGCATTTGTGATCTATTTTTATAACTTTATATTCGTTGTGAATGTATAAAGAAATTGAGCTTTCATGAACAGCTAATAAACTATTACTTTCTATAGTGATGATTTCTTCATTTAAAAAATGTAATGAAAAATATGCAATATCATCATCATAATTAATGTTTGAAGATAACAGAATGTAAGATTTTTCAATTTTGTCACAGTAGTTCATATGAGTTCCTTCTTAAAAGAAGATGCATCATATAAATTTTAGAAAAATGATGCGTAAATGAGCTCATTTAAGTAGTAAAAAAGTTATATGAGCGAAGCGAATTCCGAATTGCTTTTGCTTTTTCTTAAAGTCACGAGAACATCAACCAAAAAATTGCCCCCTAAGAATCGAGCGCGAGCGAGATTCAATAGAGTTTGAGCGTAGCGAAAACCAAGGGCAATTTTTCTTGTCCTGGGCTTTTAATTATTTTTAAAGTTTTTAAATGCTTTTAGACATGCTGAAAGCCTTTATTTTAAAGGGATACAGAGAGTATATGACTACGTTTACCTACCAATATGACTACGTTTACCTACCAATATGACTACGTTTACCTACCAATATGACTACGTTTACCTACCTTAAGTCTACAGAAAATATTATGAAGATTTAGCTACGTTTACCTTGCATAAATCTACATAATTATTAGTATAGACTTATATTCATTAATAATTATGTAGATAAATAAGATGCGGGATTTAGTTGTTAAAGATAATGCATTAATTAATGCTAGTTATAACTTGGATTTAGTAGAACAACGTTTAATCCTATTGGCTATTGTTGAAGCCAGAGAAAGCGGAAAAGGGATTAATGCTAATGATCCTTTAGAGGTTCATGCAGAGAGCTATGTAAACCAATTTAATGTTGCAAGACAAACAGCCTATCAAGCCCTCAAAGATGCGTGTAAAGACTTATTCGCCCGACAATTTAGCTATCAAGAGATAAATAAAAGAGGAAAAGTTGAGAATGTTCTAAGTCGTTGGGTTAGTGAAATTAGATACATCGACGATGAAGCAACAGTAAAGTTGATATTTGCACCAGCTATCGTTCCCTTGATTACACGTTTGGAAGAACAATTCACCAAGTACGAGCTGCAACAAATTAGCGAGCTTAGTAGTGCTTATGCTGTACGTTTATACGAATTATTGATTGCTTGGCGTAGTACAGGCCAAACGCCTGTTATCGAACTAGCCGAATTCAGACAAAAGATAGGTGTTCTCGATGATGAATATACAAGAATGGGAAATTTTAAAGATCGAGTATTAAATCTAGCTATTGCCCAAGTTAATGAGCACACGGACATTAAAGTTAAATGTGAACAACATAAAAAAGGTCGTAACATTTCAGGTTTTTCATTCACGTTTAAACAAAAGAAAGTAGTTACAACAAATAGTAAAAGACCTAGTCCAACTGATCTTTTCTCAAAACTTACCGATAAGCAACGTCACGTATTTGCTAATAAGCTTTCTGAACTGCCAGACATGAATAAATATTCTCAAGGTACGGAAAGCTATGCTCAATTTGCAGTTCGCATTGCAGAAATGCTGCAAGAGCAGAATAGATTTGAAGAACTGCTACCATATCTTAAAAAAGTAGGATTTAACGCAAAATAAACTTCATGTTCAGGTAGGATGTTCAGATGAACATCCTTGTACACGCACTGAGGGATTCCATTGAACACAACAAAATTTAGCGTTATGGACGCTAGTAAAGCCTTTAAAAAATCACGAACAACAATATACGAAGCTATAAAAAATGGTGAATTATCAAGGGATCATGATGGTCTTATAGACCTATCTGAACTTATCAGAGTCTACGGAAATCCTTCAGGTGTTCAGTCCAGTACACGCACTGAACACGTACAGAAGGATGTACATGTACACGTCCAGTCAGAAGTCGAAACTGTATTAAAAGATCAAATTTCATTACTTAAAAATCAGTTGGATTTAGCCAACCAAAGAGAAAAGGCTTTGATGCAGCATATCGAGGATCTTACGCATAGAATTGAGTTTAAAGGACAGCTTGAACAACCAATCGCTGAAGCGAAAAAGGAAGAATCTATCCAACCAAATGCAACTCCAGCACAGCCAGAACCAGGCACCGTTGACACGAAAGATGAGGGATTGACTACTCCGGTTAAAAAAGAAAATAAACGGATTGCAGTGCCGGAGCATGTCGAGCCTGATCCACCGAAGCGGGGCTTTCTGAGCCGTTTTTTTCTGCCGAATGGCTAAACAAATTATTTAATCAGTCTAAACAAAGTCGTGAAACATTGATCAAATAATAGTCGTGGAACGTGAAAAGTCATAAAAAAAGCCCAGTCATGGTAGACTGGGCTATAAACTAGGAACTATCACATTGATTTATAGAACAAATTATACATCATTTCGTATAAGGTGCATTATGTTAATTTTAGTAAAATTAAAAAATTATGAGGCCACATTGAAATCAGATAATTAAGGTTTAAAAATAGGAAAAGGCAGCTATTGCTAGCTGCCTTTTGAATTCATTGCGTCAAATAACCTACTAAATCTGCTAAAAAGGGGAAATAGTAGTTAGCGTTATATGCGCCTACAACGTAATATTATCCATTATTAACTTAATAAACAATACTTTTTTGTAACAGGCTAATTTTTAATGCAAATTTCAGATGCTTTAGCTTTTTTTAACTCTATTTCTAATTCTAGAATTAATTCATATAAAGTCTATTTTGGAAATAATTTAACTTCTAATGAAATAATTGCATGTTATCAATGGAATGAAACTGTATCAGTAACTTTCTTTAAGGTAATTAATCTTATTGAAATTGTTCTAAGAAATAAGCTGCATTCAACACTTAGCTCTCACTTTTACAACATACAAAAAGAGCAAGTCACTACAAAATTTGTATCAAGAGGTTCTCCATTTAAATACAAAAATGTTAATACTTTAGGAACTCAAAATTCATGTAATTGGTATGAAAATAAACAGCTTGAGAATAAAAGCCTACAAAAGATACTAGATAAAACCCACCACTATAAATCAGGTAAGCCTTTAAGAAATCCCGTATTTCCAGATGATGTCGTAGCAAGCCTAACACTTGGTTTTTGGTGTTCATTAATCCCTAAAAACTCAACTATGCCATGGAATCAACTTTTAGATATTATTCTTCCTAACCATCGTTTAACTAAGTCTTTTATAGCTACCTCTAAAAGCTCTCCAAGTACTGCAACTAATCCTTGGCTTAAGCCAGATAACATCCAACAGGTATCTAACCGTTTAGAACTATTAAATGAATTTAGGAATCGGATTGCACATCATGAACCTATATGGAAATTACCAGATCTCTATGATGAATTGCCCATTACTTCTCAACCAAAAGGGACTGTTATAAGTACAAAAACGACTAATAAAATTGAGACTTTCAAACGATTGAGAATTATTCACCATAGATTTATAGAACTTCTTAAATGGATTGATATTAATTTAGCTCAAGATTACAAATCATCTCAGAATTACCATTATCTCAACTGGTTAATTTCTGAAGCTGGATTTAATAGCTACATCAATAGATATCAAAATTTTGATCATTCTTTACATTCGAGCCAAGTGAAACGTAACTTAAACTCTTTATTAAAACAGCAAGAATCTTTTCTTATATATAAGAATCAAGGGAATATATATGCATTACTTCCTCTAAGTTAGCTTTTATATGAAGTAAATATACCTAACAATAGGATATAATTTTTTATTATTTTCAATTGGCTGATGACATGGATCATCAAGTTTTTCAGAAAGCTATGCAGTCAGGAGGAAAACTGACTGTCAAAAGTGCATTGAACCCCATCTTATGGCTATGTGGAATTATTAGTATTCCAACTATTGCTGCTAATGTTTTCTACACTACTTTACCCCTATGGATTTCTATCATAGGCTGTGCACCTGTTTTAATGGCTATGTTTGGTTTCATGGTTCTTTTATTTATAGACCGAGATAAATTGCAATCCGAAGATTATCAGATTAAAAAAATTTCATTAGAGATGAGTGAGCAGAAGGGTGATAGAAATCCTCGCTTGGTAGGTCAGTCAGAAAAACTTACTACAAATCCAGAACTTTCAGCTCCCCTAGAAGTTCTTGAACATACTGATGGAAAATCTTCTGAGGTTGTAAAATGACTAAATCATATTTATTAGTTTTCAGTGATAAAACTGGTAGTAGAGATGATATCAAGGAAGCATTGAATCAAATGACTAAAGTAAAAACCTGGCGAACTGATATGCCAAATTGCTTTTATGTGATATCTGATAGCTCTGCACAGGAATTATATGAGGAATTTACATCTATCCGTGGTGCTAATGGAAGATTTCTATTTGCAGAGACAGCTTCTAATCGGCAAGGTTTATTACCACCTGATAGCTGGTATTTATTAAAAAATAAAAAATTAAAACCTAAGGAAAGTTGAACTTTAAGAAGAGTCCACATCTAAGCGTGGATTCTTATACCACTTCAAATAGCTAAATCGATGATTGAATAAAAACCCAAAAGTATTTCATTTAACATAATGGCCGTTATACGAAGTACACTTGTATATTAATATAAATATCAA
>NZ_JCAXDV010000015.1:0-9407 GCF_059758585.1 Acinetobacter sp. GQ146
TTCCCTTTATAAACTATTTAACATAATGGCCGTTATACGAAGTACACTTGTATATGAATATAAATATCAAGTACTTAAAAATTTCACTCTAACCAAAAAATACCCAAAAAGCCGATTTTGAAACAAGTCGGCTTTTTATTGAACGAATTTGTCACTTTCAGCCAATAAAATCGATCAAAAAAACGCTCAAATCTCAACTTTTCCCTGATAACTCAATGCCTGCACCTCGGAAATTATCCGCAATTTCTGCGGATAAACCTTGGGGTAAGTTTTGAGCAATGTTGTAAGCTCAGGCTGACATGAATTAGGGAGCATTGCGTCTATGGCATCCCTGCGATTTTTCATATGATGGGGACATAGAGAACAGGATGTTCCAACACATAAAACAATAATGATAAGTGCAACACCAGGACGTGAGGTACGACAGGAGTTATACCTAAACACCCAATACGAAAAAGCCCGACAGGATGTCTGGCTTTTTTATTGTCTGAATGATTTCTATAAATTCAGATCATTTTATTTTTACGCTATAGAGAATAAAGATTGACTTTATTTTTCCATAATATAACTTATACCACATATTATAAGTTATATTATGGAAAAATATTCATGGCTATTCCACCACGTAATTTTAATAGAGAACAGATTGAAGCAGAGAATAGAGCAACTGTGCAGGTAACCAGATCTGATGTTGCTTCAATTAGACGATCTATGCAGGATATTAATCAACAAATTGATAATAGAAGAAGCCGAATAGATGATGTATTGAGAAATAATCGTTCTTTGAATTCTGAGCAAATTACAGATTTACTAACTAATAGAGAGCATCTAAATCAATTACATACACAAGCTAGTAATTTAGAAAATCAATTAGTTTCTGATATGCCACAAGTCCCATCAAGTGCTGCATTATCGGCTACAGAAAGACGAGAAATTCAAGGTTTATATCGCTCTGGTTTATATACACAGCGCCAGCTGGCTGATCAATATGGAGTTTCACAACCAGCAATAAGTCAATGTACTAGAGATGATAATGACTAATTTTACACTCGTGTGTTCGAGGTCATATAACGTATAAAATGAAAAAGAGAGGACTTAAATCCTCTCTTTTTCATTTTAACAATTATGTGTGTGATTCATAGAGATCGTTTCAATCTAGCGATCTCTATGAATCACACAAATTATGCTGTCTTTTTCGATTTTTGATGCTCTTTTAAAAGAGCTTCAGCATCATGTAATTTCCGTTCTAACTCTTCATTAGCTTTAATTAAATCTCTATACATAACTTTTTTTTCTGCATCTACAAATCGTTTCAATACCACACGCATTAAAGCTTGGTATCCCAATTTTTGGGAAGCTCCGATTTCTTTCAGATCATCAATAAGCTCCCTCGGTAAACGAATTGAAATCATTTGCATATTGTTAGATTTATTCAAAATTTCATGAAAAGCTGATGGCACTGGTGTAGATCTAGCGAATTTAGGGTCAGATCCCAGCTCTCTAGTCTCCCACAAATCGGCTTCATCGAGTTCAAGATTTTTCAAAATCTGATCTTGATCTATATTTTTCATATCTATACCTGATAACAATTTAATCGTGTTTGCATCACGTTCACTTTGAAAGTGGAGTGTAAGTCTTAAACAAAAACCCATCATTTTAGATGGGGGGCTTTCATTAAGTGTTTGAACACTCTCAGAAGTGATGAGTCTTCACTTCTAAAAATGTTCAATATTGCTTTGATTTATTGATCATTAAAAAACATATCAATTTCATCTTGATTTGGATCAAATGCGGACTTGATCGCAAATTTTTGTTGATCTTCGTAGAACATAAAGCAGATTTTCAACCAACGACCTGAATCAGTTTGACTAATAAACCATTTAGTTGGAGGGTTGGTTTTATGCTGTTCACGTTTATCATCCAGAAAATGACTACCCGTGAAGTTATAAAAGCATTGTTCAACTTCTGCTAATACTACATTGTGCTTGTCTGCTAACTTTTGTCGCACACGAGCGGAGATTAAAAAAGGGTCATTGTTACCACCAGCCATCTTATTGTTTCACTCCTCGATTTCTGATTTATGTATATACGATATGTATATACATTTTGATAGATAATATCTACCACTCAAAGCGAGTAGTCAACTGAAATAACTAGTTTTAATAGCAAAACAGTTCAATATTTAGGCAAATAACAGTGGTTATGCAATACACCTTGTATATACAAAACATATATACGTTCTTTTTTTATAAGGTTCAATACTTTTCTTTATTTTTTACAAAAAAATTGGAAAATAAAATCAAAAAAAATACACAATATGTTGAGAATTATTTGTAATTTATTAAAAAAATGCACGATATATAGTGTTTTTCCCTAGATTATTTATGCTAAAAAGTTAAACCATACAGATAGTTATATATTATTAACTATAATAAAAAATTAGCGTTTAAAATATTTCATCCTATAACTTTACGAGGACATGCTTTTTAAAGACTTTGCTATATCTTTTAATGAGGTTTTAACATCACTTTCGAAGCTAGACTCACTTATATCAACACCTTCAAAAGCAGTAGGGTCTATCACAACTTTGTTCTTAATTTTCCTTCTAATTACCTGCAAGCTAGTCTGACTAAAAAAAGTGATTTCAATTTCTAGTGGCATGCCATTTAGTGCTTCTTTAAGCCCACCATACTGTCCCCAAGAATAAATTAACTTTTCATCTGGGAATAAAATAGGAAGCCCTTTAATGAATGCACCTGAATCATAAAACTTTAATGGATCTCTTAGACCAGGGATTCCATAAGCTTCTTTAGGTATCCCTTTAGGACAGACAAATTGAATATCTCTGGCAATGCCTTTACCTATGTTATGAATTATTAAATTAATGATGGTCTGCCTACGTCTATCTATCTGTGCGTATACCACAACATCTCCTATAGAGTTATTGTAATAGACAAGATAAGTGACCAATAACGATAGCAGTGCAATCACTAAGGTTAATATTTCTATCATTGATAGCTCTTGTTAGATTTTTATTCTATGAAACTATCACAAGATACACAGCATGTTGAACATAAAAACACCACTAAATTAATGACTATTTAACATAAAATCTCTTCTACGAAATGAAAAAAGGCACTTCAGAACAGGGAACTACCTGTCACTAGAAGTGCCTTTTATCTAAAACTACCGTTAAAGCCGATCCAGGTCAATCTTGGCTATTCTGTTCGATGGAATCATTGGCAGAAAACGCCCCAGGATTAGTGATCCTGATATTTTCCTGGCACTGTTCACACACCATTAGTCCTGCAAAAAGCTGTACGTTTTCTCTGGCATCACACAAAGTACATGGGCGTGGAAACTTCACGATATTGACTGAATTGATTAATACATTCGACATGATGGTTACCTTTCATTTTGTACAATAATTTGTTGTTAATTTTCATTAATTTAAAAATTATTTCCTCTAAAATTATGTACAAAACTATAATTGTTGCTGTGTACATAATATTCACTTTATTTTTCATAGAGTTAATATAAAAAGCATGTAAAATTTTGTACAACCTCATGTACAAGATAATTAATATATAAATCAAATATTTAATCAAAAAAATATCAATTAAATTGTACACGTTTTCAAACTATTAAATATTGCCTAGAAACCTGTAGCCGTAAGGATTTGAGGGGTGTCATCTTTAGATGCGTGGTGTGTGACAAAAAAATCTCGGCATGTGCCGACTTCTTATTCGATCAATTGACCAAAGTGACGTTAAGCTTGTGCTTGGCGTTGATCCAAAACCATTTCCAATAGGGAAATCACTGCTCATATTTTTAAGACAACAATTGATACTCCTAAAATGCGCTCAGATGCGTTTTAACGGGCTTATTAAGCAAAATATAGAATCCATAAAGAAACTTTGAAAACAGCTCAAAAAACGAAATTAGCTGCGAAATAGAGCATCTTTAAAACTCATCTCGATAGAAACAGAACGAGTGTCTACGAGTGATCTCCCAAAATTCGCACCTAGACTCTCTGAAAAACAGCTTTTTAGGCTGTGAAGCCTAAATAAGCATAAATCACATGCAGAAATTTAAGCCTAGACCGAGCGTAGCGAGTAAAAAAGCTTTTTGAGCGAAGCGAATTCCGAGTTGCTTTTGCTTTTTCTTAAAGTCACGTCAACATGAACCAAAAAATTGCCCCAGGAATCGAGCGAAAGCAAGATTCAATAGAGTTTGAGCGTAGCGAAAACCAAGGGCAATTTTTCCTGTCTTGGGCTTTTAATTATTTTTAATGCTTTTAAATGCTTTTAGATATGATGAAAGCCTTTATACATAGGTATTTCAGGCTCTATTAAACTAGGTTTATCGACCTATTAAACTAGGTTTATCGACCTATTAAACTAGGTTTATCGACCTATTAAACTAGGTTTATCGACCTTAAAGATAGGTTTATCGACCTATTAAACTAGGTTGATTTACAAATATATTAAACTAGGTTAAGGTACGACCTAATCAATTATAACTTTATTATTAAAAATGGCTGAGTTAGTAGTAAAAGATAATGCCTTAATTCAAGCTAGTTACACCTTAGATATGGTGGAACAACGCTTAATTCTATTAGCAATTGCTGAGGCAAGAGAGACAGGACATGGTATTACAGAGAATAGTTTGCTAGAGGTTCATGCGAGTAGCTATATCAATACATTTAATGTGGAAAAGCACACTGCATACACTGTACTTCGTGAAGCCTCTAAAAGCTTATTTGATCGTTATGTCACTTATCATGACGTCAATCCTAAGACTGGTAAAGACCGTAGTTTCCATTGTCGCTGGGTAGATAAAATTGGGTATGAGCAACATTCTGGAATCGTTTTTCTACGATTTACTCAAGATATTGTCCCCCTCATCACAAGATTAGAAGAAAATTTTACGAAATATGAGCTACAACAGGTTTCTAGATTAACAAGCTCATACGCTATTCGCCTGTATGAACTATTGATTCAATGGCGATCTAATGGGAAGACGCCTGTATTCGACCTACCAACTTTCAGACAACAACTTGGGGTTGAGACTCATCAGTACAAAACCATGAGTAACTTTAAGACTTACGTTTTAGACTTTGCACTAAAACAGGTTAATGAGTTAACAGACATAACAGCAAAATATGAACAACATAAACAGGGACGTTCTATCTCTGGATTTTCATTTTCCTTCAAGCAGAAGAAAACTATCTCTCAGTCTATGGAACCAAAAAGAGAGGCAACTCCACTAGATTTATTTTCTAGAATGACCGATAAACAACGTCATTTTTTTGCTAATAAACTCTCTGAATTACATGAGATGAGTAGCTATTCTCAAGGCACCGAAAGCTTTGAACAGTTTGCTGCCCGTATTATCGAAATGCTAAAAGACCCAAGTAAATTTGAGGAATTACTCCCTTTCCTGAAAAAAGTAGGCTTTAAAACCGCATAAAATATAAACTTGCTCATCTGTCTATTAGACAGTCTAATAGACAATAACTTTTGACAAGATTAGGCATAGTTTTACACCATGAAAAGTCTTTCAGTTCTTGAATTATCCAAGCTTTACAATATAAATAGACAGACTATTTACAATCACATAAATAAAGGAATTTTAAGCAAAAATTCTGATAATAAAATTGATTTTTCTGAGGCTATCCGTGTATTTGGTGAACCTACAAAAAAACAGGATGTAAAAGAGTCTGTAAAAATAGACAGTCCAATTTCGGCAGAGGTTTTACTACTTAGACAACAGGTAGACATGCTTAAAAATCAGCTTTCAGATGCAAAAGAACGTGAATCTTTTTATCAGAATCAGATTGAAACAATGCAACGTCTATTAGAGGCACCTAAACAATATACCACTAGTTCTATAGACCCAGAATCCGAGCTACCAGAGCCATCAATAAGTAAAAATGAACAAGTGATGGCTATGCCAACTAAAGAATCTGCTATCGAGAATACTCGTATTCCGATCCCAGAACAGGTTGAGGCAGAACCCGAAAAAAGAGGCTTCTGGAGTCGGTTTTTCCTGCCGAATGGCTAAGGGGATTGTTCAGTTTGTCTAAGCAAAGGCGTGGAACTTTGTATATAAAACAGGCGTGGAACGTGAAAAGTAGAGAGGTTGCTGCCCTGTTGCTCTATGATTCAGGGCAGCGCCAAGTAATATACTGAAATTAAAAGGAAAGCTTCAAGCGTTTCGTATAACGTGCATTATGTTAATTTTAGAAAAATTAAATTTAATATCCTAAAGTGATGTTCTCTCATACATCTAAGCTCATAGATATCCTCATCTAAAGATATTATGGCTAAAATACGTTTCCCTCTACCATTCGCCAGATTTCAATATCCAAATTAATTACTATTCTTAAAACCTTTGAGAATATGCTTTTAATTATATAGGTATCTGAATTTATTAGTAATAAGGATAATCATGTCAAAAGATAGTACAGTTTTCGATGTTTTTGAACAATGTGTTTTAGCTGTTCAAAATGGTGAGTTGATTGAAGCAGTTTCTTCAAAAGATAAAGAATTTCATTTCCAGAACTGGTTTCAAAAACGCCTTGAAAACTTAGGTATCTACTTTGAAGGATCTGGAAGAAATACTTATCCTGATTTCTGTTTAGTAAATAAAGCTGAAGGTTTTGAAATTAAAGGACTTGCCTGGCCAGGTCGTGAACGTGACTACGACTCAAATAGCCAAGTACCTACAGGTTTCCATAATGGCCGTACTATATTTTATGTATTTGGCCGTTATCCTGCGGACCTTTCAGATTATTCTGTCGGTGATAGTAATCAAAAACAGTATCCAGTTGTTGATTTAGTCATATGTCATGGTGACTTCTTAAATGCAGATCATAATTACGTCCACAAAAATAAAAATGTTAAAGGATTTGGTACTTATGGCGACATTATAATTCGTGATCGGAAAATGTATGTTGCTCCGACTCCTTTTGCCTTAACAGAAGGTACTACCGGATTAATGACTCTAATTTTACCAGAAGACTTTGGTACAGATCTTCGATACCAAGAGGTCGGAAAACTTACTAGAGTTGAAGCAGATTCTTTAGTGGTAGGTTATAACTTCGATTTGCGTACAAATGACTTAGTAGCAGAAAGATGTGTGAATCCTAAAGGAAAAACTGAACACAAATTTATTGCATATCGCTTACGTAACCAAACTAATAAACCAGTTCTTATGGCAGATAAATCATATTTAGTAAAAGATGATAAGAAGTTGCTTAGTAAATGATAGATATTGCAAAAACAATGCAGGATACAGACACAACAGCTCTAGAAGGTCAGTTTCCTATAGTTGAAATTAGTCAGATTGCTGAACAAGAGAGTTGGCGTAAAGAAATTAATCGCCCGATTTACCATATTCATAAATGGTGGGCTACTCGCTTAGGCTCAGTCTTTCGTGCTATCACAATAGGTGCTTTAACTCCTCCAGGAACTAATATTTGGGAAGAGTTTTATAAGACTCATAATTTAAAGGATAAAGTAGTTTTAGATCCTTTTATGGGTAGTGGAACTTCTCTTGGAGAGGCATTAAAGCTTGGTGCAAAGGCTATTGGTAATGATATTAACCCCATCAGCACTTTTTTAGTTCGTCAAGCGTTCACACCTGTTCCTGAAGCAGATTTACATGCTGCATTTGAATACTTAGAGCAAACAGTAGCTCCTAAAATTCGACACTATTATCAAACTCAAGATCCATTAACTGGTGAAAAAATCCCTGTTCTATATTACTTTTGGGTTAAAACAGTAACGACTCCTGATAATGAAGTAATTCCGCTATTTTCACGTTATGTTTTTTCGCAAGATGCTTATCCGAAAAAAAAACCAAAAGCTCAAATTGTCTGCCCTAATTGCTGGGAAGTACTAGAAGATAGATATGACTCGACTGAATTATGTTGTAAAAGTTGTGCGTATATTTTCAACCCACAAAAAGGTCCTACTAGTGGTCAGAACATAACAGCAAAGGATGGAACAAAATATAAAATTAAAGATTTAATACCTAAGAATGCTCCTCCAAAGCAACGTATGTATGCATTAATGGCTTTGCGTAAGGACGGTTCAAAAATCTACTTAAAAGCTACTCAAGAAGATTTTGATTTATATGATGAAGCTGAAAAAAGACTAGATATAGAAAGCCTTCCACTACCTCAAACAGAGGTTCGTCCTGGTCATAATACAGACCAAGCACGAGGTTATAACTATACTAAATGGCGTGATTTTTTTAACTCTCGTCAACTGCTTTGCTTGGGATTACTCTTACAGGAAATCCTAAATATAAAAGACCAAATAATTCAGGAGCAGATCCTTTGTCTATTCTCCAGTACATTGGAATTCAACAACCTTTTCTGCAGTTTCAAAGGTGAGGGAACTGGTGCTGTCCGCCATATGTTTTCAAACCATATATTAAAGCCTGAGCGCACCCCACTAGAGAATTCCATTTGGGGAACTAATCGAAGCAGTGGGACATTCAGTAGTTTATTCGAATCTCGATTATTACGAGCTAAACGTTACTTAGATACTCCTTTTGACCTAGAGTTTAAATATGACATGTTTGGTGAGCGGATAGGCTCTAATAAGGTTGTCGTAAGTAATCCAATTACAACTCAGCGTGTAGAAAACTGGGAAGAATTAAAGCTTCAAGAACATGGAGTATTAATTCTGAATGGAGATAGTTCAAAACTGCCATTACCAGAAAAAACTGTAGATGCTGTTATTACTGATCCACCATATTTTGACTTTGTACATTATTCTGAACTGAGTGATTTCTTTTTTGCCTGGTTGTCTCCAGTTTTACGTGATCGTTATGACTGGATGTCATCTATAGATTCATCGCATCCAGGAGAAGTTCAGCACAATGACCCAAGGATATTTTCAAATCAATTATCTTCGGTATTTAGTGAAGCTTGTCGTGTTCTAAAAGATGAAGGAATCCTTGCATTTAGTTTTCATCATTCACGTGCTGAAGGATGGGCCGCAATCTATGAAGCTATAAATAAAGCTGGTTTAGCTATTGTCACAGCACATGCAGTTCATGCTGAGCAACGTTCTGCCAGCCCCAAAACTTCGGCTAAAGAGCCTATTAGTATTGATGCAATTCTTATTTGTCGTAAAAAAAGGTTTGCTACAAATAACTTTGTTACTGTGCCAGAACTAAACATTATTATCGAAAAAATTTCAGCTCAGCTCCAAAATGGGGGAATGAAAATTTCAAATAATGACAAATTTGTTATCAGTGCTGCTCAAACCTTAATTTCCTATGCTACTCATGACTTAAGCTATGATGAAATTAAAAAGCATTTAGAAGATGTAAGAATGCTATTTAATAGTTAAGTAATCATTTTATAGAGGGAAAATGTATTTATTATT
>NZ_JCAXDV010000016.1:0-6613 GCF_059758585.1 Acinetobacter sp. GQ146
CGGCAGGAGATCTGAGTGCAGGCAGTGTAGACATCACCATTCCGAATACACAAATCCTAGCAGATGGCGACTACAGTGTTGTGGCGAAAATCAGTGATGCAGCGGGGAACAGCAGTAATCCAAGTAATGAAGTGGACTTTGCTGTTGATGCCACAGTGCCAGACAATAGCGCAGCCAGTATCAGCATAGACCCTGTTACGTCAGACAACGTCCTGAATGCAGCGGAATCAGTTACTGTAGTCACCTTAACGGGCACTTTAACAGGTATTCCAGCAGATGCAGCGGTGACGACTGTGACCGTAACCATCAATGGTACAGACTACGATGCGACTGTAGATACAGTGGCAGGTACATGGAGTGTTGATGTAGCTGGTGATGACTTGCTGAATGATCCAGATACCACGGTAGATGCTCAGGTAACCTTCACAGATGCAGCTGGTAACGTGTCAACCTCAAGTGATAACCAGCTTTACAGCATTGATATTACATCGATTCCAACTGTATCAGAGGAAGGATTAACAGGAGGCAATCAAGATACGGATGGCAGTCCAACAGATACGACTGATGCTGCATCTATTAGTGGAAATTTAAATATTGGTAGTTTAATTGATGCTGTAACCGTTACCGGGCCAACAGGGATTACCTCAGGTGGGCAAACTGTCGTTTGGACGGGTGTTTCAAATCCTGATGGTTCTTATATCTTGATGGGACGTGTCGGCACAACAGATATTGCTACTTTAACTATTGCAACATCAGGTGCTTATACCTTTACCTTACAAAAGTCTTTAGATCACTCGAATTCAACCCTTGAGGATATTTTAGCGCTCGGTTTTACGATTACATCTACAGATGCTTTAGGTACAACAGATTCAACATTAAGCATTAATGTTGAGGATGATGCACCGATTGCTGCTCCAGATATAATGCATATGGTGGATGTACAACCAACTTCGGTAGAAGGTGAGTTAGTTGTCAGTTATGGTGGAGATGGTGGTTATGTACAGAGTATCTCGGTAGATGGTTATACATTGACATATTTACCCGATACAGACTCGATTTCTGCAACTGGCACTGTAGGTTCAATTACTTATAGCTTTAATGCTGTAAATGATGAGTTAACCATCAACAAAGGCACGGGTGAAGTTCTGGTTGTAGATATGTTGACGGGGCATTACAGCTATTCAGCACTTGCCGAAGAAACTGCTGCTCAAGCACCAATAGTAGGCATTAATAAAACTGCTAGCCTACTAGGATTAGTAAATGCAGAGGCTTTAGATTTGATTGGAATAGGTACTAATCAATTATTAACTGCCGTGGATCCGAATAACGATATTCAATCAGTTGTCGTCAATGCAAGTTCAGTGATTAGCGTTGGTCTGGGTAATTATTATAAATTGGACTGGTCAACTGCTATGGCGGCTGAATTTGGTTTAAATGTTGTAGAAAATAATAACATTTTTGTCGTAGACGTTTTAGGTATCCCGACACTTACAACTCAATCATTTTCAAGACTAACAATTACATCTTTAGATGGTGGTTTAATTGATAACTTAAAATTGAATGAGTTTTTAGCAACTGTTTACATTCATCAATATGGTGTGAATTTGCTATCACTAGGCGTGGCACCAACGATTTCGATTTCAGCAACAGATAGTCAACCTGTAACGTCAACAACCTCTTATACAGATTTACTTGGAGTAAGTTTATTAGATCCTAATAATGACCCAGCTGGTGTGGTAGAGGACATAAGTGCTACAAATACGCTCAATGGAACCAATGGTGATGATCGTTTATATGGTTATGCTGGAAATGATAATTTAACGGGTAACCAAGGGAATGATTTACTTCGCGGTGGGGCGGGTAACGATACTTTAAATGGCGGTGCTGGTAACGATATTTTAAGTGGTGGTACAGGGAATGATATCCTAACAGGTGGCTCAGGCAATGACACCTTCCTTTGGGAGAAAGGGAATCAGGGTACTGTTGTGGAACCAGCCGTAGATACCATTATTGACTTTTCTAAACAACCTGTTGCCGGTGGAGGGGATATTCTCGACTTACGCGGCTTATTAGACGGTGAACTGGCGAAAGGGATAAGTATTGGAAACTTGGCAAACTATTTATACTTTGTCTTTGATGGTAGCAATACAATTCTTTATATCAATACCGCGGGTACGCTTTCTGCTGCAACACCAACTACAACTTCTGATCAGCACATTACATTTACGAATGTAGATTTAGTAGGTAGTTATACCACTCAGCAAGAGATTATTTCGAATTTACTTAAAAATGGAAACCTATTGGTAGATCAGGCAACTACGAATACGGACTTAAATGGTTCTTCATCTTTCGATGTGGTGATAGTGGATAATGATGGTGATACTGCTTCAACTAATATCACTTTTGACTCTACTTCACCAGCTACCTCAGCACAACCAAATGTCGCACCGATTGCTCAGGCTACCGATGCAACTTTGCTGGGTCTAATTGGTGCAGATGTACTTGGCATTATTGATTTAGATCAGCAAGCGTTTGTAGCTGTTGATGCTAATCAAAATTTACGGTCTGTCGAAGTTAAGTTCACTGGTCTTATCGGTGTGAGTTTGGGAGAGTTTAGCTTGTCTGCATCTGCTCAGTTGGCTGTAGAGCTAGGGCTTGAAATTAATGTAGTTAATACAGGTATTCTAGGCCTCGTAGGCCCTACTTCTACGTTGACAATCACGGCACTCGATGGTGGTAATATTGATAACTTGGCTATTAATGAGTTGTTAGCCACGATTAAACTTGGTTCTGATCAAAACTTACTTGGATTGGCAGCAGGATTAGACATTAGTGCTTTAGGTAGTTTTAGCATCACTGCAACAGATAGTTATGGTTTATCTGATTCCGATTCATTTAGCTCTTTAGTCAATGCTGATGTGCTTCAAAGTTTGTTAGGAGGTCAAGAAAACTACGATATTATTCAGGGAACTTCTGCAAACGATCCATTAAATGACAGTGTAAGTGTATCAGGCACCATTCATGAGCGTCTTTATGGCTACGATGGTGATGATACGCTTAATGGTAGTTCTGGAAATGACCTACTTCGTGGCGGTGCAGGCAACGATACATTAAACGGTGGTGATGGCAATGACCTACTGATTGATGGTAATGGTTTCGATACGCTCAATGGGGGCGATGGTGATGATCTAATCATGGTGACAGGGACTGGATTTGCTTCAGTAGATGGTGGTACTGGAACGGATACCTTAACTTTATTAGGCGGCATTGATTTAGATTTATCGAATTACAATGGTGCGGCTGAACCGACTATTCATAATATCGAACGTATTGATTTAGCCAATGGAACCGAAGGTTCAAAACTCACCTTAACAGCATCGGATGTTTTAAACGTCACGGGAGGTACATCATTGCAAATTTTTGGTGATGCCTATGATCAGGTTGAAATGATTGGTGCAATTAAAGGTGCATCAAGCATGATTGGTGGAGTGCAAGTTACTCAATATACTTTGGGGGCGAATACGGTCTATGTTGATAACGATATCGTGAATGGTATGGGAGTGATTGTGATTTAAGCTTTTTTCTAGTTTCAATCGAACCTCTCCAAATTTTATTTTGGAGAGGTTTTTTATACTTGCATGATTTCAAAAAAAAGTAGATTGAGGTTGAAACTTTGCTTCCACCTCAATCACTATATTTTCAGTTTTTTCAAAGCTGAATTGACCAGATTATGGATAGTTAAAATCAGCTCGCAGAAAGACGAAATCCTATTTCTGTGCTTTACTCAGGTATTTCTGCATTTCTTCAGGTGGTACCATTCCTCCGCCTGTTCCCCAAACAATATGATTGGCATTTTGCAATTGTGTGGCTGTGAAATGCTGCATCGCAGCATATTCTGGATGTTGCGAAATCAAGAAAGGTCCTAACATCCCTGCTAAAGCAGAAGGTTCTAGTTTTAGGTCTTCAGTTTGATTGAGTAGACCAAGTAATTGATAGAGCGTTTGGTCATCCAAGGTATAAAGTCCATCCAGTAGCCGTTGCATAGCACGCCCTACAAACCCAGATGCACGACCCACAGCTAATCCATCTGCAGCAGTAATGTTATCAATACCAATATCCTGTACCGAAATCTGATCATGTAGACCTGTCGCAATGCCCAATAACATACAAGGGGAATGAGTCGGTTCGGCAAAAAAGCAATGCACATGATCGCCGAAAGCCATTTTTAGACCAAAAGCAACTCCACCAGGACCACCACCTACACCACAAGGTAAATAGACAAATAAAGGATGATCTTGATTAACCTCAATTTGGCGTTGCTGCAATTGTTGTTTTAAGCGTTGACCTGCAACGGCATAGCCTAAAAATAGCGTTTTGGAGTTTTCATCATCAATGAAATAGCAGCTTGGATCGTTTAATGCCGCTTTGCGTCCTTGCTCAACCGCAACTCCGTAATCTTCAAGATATTCAACCACGTTGACACCGTGGGCACGTAATTTATCTTTTTTCCATTGCCGTGCATCTGCGGACATATGTACCGTGACTTTAAAGCCCAATTGAGCACTCATGATGCCAATCGAAAGTCCTAAATTTCCTGTCGAGCCGACTGCAATACTGTATTGACTGAAAAAAGCTTTAAATTCCGGCTGATTTAACTTGCTGTAGTCATCATCAAGTTTGAGTAATCCTGCCGCCAAAGCGAGTTTTTCGGCATGACACAACACTTCATAAATGCCACCGCGAGCTTTAATTGAACCCGATATGGGTAAATGACTGTCCAATTTTAACCACAGGGTGCCTTGCAGTTTTTTACCTAACTGACTGCCGAGCTGTTGTTGCATATTGGGAATACGAACCAGTTCAGATTCAATAATGCCCTGATTTTTAGCTGTTTCTGGGAAGGCTTGCATTAAATAGGGTGCAAAACGTGTTAAACGATCACGTGCATCATCAATATCGGCTTGATTCAGTCCGACATAAGGCAGCCCCGCTGTTAAAGTCGTAAAATTCGGATTGAGCCAAAGTATTTCTTTTAAGTCGATAAGTGTTTGTACGATGGGAAATTGTTCAATGAGGTGATGTCTTTGCTGAGCGTTCATATGGGGGACTCATTCAGAAATGGGCAGGCAGAAAACAGAATATGGTCGTGTTAAAAGCAATCTTGTTCTGGCATTTCAATGTATTTATTCAGCGCAGTCAAATGATGATATTTTGCTTTGAGATTAAAATGATTCATCTGAAAATATATAAAACCAAGATTTTTGCTATAAATGATGATGTATGCTCACCTGAGTAGGCTGGTTTTAGATCGGCATACATACAGCTGAATGAGTAGCGGGGAGTGTGTAAATGTCGACCATCCATAAAAGTTTGACGGGGTTTCAGTTGGCCAAACTGTATAGCTTTGAAGTCGCAGCTCGACATCAATCTTTTGCTCTGGCTGCGGAAGAGTTGTGTTTGACGCCCAGTGCGGTCAGCCATCAAATCAGTCAATTAGAAAAAGAACTTAATTTTCCACTGTTTTTAAGATTACATCGTAAAGTGGAATTGACCCATGAAGGTCAACGGCTGTTTATCGCAATGCAATCTTCGCTTGATCAATTGAATAATGAGCTACATGCTATTCAGAATCAGGCTTTGGCAGGTTCGCTCACCATTTATGCGCGGCCCTCGATTACCCAATGTTGGCTGATTCCCAAACTTCAGGATTTTATTCAAAAATATCCACTGATCGAGTTGTCGATTTTAACAGGCAATGACACTGTTAATTTGCAACGAACAGGAATTGATCTGGCACTTTATTTTGACCATCAGCCTGCAGTAAATCTGAATTATCAGTATTTAATGGATGAACAGATTGTGCCAGTCTGTAGCCCAGAATATGCCAAAAAGATGAATTTATTCAGTAATATACAGTATTTACGGGATTGTACTTTATTGCATGACAGCCAAGCATGGAGTAACGGTACGGGAACCGAAGAGTGGCAGAGTTGGGCCAATCATTTTGCAATAGAACTGGAGACCACAAAAGGGATGCAGTTTGATCGCTCGGATCTGGCGATTTTGGCAGCCAAGCACCATCTTGGGATTTGTATGGGCAGAAAAAGATTGGTTCAGCAAGATCTCGAACGAGGGGAGTTGATTATGCCTTTTCCCGAAATGCGGATGGCGTGTCAGCAGCATTATTATCTGGCTTCACCTCAAGATCGGTGTTTACCGAAAGTCGATGCTTTTGTGAGTTGGTTAAAAGCACAGGCTTAATCCTGCAAGTCTAGTATAACCTTGGTGGAAATAATTTTGTAAACACAACCATCAAGGAATAAGTCGAATATTGTGGTGATTATGGCATCATAAACTAGGTTTGCGATGGGATAGTAGCTTAAAAAGGGTTAAATTTATTTCATTGATTTTTATTGTTATTTTGTTTTTTGTGCCATCGTGCATTGAAATTATTTTAAACCCAAGATTAATACATCTTTAGACAGAATGAGTCTGCGCGGATTCCTTTTTATATTGCCAATTTATGTCACAAAGTGCCCTAAATTTAAGATCAGCACTGGCTATAGTCGCTAATTTTTTATACTATACGGCAAACTTTATAATTACGACATTG
>NZ_JCAXDV010000017.1:0-6040 GCF_059758585.1 Acinetobacter sp. GQ146
CACTTTTATCTATTTTGATGAGTGCATATTGCTGCCCATAGTTGTGATTACCACGCGCACTAATATCTTTATACTCATATTTATAACCATAAAAATATTGATTCATAAAATCTTTAAATCGATCAGGAACAACTTTAGGTCTTTCAGCACTAGAGCATGCAGTAATAAAAATTAAAATGAATAACACTAATATAGATTTCATAATTTTACCTTAATACTTAACTGGTGTTTGTAAAAGCGGAATACTAATTGAAGCACCAGCATCAATATCAGCTTTATCTGAACTTAAACCTATTTCAATAGCTTTAGGTGATTTTAAATTCAACCATTCGCTTGATGCTGTAGTCGCACCCAACCGAATGTTTCGAAGAGTTGCTCCTGCACTAACAGCTCCTCCCTTTAAAAAATCATCTGTAGCTTTTGCACCAGAACCACTACTATTATAAATAAATCCTAAACTACATTGTCCACCAAGTAGCTGAGCCATTTTTTTAATATCTACAGCGGTATTTCTCATCCCTTTGTATATCTGTTTATACACATAGGTGCCATCTACACCTATAGTTGCATAGGATTGACCATTCCATAAATTTACAGCGACACCTGCTCCACGTCTTCCACCAGAGTGAGTGCAATATAAATAATCTGGAAGCTTACAGCCTTGGTGCATATAACATGCCATTGTCATAACTTTTCCAGAAGTATCTATTGTTTGATTAACTTTCTCTTTACCTTGCTGTCCTATGCTCTTTGCATATTCATATGCATTATTTCCAGCATTTTTTACGTCATTATATAAAACCTGCCCGCCCTCTTTAACTTTAGGTGCAGCCCAACTCACGGCCTCACTTGTATTTTGATATATTATTCCTGCCCCATTTTTTGCTTGTTGATAACTATTAGTTAAAGTTTTATGAACTTTAGAACCAGCTGTGATCGCAACTGCTGCATTTCGCTGAGCATTATTTATAAGTTTACCTAATGTATCTTTTTCATCTTGAGTTATCCATTTATTGGTCTTTATTATTTTCTGACTACTAAGTCCCATTGGATCGACCCATTGAGTTGGATCACTTACATAGGCAGAAGTGTTATATCCACCGAATAATCCTATCGGATCTTTACTCATATACCTTGCACTATACGGCTCATAATAACGATAACGGTTATAATGCAGTCCTGTTTCATTATCGTAATACTGACCTTGGAATCTAAGATTACTCTGCTCAAATGGATTGTCCTTATCTAGCATTTGAATCTCGAGTGCAGTACCCCACGTATCTTGGGTAATTTCCCAAACACATTCACCTGTAGCATTGCTGAGTGTTTGCGGTGTTCCCACCTGATCACAATGATAAAAAACAGTTTGCTCTAAAGCCACACGGTTTTTACGTGTATCTGTGCTCCAGATCGGATCTTTATAAATAGAATAAGGCTTGTTGAGGTATTCGCTATAATCAGGTGTTTCAATTAGTTCAATAAAACCTTGATAACCTGCCTGCATTAACGGCACAAAGCTGTCAGGCTCATAGACGTAATGTTTGGTATAGCTCTTTTGGGGATTATCTGAATTTCGACTTGATTCCCAAATCATCAAATCACCATCCCAACCAAATAAGGTGAAGTCTTGGTTTGATGATTTCTTATATAAACGACGTCCAAATACATCATAGCCATACTGTGTCACATGACCATTTAAGTTACTTTGAATTAAACGGTTATGATTGTCCCAAGTCAGCTTTAAGGTTTTACCATTTTGCGTAGTTTCAATCACATTGCCTTGTACATCATATTGATAATGCTTGCCTTGATACTGTTTGATTAAATTATTTTTGGCATGTGTTGTCTGATTCATTGGATCAACCAAATTCCCCGCTGGATCAAACTTAAAACTTTCGTTTTTATGCAGGCTCTGGGTTGAAATCAAACGTCCAATCGGATCATATTGATAATTGAGGTGTCCTAAACGACTGTCTTCAACTTGGGTGAGCAAATAGTTGTTATCATATTGATAATGTCTATACGCTTGATAACGTAAAAAATCTGAGCTTTCTTGCTCAGGCTCAATCTGTTGAGAAATCAATAACCCCACATCATTATAGTGCTTGGTTTGTACCAAACCATTTGCCAGAAAACGTACCGTTTCACGATGCAAATCATCACGCTGGAAAGAAACAATATCCTGTTGGTTAAAAGCAATTCCGTAGATATGCCCTGAACCATAGCTTAGGTTCGTCTGTTCCTGCCCATCGGGACGAATGGTTTTAACCAGATTACCTAATTCATCATATTCATAACGTAGCACAGCCGTTAGATTCAACAGCTTATAATGCTGATGTTCACGCACCAATTGCCCAAGCTGGTTACGATACATTTGCACTTGGCTCTCAGCATTACTGGCTGAGCTTAATTGTTGATTTAAGTTATATTCAAATTGCTCTGTCTGGCTTTGATGAGTATGCAGGTTAGTATACTTTTTAGATGCAATCAGCCCATCATCATAATAGCTAAATTCAGTCAAAATATTGGGTTGGCGAATCTGGAACAATAGACCATTTTCAGTATAACTATAGTGCTTTTCTTCACCATCAAATGCTTGTTCACGAACTAACTGACCCAACTTGTTATAGCCAAACAAGTATTCAGCCTGATTCTGGTTCATAAGCTTTTGAAGACGTCCTTGTTTATCCCATTGATAGCTCACACGGTGCTGATTGGCATCAATCCGATGCTCAAGCAAGCCGACATTATTGTATTGATATTGAGTAATTAGGCCGTTGGTATCGGTGTGTTTAAGCAAGCGACCCTCTTCATCATGCTCAAACAGCTCTTTTAATCCATCTGGGTAAACAATCGCTTGAAGCTGACCTTTATCTTTGCCTTGCATGCTATACAGATATTGAACTTTCTGCTCATTCGCTGCTTGCTGGGCACTTAGGTCACCTTCTTCATCATATTCCCATGTACTACTTTTTCCTGAACAATCAATATAAGACAGCATTTGTCCTTGATCATTGTACTGGATTTTTTTGATACCACCTTTGGCATCAATCACTTCTACAACTTGATTACTGGTGTTGTATTTATATTGGGTAACATGACCTAAAGGATTAATCTCTTTGCTGACGTTGCCCTGTGCATCATATTCACGTTTCCAGATATTGCCTTCTGGATCTTTGGTTTCGGTTAAATTGCCTTGTTCATCATAAGCAAAACGAATCACACCACCATTTGGCTGTACAATTTTCGCCAGTTGGCCCTGATCATTATATTCTTGTTGAGTTTCTCGACTTTCAAAATCAATTTGTCGGGTAATACGTTTTTCACCATCACGAGAATACCAAGACTCTCGTCCATCACCTAAACGGGTACGATAGGTAAAACCATCCAGATCAAAATAATAATAGGTCGGATTATCATAAGCATCGTAAACTGCAACCTGACGTAAACGTGGGTGCCATTTCAGTTTGGTATGAAAGCTGCCATCATCTGCCCATTCTTCAATGGCTTTGGCATTTGGCAACATCGACTCATAACGAACATTTTGCCCACGGCCTGTACGATCGGTATAGCGGGTTAACTGATGCGCCTGATTATATTCGTATTGTCTTGCATGTCCATTTTGATCGAAAGCTGTAGTCAGGTTGCCTTGAGCATCATAGTGATAGCGTGCCCAAGGTTCAATTTGATCATCCACAAATACAGCAATAATCTTAACTTGCTCATTAAAGGCAAATTTTAGTTGATGCTGCACCTGTTTAAACTGGAAATCAATTGCTTGAAGATAAGCAACTCCATCTGCCAAAAGATAACTTAGGCTAATTTTTTCATTGGTATTTTCATTAAATTGTTGAACTAAATGATAAGGCTGACCAAGACTAAATTGGTGGAAATGAAAGTTCCAGTCACCGCCAAAATTTAATAGCAAATCACCATTTTCAATTGGGTAAACCGTCATTCCTTCATAAGGCACAGTATACGCCTGCTGCAAAATCGTAGACGGTAATGGATGTTTACGACCTTTGGCATCAATAAAGATATAGCCTTGTTCTTTTGGCAGGATCACATTGGAAAATGGCATCATCCAGCGCGCACCCATCATCCCTTGATCAAACTCATCCATTTGCGAGTTATATTGGCGACTAAATACAAAACCGATTTTCGGTAAATAGAAATCGGCATGCTGAACCCGCTCTGCACCAATCGAATAACTGATACTTTGGCCCGTTTCTGTGCCTTTACCTTCACAAGGTGGTGCATTTAATGCATTGGCCTGTAAGCTCACAAACTCTAAGGTATCCCCTTTGGTATGACGCTCATATTCTCCCGTCTGGTTAATCGGCACACTGGCATTGCCTTTATTTTCACTGGCCTGAATCGCAGTTAAAGTTTGTTGTAATAACCAAGCCAAGCTGTATTTTTGTCCAGCGTTGGCTTGTTGCTGCAATGTCTGGCTTAATGTGGCAATTGCTTGTGTTGCTTTTTGCTGTAAGCGTGTTTGAATATTTGGCTGAAGCTTAGGTGTTAAGTCCGCCTGACTTGTTTGAGCAATTAAATCAATAAGTGGTGCAGACCAATTACTGAATTTTAGTGTCGGATCTCTTTTCTCTGCTGTAGCACCTGCTGACATTGCGGTCATACTTGTACTTATTGGTGTAGCAGGTACTGACAAGCTTTTAAGAATGCTACTTCCTAAAATCGTTGCCTGTGAGAGTAAGTCCGTTAATTTGGCTTGTGTTTCTTGTAAGAATTTTTCTAAATCACCCGCCACCATCGCATTCAGATGCAGCCCCAAACGCTTAATATCGGCTTCTTTGATCTTTCCATTTTCAGGATATAAGCATTGCGACATTAAACCGAACATCGGACGTAAAGCCATTCGTGCATGTGCTTCACTACTTGGCTCTGCAAATAACCCAATTAAATTTGCAGCTAGCAAAGCACCCTGTTGTACACCTGCATCCTCGGTTTTACTCTCTGTCGCGTAAAGAACCAGATCGAGTACACTGCCTGTTAAGGCAAAAATATTGGCTACCGTCGGGACATTAGCATTACCCTGTAGCTGCTCTAAACTGGTATTACCACATACCTGTAAATAAAGCTGGATTTGCTTGGCAATTACTTGCAGGTCAGTCACCGTGTTTACGCTATCTAAATTAAAAATAGCAAGTTCGATTGTTGACTCTTTGCTATCTATTACTTGTTGAGTATTTTCTTTAATCATTAATTTAAAACCCTAAATTCATCTCAATACGTCAATTTTTAAAACCTTATGCTTTGATTAAATCTCATACTAACGCTTATTCTTAGCATGAAAATAATCAACAACGTCTTGCTGACGTACTGAATCAATTTTGGCTGTTTCCATTAGTTTTGCAGTAACACGATCTTTAACCAAATCCATTCCTTGAGCTTTTATCATCTCAATTGACTGATTTGGATCCTTGGCTATTTGTGCCAAACTTTTGATTTGTTCAGGAGAAATATTAAGGTTCAACTGTTTTGAAACAACACTTAAAGCGGTATTGCTGACTTGATCCTTGATTTGTCCAACTGTCTGCTCAGCTAAATCATTTAAGGTATTTTTTCCTATGTTTTTAAGACTATTTTTATCCATCGAAAGTAAATTGCTGGTCAGTTGTTGTTTCATGTTCTGTTCTAATGCACTACTTAACGACGCTGCAACGTTCCCTACAGGTTCTGCCCAAGTATAATCACGTTTAAAATCACTACTTGGTGCCCATGCACTAGTCTCATCTTTCTCAAAAATAACTTTAGCTGCACCTGGGGCAATCCCTGTCACTTGAGCAAAACCATTTGCATCTAGCTTACCTGTAAGCTGCTTACCAAGTGAATCAATGACCTTATAGCTATTCTGTTTGAAGAAGTTATCACCACCATAAGTTCTCAATAACTCTAAAGCACCTTTAAGCGATTTCGACTTTGGCAACTGCGGTACATTACTATTGACATTTGCCCCTGATGTAAACACATGCTGCCCTGCCTTCACCTCAAACTTGCCACTGGTCGTTGGAAAAAC
>NZ_JCAXDV010000018.1:0-5544 GCF_059758585.1 Acinetobacter sp. GQ146
AGATCATTAAGAGATTATGAAGAACAACTTGTGTGGATTTTTACTGATTGATTGATCGAATATATTTTCATTGATTGATGGTAGAAATTACTCGAAGTTTATTTGAGCAAATTTTTGTCAGTAATTGATGAGCCAAGATTGGTGCACTATATGCACTATTGATTTTAAACTGAAGAGTTTGATCATGGCTCAGATTGAACGCTGGCGGCAGGCTTAACACATGCAAGTCGAGCGGAGAGAAGTAGCTTGCTACTGATCTTAGCGGCGGACGGGTGAGTAATGCTTAGGAATCTGCCTATTAGTGGGGGACAACATCTCGAAAGGGATGCTAATACCGCATACGCCCTACGGGGGAAAGCAGGGGATCTTCGGACCTTGTGCTAATAGATGAGCCTAAGTCGGATTAGCTAGTTGGTGGGGTAAAGGCCTACCAAGGCGACGATCTGTAGCGGGTCTGAGAGGATGATCCGCCACACTGGGACTGAGACACGGCCCAGACTCCTACGGGAGGCAGCAGTGGGGAATATTGGACAATGGGCGCAAGCCTGATCCAGCCATGCCGCGTGTGTGAAGAAGGCCTTTTGGTTGTAAAGCACTTTAAGCGAGGAGGAGGCTACTCTAGTTAATACCTAGGGATAGTGGACGTTACTCGCAGAATAAGCACCGGCTAACTCTGTGCCAGCAGCCGCGGTAATACAGAGGGTGCGAGCGTTAATCGGATTTACTGGGCGTAAAGCGTGCGTAGGCGGCTGATTAAGTCGGATGTGAAATCCCTGAGCTTAACTTAGGAATTGCATTCGATACTGGTCAGCTAGAGTATGGGAGAGGATGGTAGAATTCCAGGTGTAGCGGTGAAATGCGTAGAGATCTGGAGGAATACCGATGGCGAAGGCAGCCATCTGGCCTAATACTGACGCTGAGGTACGAAAGCATGGGGAGCAAACAGGATTAGATACCCTGGTAGTCCATGCCGTAAACGATGTCTACTAGCCGTTGGGGCCTTTGAGGCTTTAGTGGCGCAGCTAACGCGATAAGTAGACCGCCTGGGGAGTACGGTCGCAAGACTAAAACTCAAATGAATTGACGGGGGCCCGCACAAGCGGTGGAGCATGTGGTTTAATTCGATGCAACGCGAAGAACCTTACCTGGTCTTGACATAGTAAGAACTTTCCAGAGATGGATTGGTGCCTTCGGGAACTTACATACAGGTGCTGCATGGCTGTCGTCAGCTCGTGTCGTGAGATGTTGGGTTAAGTCCCGCAACGAGCGCAACCCTTTTCCTTATTTGCCAGCACTTCGGGTGGGAACTTTAAGGATACTGCCAGTGACAAACTGGAGGAAGGCGGGGACGACGTCAAGTCATCATGGCCCTTACGACCAGGGCTACACACGTGCTACAATGGTCGGTACAAAGGGTTGCTACACAGCGATGTGATGCTAATCTCAAAAAGCCGATCGTAGTCCGGATTGGAGTCTGCAACTCGACTCCATGAAGTCGGAATCGCTAGTAATCGCGGATCAGAATGCCGCGGTGAATACGTTCCCGGGCCTTGTACACACCGCCCGTCACACCATGGGAGTTTGTTGCACCAGAAGTAGCTAGCCTAACTGCAAAGAGGGCGGTTACCACGGTGTGGCCGATGACTGGGGTGAAGTCGTAACAAGGTAGCCGTAGGGGAACCTGCGGCTGGATCACCTCCTTAACGAAAGATTGACGATTGGTAAGAATCCACAACAAGTTGTTCTTCATGACGATGTATCTGAGGGTCTGTAGCTCAGTTGGTTAGAGCACACGCTTGATAAGCGTGGGGTCACAAGTTCAAGTCTTGTCAGACCCACCAAATCTGATTGACTAAGCGATTAGTACAGAACACAGAGACATTGATCGAAATGATAAGCTGGGGACTTAGCTTAGTTGGTAGAGCGCCTGCTTTGCACGCAGGAGGTCAGGAGTTCGACTCTCCTAGTCTCCACCATCCATCACTATGTGATGAGCTAAGAAATAGGCAAACGAAGTTTTAGATTATAGAAATTAGTAAGAAGTTAGCGTAATATGCGCGTCTTGTTAACTTCTGTGATTTATCACAGTTGACTACGCTCCGACGAGGACGTAGTGAATCATTAACAGAATATATTTGAGTTGAAATAATTTGTTCATACTCGTTTTAGTTAACTTAACAAGCAATTGTTAACGTTGAGTGAAATGAGTTACTAGCGAAATTAACTGAATCAAGCGTTTTGGTATATGAATTTAGATTGAAGCTGTACGGTGCTTAAGTGCACAGTGCTCTAAACTGTAATGTTGATAATACTACTTGTAGGTATTAGCGACTGTTTGGGGTTGTATAGTCAAGTAATTAAGTGCATGTGGTGGATGCCTTGGCAGTCAGAGGCGATGAAAGACGTAATAGCCTGCGATAAGCTCCGGGGAGGCGGCAAATATCCTGTGATCCGGAGATTTCTGAATGGGGAAACCCACCTACTATAAGGTAGGTATTGCAACATGAATACATAGTGTTGCAAGGCGAACGAGGGGAAGTGAAACATCTCAGTACCCTTAGGAAAAGAAATCAATTGAGATTCCCTCAGTAGCGGCGAGCGAACGGGGAAAAGCCCATTAAGTCATATAAGTTTTAGTGGAATGCTCTGGGAAGTGCAACCATAGTGGGTGATAGTCCTGTACACGAAAGGGCTTATATGATGATGTCGAGTAGGGCGAGGCACGTGAAACCTTGTCTGAATATGGGGGGACCATCCTCCAAGGCTAAATACTCCTGACTGACCGATAGTGAACCAGTACCGTGAGGGAAAGGCGAAAAGAACCCCTGTGAGGGGAGTGAAATAGATCCTGAAACCGCATGCATACAAGCAGTGGGAGCCGACTTGTTCGGTGACTGCGTACCTTTTGTATAATGGGTCAGCGACTTACATTCAGTAGCGAGGTTAACCGTATAGGGGAGCCGTAGGGAAACCGAGTCTTAATAGGGCGTTTAGTTGCTGGGTGTAGACCCGAAACCAGGCGATCTATCCATGAGCAGGTTGAAGGTTGGGTAACACTAACTGGAGGACCGAACCCACTGTCGTTGAAAAGCCAGGGGATGACTTGTGGATAGGGGTGAAAGGCTAATCAAGCCTGGTGATAGCTGGTTCTCCCCGAAAGCTATTTAGGTAGCGCCTCGGACGAATACCATAGGGGGTAGAGCACTGTTTCGGCTAGGGGGTCATCCCGACTTACCAAACCGATGCAAACTCCGAATACCTATGAGTACTATCCGGGAGACAGACTGCGGGTGCTAACGTCCGTAGTCAAGAGGAAAACAATCCAGACCGCCAGCTAAGGCCCCAAAATCATAGTTAAGTGGGAAACGATGTGGGAAGGCATAGACAGCTAGGAGGTTGGCTTAGAAGCAGCCACCCTTTAAAGAAAGCGTAATAGCTCACTAGTCGAGTCGGCCTGCGCGGAAGATGTAACGGGGCTAAAACTATGTGCCGAAGCTGCGGATTTGACATTAGTCAAGTGGTAGGGGAGCGTTCTGTAAGCCGATGAAGGTGGATTGAGAAGTCTGCTGGAGGTATCAGAAGTGCGAATGCTGACGTGAGTAACGACAAAACGGGTGAAAAACCCGTTCGCTGAAAGACCAAGGGTTCCAGTCCAACGTTAATCGGGGCTGGGTGAGTCGACCCCTAAGGCGAGGCCGAGAGGCGTAGTCGATGGGAAATTGGTTAATATTCCAATACTTCTGTGTAATGCGATGAGAGGACGGAGAAGGTTAAGTCAGCCTGGCGTTGGTTGTCCAGGTGGAAGGTTGTAGGCATGTATCTTAGGCAAATCCGGGGTACTCTATGCTGAGAACTGATAGCAAGCTGTACTTGTACAGTGAAGTGGCTGATACCATGCTTCCAGGAAAAGTCTCTAAGCTTCAGTTACACAGGAATCGTACCCGAAACCGACACAGGTGGTCAGGTCGAGTAGACCAAAGCGCTTGAGAGAACTCTGCTGAAGGAACTAGGCAAAATGGTACCGTAACTTCGGGAGAAGGTACGCTGCTGACGGTGATGGGACTTGCTCCCTGAGCTATTGGCAGCCACAGAAACCAGGCCGCTGCAACTGTTTATTAAAAACATAGCACTCTGCAAACACGAAAGTGGACGTATAGGGTGTGATGCCTGCCCGGTGCTGGAAGGTTAATTGATGGGGTTAGCGTAAGCGAAGCTCTTGATCGAAGCCCCAGTAAACGGCGGCCGTAACTATAACGGTCCTAAGGTAGCGAAATTCCTTGTCGGGTAAGTTCCGACCTGCACGAATGGCATAATGATGGCGGCGCTGTCTCCAGCAGAGGCTCAGTGAAATCGAATTCGCCGTGAAGATGCGGTGTACCCGCGGCTAGACGGAAAGACCCCGTGAACCTTTACTGCAGCTTGACATTGAACTTTGACCTTACTTGTGTAGGATAGGTGGGAGGCTTTGAAGTTGGAACGCCAGTTCCAATGGAGCCGTCCTTGAAATACCACCCTGGTAATGTTGAGGTTCTAACTCTGTCCCGTTATCCGGGACGAGGACCATGTCTGGTGGGTAGTTTGACTGGGGCGGTCTCCTCCTAAAGAGTAACGGAGGAGTACGAAGGTGCGCTCAGCGTGGTCGGAAATCACGCGTAGAGTATAAAGGCAAAAGCGCGCTTAACTGCGAGACCCACAAGTCGAGCAGGTACGAAAGTAGGTCTTAGTGATCCGGTGGTTCTGTATGGAAGGGCCATCGCTCAACGGATAAAAGGTACTCTGGGGATAACAGGCTGATACCGCCCAAGAGTTCATATCGACGGCGGTGTTTGGCACCTCGATGTCGGCTCATCTCATCCTGGGGCTGAAGCAGGTCCCAAGGGTATGGCTGTTCGCCATTTAAAGAGGTACGCGAGCTGGGTTTAGAACGTCGTGAGACAGTTCGGTCCCTATCTACCGTGGGCGCTGGAAATTTGAGAGGATCTGCTCCTAGTACGAGAGGACCAGAGTGGACGAACCTCTGGTGTACCGGTTGTGACGCCAGTCGCATCGCCGGGTAGCTATGTTCGGAAGGGATAACCGCTGAAAGCATCTAAGCGGGAAGCCTACCTCAAGATAAGATTTCCCTAGGACTTTATGTCCTCTAAAGAGCCGTTGAAGACTACGACGTTGATAGGTTGGATGTGGAAGCATAGTGATATGTGAAGCTGACCAATACTAATTGCTCGTGAGGCTTGACTATACAACACCCAAGCAGTTGTATATAAAGCTTAAATCGATTCAAATCCAAACAATCAGTAATGATTGAACTTGATTTAGTTATAAAGCTAGATACAATACGAAACTCAAATATACCTGTTAATAACTCATTTGGAAAAAAACTTAGCAAACACGTAAGACTAAGCAAGTATCCATAAACAGTTGTGCTGGCGACAATAGCAAGAGTGAACCACCTGATCCCTTCCCGAACTCAGAAGTGAAACCTCTTAGCGCTGATGGTAGTGTGGGGTTACCCATGTGAGAGTAAGTCATCGCCAGCTCATTAAT
>NZ_JCAXDV010000019.1:0-2941 GCF_059758585.1 Acinetobacter sp. GQ146
TTCTAGTCGTTGAATGTGGCCTTCAAATTTTATTAAGTCATACATTTACATAAAAACTCATCAATTTTATTCAATAGCATTAAAATAATTTTCAAAATAGGATTCATGATCATTTATTTTTTATATAATATAACACCAAACCTATACTTTAATTACATTAAAATAATTTTAATGAGTAATATTACAAACATAACGTTTATGTCTTGAGTGAATAAAACTTATATTCCAATATCCAACCAATTGATTTAAGGACTGCCCTTCACCAATACTACCATATGAATCCAAATTTACAGGTGGTACAAGTTCTAATTGATTCATTTCCTTATCACAATATACATATGATTCTTTGTATTTTTCTTTATAAAACCAACCACTTTCTTTAAGACTAGCTTCAATATTATTTAAAAAATTTCTTTCACTAATAGTATCATCACTCTGAATTTTAAAAATTAACCGATCTGCATTGTAAGAAGAGAATGAATATCTATCTAGGATGTGATCACCAAAAATATAATTAGCATCTTTTTCAAAATATTTTATTATAGAATTCTCAACCCTAGAACCACTTAGAACATCTTTATTATCACATGCAACAATTGATAGAGCCAAAATAAAAAATAAAATTATTCTTAACAACATACATAAAACTACTTAATCAATAAAATTTCAGTTTATTAAAAAAATCAATACAACTTAATTATTGGAATTTCATCTTTAATACAATGCTTAACTCCTGTTTCACTATACGACAGTCCAACTGACCATTCATTTATATTTTCATATTTTATTTCCTCACCATCATAACCATAGTGTTTTGTATTAGTTGGATACAGCACTCCCATATAGATCTTTTTATCCAGACAATATTCAAAAAAGCTATCACGACTTGATATTAGCACCCAACGATCATCTTTCAAATTTTTCTATATATTTTCAAAATCACCAAATGACATTTTTGATTTTTCCACCTCTGCTGTTGCATACTTATTCACAGGATTATTAATCCAAACTTTCTCCCGTGGGTCGTACTTTCCAAAGTAGTTATCAATTACTTTATTAAAATATTGATCTTGCTGCTTTTCCTCAGCACGTGAACATGCAGTCAGCAAAAAAGATAAAAACAACATTGAAATAACTTTCATAATTTACTCTTAATATTTATCCTATAGTTAAAAGAGAAAATACTAACAAAAGTACTAGCATCTATATCTCAGTCAAAATCTATTTCTATATTTTCATAGATGCTGATATTTTTTCCAAAAAAATATTAAGAATACATCTAAAGATAGCATTTCAACACTTGTTCAAATTATCTTTTTAAATTAATCTAATTTAATTACGGGTATCTCATCTTTTCTACATTGATTCACTCCACTTTCCCCATAAGACAATCCTACTAGCCAGTCATTAATATCTGTATATTTAACTTCGCGCCCTTCAGAGTTGTAATGATGTGGTCGTATTGGATAAAGTATACCTATATGTATTTTCTTACCCAAACAATACTCGTAGTAACTATCTTGATCAGAAATAAGTTTCCAACCATCAACTTCCAACTTCTTACGAATATTAGAAAAATCATTTAAAGAAAGATTTGATTTTTTTATTTTAGTAATTGAATATTTACTTTCTGGCGTATCAACCCAATTTTTTTCATTTGGCTGATATTCCCCAAAGTATTGATTAATGACATGTGTAAAATACTCACCTTGTTGAGTTTCTTCAACGCTAGTGCAAGAATAAAGGCATATAGTAAAAATTAAAAAGTAATTTATTTTTAACAATTCCATCATTTTTTAATCACAAAAATAAGCTAAAAAACAGATGCATTAATCAATAAAACTTATAAAATTAATTGAATTTTTCATCCTTACAATAAGAGGTACCTTGTTTTCTATACAAAATACTAACATTCCATTTATCTAACTCACTCGACTTTATATACAACTTCTGTCCAAATTTATCAAAATAATCCATTTTCCTTGGATACAATACCGTCATATCATTATACTTATCATAACAAAATACATATTGATCCTCTGAGATATAAACCAACTTCCATTTCTTCTCTATTTCTCCCTTAACTTTCTCAAACTCATCTAGAGATAAATCTTGCTTTGAAACAAAAACATTATAATAACTAACAAAGTCTCTTTTCATCCCTTCCTTTAAATCGTAATTATAGTTTTTAAAAATTCGCTCAACTTCCATTTTAACATTAATCTCATTACTATCATCATTACATCCAAATAAACCAATACTAAAAGTAAAGACAGACATCAGTTTTATAAATCTTATCATCAACTTAAAACCATATTAAAATAATACTAACTATCAATATTACACACATAGCGTTTATGTCTAGAGTGAATAAAACCTACATTCCAATACCCAACCAACTGGTTTAATGACTGTCCTTCACTAGTAGAACTATAAGTATCTAATTTAACTGGAGGTACTAGTTCTAGTTGATTAGTGTTTTTATCACAGCAAATATAAGCTTTTTTATATTTTTCTTTATACAACCATCCTTTTTCTTTAAGACTAGGTTCAATATTGTTTAAAAAATCCCTTTCGCCAATACCACCATCACTCTGAATTTGAAATATTAACCTATCTGCATTATAGGATGAGAATGAATGTCTATCTAAGATGCGATCACCAAAAACATAGTTAGCATCACTTTCATTTTTTTTAATTATTGTCTTATTATTAAGACTTTTAACCTCTGATTTATCAGCACGTGAACAAGCCATCATAAGAAGAACTAGAGGAAATATTAAAATAAACTTCACAATTTAAAGCTTGGTAAAATCTATAAAATCATTCTAATCTAGATTACATTCAGCTATTTTTGTCGTACTTTTATATATAAATATATTCCACGAGTTTATATCATCATAATTAATTGGAACACCAGTTGTAGTTTTTTCATTTATTC